>JBEPVY010000030.1:0-20474 GCA_041690835.1 Vulcanimicrobiota bacterium | reverse complement strand
AGATCGTCATGAACTACGAAGAGGGATCGGAGTATTCGATTCCCGACGGCGACGGGATCTCCGAGCAGTATCTGACCGAGGTCCCGGGCGCGACGCTCGGGCCGGGCAAGCGCGATCTGATCGTCGAGTCGGTCTATGAGTACGGCTCGCGCGCGGGCTTCTGGCGGCTGATGCGCATGTTCGCAGAACGCGATCTCAAGGTGACGGTCTTCGGCGCGGCACTCGCGTTGGAGCGGAATCCCGAGGCCGCGCGCGCGATCCGCGAAGCCGGCCACGAGGTCTGTTCGCACGGCAATCGTTGGGTCGGCTTCCAGGATATGTCCGAAGAAGAAGAGCGCGAGCAGATGCGGATCGCGGTCGAATCGATATCGCGGACGATCGGCGAACGCCCCTACGGCTGGTACTGTCGCTACGCGCCCAGCGAGAACACGCGCCGCCTGGTGGTCGAAGAGGGCGGCTTCCTATACGACTCGGACGCCTATAACGACGATCTGCCGTACTGGGTCAAGGAGTCGGGCAAGGATCATCTCGTGATCCCGTACACGCTCGACGTGAACGACATGAAGTTCTCGGTCGCGCCGGGCTTCTCGGCGCCGTCGGGCTACTTCGAATACATGCGCGACGCCTTCGACGTGCTCTATGCGGAAGGGCTGACGCAGCCGAAGATGATGTCGATCGGTCTGCACACGCGCCTGGCCGGTCGCCCCGGTCGTGCGGCCGCGCTCGGGCGTTTTCTCGACCACGTTCTCAAACACGACGACGTCTGGGTCTGCCGTCGCATCGATATCGCACATCACTGGATAAAGAATCACTCACCGAAATGAACGCATCTACCAATGTCATCGCCCGCCTCGCCGAACTCGCGAAGCTCGGCGCCTACGAAGCCGGCATCGATCGTCCGCTCGCCTCGCCGCAAGAACGCGCCGCGCGCGATCTGTTCGCGGGTTGGGCACGCGCGGCCGGCTTCTCGCTCGCGCAAGACGCCGTGGGCAACGTGTATGTCCGTCGCGAAGGCACGGAGCCGGGACTCAAACCGATCCTCACCGGCTCGCATCTGGATACCGTCAAGACCGGCGGCGCCTACGACGGCGCCTACGGCGTGGTCGGGAGCATCTGCGCGCTCGAATTGCTCGAAGCGCGTGGCGCGAAGACGCGGCATCCGATCGAAGCCGTCGCCTGGGTCGGCGAGGAAGGCTCGCGTTTTCCGCTCGGCTGCCTCGGAAGTTCGGTGTTCGTCGGGATCAAGAGCGCCGACGAGGCACTCGCGATCGTCGCGGACGACGGCGTCTCGCTGCGCGACGCGCTTGCCTCGAGCGACGGCGGGTTGCTCCCGGGCGTTCCGATGCGCGCGAACCGCGACGTCGCCGCCTACCTCGAACTCCACGTCGAACAAGGGCCGATCCTCGAAGAGGCGGGCGTCTCCCTGGGCGTCGTCACCGCGATCTTCGGCCAGCGCCGGCTTCGTGCGACCGTCACCGGCGTGAGCGGTCACGCCGGTACCGTGCCGATGCGCATGCGCGCCGATGCGCTCTGCGCGGCCTCGGAGTTGGTGATCGCACTCGACGTCGCCGCGCGAAAGGAACGGGATGCGGTCGCGACCGTCGGACGGATCGTGGTCGAGCCGAACGGCACGAACGTGGTACCGGGCTCGGTCACTTTCTCGCTCGATCTGCGCGCACCTGAGGATGCCTCGCTCGATGCGATCGAGCGCGCTTTCCACGACGCGGTCGCTGCGGTCTCGAAGAAGCGCGGCGTCACGGTCGAGGTCGAGGCCTTCGAGCGGCGCAAACCGACCCCGATGACGCCCGAGCTTCAAGCCGCCATCCACCGCGTAGCGGTGGCGCTGAACCGCCCCGCGATCGACTGCCCGAGCGGCGCCGGCCACGACGCCATGAGCCTCGGCACGGTCGTGCCGACCGCGATGATCTTCGTTCCCAGCATCGGCGGGCGCAGCCACGTCGCCGAGGAGCGCACCTCCGATGCGGACCTAGAACTCGGCGTCGAGGCCCTGGCCGCAGCGCTGGTCGAGGTCGACGCATCGCTCGGCGCGAAAGGGCGCGAATGAAGCGATTTTTTATCTGTGGCTCGGCCCTGACCGGTCAGCCGGATCACCCGAATCTCCAAGACGCATATCTCGTCGGCCCGGTCAGCACCGCGGCGAAGTATCGTCTGTACTCCGTCAAGGACGGCTGGCATCCCGGCATCTATGAAGTCGAGAGCGACGGCATCTCGATCCTCGGCGAGTTGTACGAACTCGGCGAAGAGCAATACGCCTCGCTGATGGCCGGCGAACCGCCGGATCTCTACGAGACCGAAGTCGATCTGGCCGACGGCAGCAAAGCCCACGCGATGCTCTATCCGAAAGAGCTCGTCGAGAAGAACAACTGGCCCGACGTCAGCAAATACGGCGGCTGGGCCGCATATAAAGCAGCCGAGGGGTAAACCCTAGCTGCCGCGGTAGGTCGAGTAACCGAACGGCGAGAGAAGCAGCGGCACGTGATAGTGACGCGCTTCGGAAGCGATGAAACGCACGGGGATCTCGTCGTAGAACGACGGGGTCCCTTTCGCTTTGTAGTACGCTCCGACTTTGAAGATGATTTCGTACTCGCCGGTCTGCAGTTCGTCGCCGAACGGCGCCGGGATGCGGCCGTCGTCGTTGGTCGTGCCGCTCGCCAGATCGACGCGCGTGGTCCCTGCGATCAGCGAGAGGGTGACCTTGATGCCGGCGGCGGGCAGGCCGAGCGCGATGTCGAGCACGTGGGTGGAGAGCGTCATCTAGGTGTGGGCTCCTTGTTGGATCCAGGTGCCGAGCGTGACGCGCTCCGCATCGGTCATATGCGTGATGTTCCCGAGCGGCATCGCGTGCGAATCGATCGCCTGCATCTTGATACGCGGCGCGTTCTGCGCGATGCCCGCGGGCGTGTCGAGCAGCACGCCGGCGGGTGCGCTCGCGAAGCCGGCCTCGGTCGGATGGGCGGCGTGGCAGGCCGCGCACCGTTGCGTGACGATCGTACTGACCGTCGCGAACGGCACCGCCGGCGCATTGGCAGCGGTCGCGCTCTCGTGCGGCGCGATCGCGATCGCGGTGATCAACAGGACCGCCGCCGCCGCGATCGGCAACCCGATCACCATCTTCTGCTTGTGCGTGAGGACGAAGAAGTACCGGACCAGTACGCCCGCGACGGAGATCGCCGCCAGCACGAGCCAGCCATTCGCGTTCTGATACGTCATCGGGTAGTGGTTGCTGATCATGATGAAGAGCACGGGCAACGTCAGGTAGGTGTTGTGCACCGACCGGATCTTGCCGAGCTGGCCGGGGCGCGGATCGGGCTGTTGCCCGGCGCGGATCTGCGCGAGCATCTTCTTCTGACCCGGGATGATCACGAAGAAGACGTTGGCGACCATGATCGTGCCGATGATCGCGCCGACGTGGATGTAGGCCGCGCGCGCGCCGAAGATGTGGAACAGTCCCCAGTCGGCAGCCAGCAAGAAGATCGAGATCGCGATCGCCAGCACCCGCGGATTGCTGCCGAGCAGCCGACAGAGCACGTCGTAGACGAGCCAGCCGAGGATCAGCGATGCGATGCTGATCGCGATCGCGATCGCGGGCGTGAGCGCCATCACGCTCTTATCGATCAGGAACGTATCCGCGCCGACCCAGTAGATCAGCGCGAGCATCGCCATGCCCGAGATCCACGTCGAGTAGGCTTCCCACTTGAACCAGTGCAGATGTTCGGTGAGCGGCTCGCTCTTCGGGCCGGTCAGATACTTCTGATTGTGATAGAATCCGCCGCCGTGGACGCTCCAGAGCTCGCCGCTCACGCCGTTGGTCTCGTCCGTCGCGTCCGCCGGCCTGACCAGATGGTTGTCGAGCCAGATGAAAAAGAACGAGGCGCCGATCCACGAGATACCGGCGACGAAGTGGAACCAGCGGACGAGCAGGTTGAGCCAATCCAGGGCGTAGGGAAGCATCAGCTAGTGGGCCTTTACGGCGTCGAGTAAGCGGAGGTGCGCGATCTTGCCGATCTCGCGTAGGGCGGTTTCGATCTCGGTCGCGCGGTCGTTGCCGCCGCGCGCTTGGAGGGCGGCCAGGATGGAGGCGGTGTCGTGCTCGCGCGCGCAGATGACGAACGGGAACGCGAAGCGCTCGCGATAGGCGCGGTTCTGCCGGTCGAAACGCGTCACGTCGTCGTCCGAGAGCCGGTCGAGCCCGGCCGAGGCCTGCTCGCCGGTCGAGGAGGCCGTCAGCCGGCCCTCGCGAGCCACCTTGCCTGCCAGGTCCGGATGCGCCTCGATCAGACCGACCTTGCGATCGTCGGGGGCCGCGTCGAGGACGGCGAGCATGGCGATGTGGAGCGCGTCGACGCTCTCGAACGGTCGCTGCGGCCATGCGGCTTCGGCGATCCAGGGCGAGTGCTCGAACGCGAAGCCGACCGCCGCGACGAAAGCGTCGCGATCCAGGCCGTTAAGCTCTGCAATCGTCATCCCGCGCATTTCGAGAGGGCGCACAGGTTTTCCGGCGCGTTGCGGCTGAATCTCGGGCAACTGCTGGAGGGTAGCCCGTGCATCTGACCACGCTTGACTGGGTCATCATCGTCGTCTCGGTCCTCATCATGTTCGTGCCCGCGATCATGCTGGCGCGGCGAGCGGGGAAGAACACCTCGGAGTTCTTCGCAGCCGGACGCCAAGCGCCGTGGTGGCTGATCGGCGTCTCGCTGGTCGCGACCACCTTCAGCACCGACACCCCGAACCTGGTCACGAACATCGTTCGTCAGAACGGCGTGAGCGGCAACTGGCAGTGGTGGGCGTTCTTGCTGATCGGCATCGGCACGGTGTTCTTCTACGCGCGTCTGTGGCGCCGCAGTGGCGTCATGACGGATCTCGAATTCTACGAGCTCCGCTATTCCGGAGCCGAGGCGAAGGCCGTGCGTGGGTTCCGCGCCGTCTATCTGGGCCTGGTCTTCAATTGCATCATCCTCGGAACGGTCTTGCTTGCGGCTGCGAAGATCGCGAGCGTTTTGTTCGGTACTCCGGAGTGGATAACGCTGCTCGTCGTCGGGATATTCCCGGTGATCTTCGCCTCGATGTCGGGCCTATGGGGCGTAATGGTGACCGACATGATCCAGTTCTGCATCACGATCACCAGCGCGTTTGCGGCCGCGTTCTTCGCCCTTCACGCTCCGGGCGTGGGTGGCTTGCAAGGGCTGCTCGGGCACATCCAGGCCGCCCATCCGCAATGGCTCGGCGTGCTACCGGACTTTCAGCACGATTGGCCAGCCGCGGTCGCCGTCTTCATCATTCCGCTCACGGTGCAGTGGTGGTCGACCTGGTATCCCGGTAGCGAACCGGGCGGTGGCAGTTACGTCGCGCAACGAATGCTTGCGGCGAAGACCGAGAAGGACTCGGTCTTCGGCACGTTCTTTTTCCAGGCCGCACACTATGCGTTGCGACCGTGGCCGTGGATACTGGTGGCGCTGGCATCGACGATCGTCTATCCGGACGTCGCGTCGATCGCGCAACACTTTCCCGGGATTCCAAAAGATCTGCTCGGCGATGACGTCGGCTATCCGGCGATGCTCATCTTCTTGCCGGCCGGCTTCGCCGGATTCATGGTCGCCGGTCTGTTCGCGGCCTGTCGCTCGACGTTGGAAACCCACTTGAACTGGGGCACGTCGTATCTCGTCCACGATCTTTACGGACGCTTCATGGCACCGGGTCGCACCGAGAAGCATTACGTCTTGGTCGGTCGCCTGGTCACGATCGGGATCATGATCTGCGCGATCTTTGTGACGCTCGGTCTACGCACGGCCAGCGACGCGTTCCATATCTTGCTCAATATCGGCGCGGGCACGGGCCTGGTCTACCTGCTGCGTTGGTTCTGGTGGCGCGTCAACGCTTGGACGGAGATCGCCGCGATGATCTCGTCGTTTGTCGTCGCGACCACGTTCCATTTCGTGAATACGGGGATCGGTCCGAACTGGGAGCTGATCCTAACCGTCGGCATCACGACGGTCGTTTGGCTCCTCGCGACGTTCCTCACGAAGCCGGTCGATGAAGAGAAATTGGTCTCGTTCTACAACACAGTCCGGCCGGCCGGCCCGGGTTGGGCGAAGCTGCGCGCTGCACACGGCCTGGCGCAATCGCCGGATAATCTCGGATTGGCGTTCGGCGCATGGGTCGCCGGCGTTGCGGCGATCTACTGCGCGCTGTTCGGTGCCGGCGCATTTCTGTTCGGCAACATGATGCAGGGATGGGTATTCACGGGCATCTGCGTGGTGGCCGTCTTCTCGCTCGTGCGGATGACCCACTACCTCTTCGGGACCGACGCGGCGACCGCGCCGGCCCCCTAAGATCTACGGAGTCGCTTGCGGCGCCGGGGTGACCGGCGCGACCGGCGCGGTCGCCGGCACCGGCGGCCCGAGCGGCGGCATCATCGGGTGCGGGTGACGGAACGGCATCGGGCCGAACGAATCGGTACGCAACATCATCGGCGCGGCGGCGCCGCCGGCCAGATGCATGAGGATTTCGCCTGCGGTCATGGCACGATGCATGCGCTTCATCATGTGCCCGTCATCCGGTGCGAACATCGTCACGCGGTGCGGTCCGCCCGCCACCGACCCGGACGAATTCGTGGTCATGGTCGTCTCGGTGTCGTTGCCGTTCGCGGTGATCGTCACGCGCTTGAATCGCATGTCGCCGCCGGCCGGACCCATGTTCGGCGGCATCATCGTCTTCATCTGGCTCAGCATCTGCGCCATCGCCGCGGAGTGGATCGCGATGATCTTCGACTTCTCGGAAGCCGTCAAGACCTTGTCGAGCTTGGCGGTCGCTGCGTCGAGATCGGGATTGGCCGCGACTGCGAGCTGGCCGACCAGGTTCGCGAGATACGCCTTGTGAGCCGGGGTGAGCGCCGCCAGGATCTTGGCGCGGGTCGCTTTATGCGCGGCCTGCTCCTGCGCCATCTCGGCTCTCAGCTTGGCCATATCGGCCTTCAACTGCGCCATGTCGGCCGGAGACCAAGTCATGTGGTGGCGCATGGGTTGCCCGGTCGGGGTGGTCGGTGCCGACGGAGCTCCCATAGGGGTCGCCGATGGCGTGGTTTGCGCTATCGCGGCGGCCGGGATAACCAGCAGCGCCGCTAAAAGAAGGGAGGCCTTGTTCGTCATGCAGCTATCGTGCCACCTAAGATGTAAGGCCCCCTGTGAAGACTCTTGCCGGGTCGGCCCTGGCGGAGTATATTAAAAATATCATATCCACCCGCCCGGAGAATCGACCATGAGCAGCTACCAAGCCCCCCTGCGCGATATGCAGTTCGTACTGAACGAGCTGGCTGGCATCGCGGACGTCGCCAAGCTCCCCGGTTACGGCGACACGCTCGACGTGGTCGACTCGATTCTCGAAGAGGCAGCCGCCTTTGCCACCGGCGTGCTCGATCCGCTCAATCGCGTCGGTGATAAGGAAGGCTGCACGTTCGATAACGGCGACGTCAAGACGCCGACCGGGTTCAAGGAAGCGTATAAGCAGTTCGCGGGCGCGGGCTGGATCGGGCTGCCGGTTCCCGAGGAGTACGGCGGGCAGGGCTTGCCGCAGTTGATGCTCGGGCCGACGCTCGAGATGTGGAACGGCGCGAACGTCGGATTCGCCAACGGCCCCTTGCTCAACCAGGGCGCGATCGAAGCGATCGAACTCTGCGGCTCGGACGAACAGAAGAAGCGCTACATCCCGAATCTCGTGAGCGGTAAATGGACCGGCACGATGTGTCTGACCGAACCGCAGGCCGGATCGGATCTGGCACAGGTCCGCACCAAAGCGGTTCCCGACGGGGACCACTATCTGGTCACCGGATCCAAGATCTTCATCACGTTCGGCGAGCACGACATGGCCGAGAACATCATCCACCTGGTGCTCGCGCGTCTGCCGGACGCACCCGAAGGCACCAAGGGCATCTCGCTCTTCATCGTGCCGAAGGTCAACGTCAACGCGGACGGCTCGCTCGGCGAACGCAACGACGTGGTCTGCGCCTCGATCGAGCACAAGCTCGGCATCAATGGCAACCCGACCTGCACCATGAACTTGGGCGAGAAGTCGAAGGGCGCCGTCGGCTATCTGGTCGGCGAGGCGAACCGCGGCCTCGAGTACATGTTCATCATGATGAACGCCGCGCGCTTCAGCGTCGGCGTGCAGGGCTTGGCGATCGCCGATCGCGCGTATCAGCACGCGCTCGAGTACGCCAAGGAGCGCGTCCAGAGCCGCGATTCGGCCGCGCGCAACCCGCAGTCGGTCCGGATCATCGAACATCCCGACGTGCGCCGCATGCTGATGAGCATGAAGTCGCAGATCGAAGCGATGCGCGCGCTCTCGTACGTGACCGCCGCCTCGCTCGACTACGCGCACAAGCATCCCGACGAAAAGGTGCGCAAGGAGCATAAGGCGTTCATCGAACTGATGATCCCGATCGTCAAAGCCTGGTGCACCGAGACCGCGCAAGAGGTCTGCTCGACCGCGCTCCAGGTCTTCGGCGGCATGGGCTACATCGAAGAGACCGGGATCGCGCAGCAGTATCGCGACGTCCGCATCACCACCATCTACGAAGGCACGACCGGCATCCAGGCGCTCGACCTGGTCGGCCGCAAGCTGATCCGCGACATGGGTGCGACCGCGACCACGATCCTCAAACAGATGCAAGCGTTCGCAAAAACGCTCGAAGGCGACGACGAGCTCAAGCCGATCGCAGATGCGTTCGGCAAGAGCCTGGCCGCGCTCGCCGAGACCTCGCAGTGGATCGGCATGAATGCGATGGGCGACCTGCGCAAGGCGTTCGCGTGTTCGGTACCCTATCTCAAGCTCTGGGGCATCACGGCGGCCGGTTGGCAGATGGCGCGCGCCGCGCAGATCGCCAAAGGCAAGACCGGCGGCCCGGACGGCGAGTTCTACAAGACCAAGATCGCGACCGCGAAGTTCTACGCGACTCACGTGCTAACCCAAGGCGCCTGGCTCAAGCGTCAGATCATCGACGGCGCCGGCGACGTGATGACGGTCACCGAAGCGCAGTACGACCTCGACCGTAAGATGACGGTGAGCGCGTAGTGCATTCTTCGACAGGCTCAGGACTCCGGGTGGTAGTGGAAGACCGCGGCGCGATCCGCGTCCTCACCCTCGACAATCCGCCGGTGAACGCGCTCTCGTTCGCGTACTCGGCCGAGCTGCTCAAAGCCGTCGAAGCTGCCGAAGCGGACGCGAACGTGAAAGCGGTCGTCTTCACCGGCGCGAACGGACTGTTCAGCGGCGGCGCGGACGTGAACGACTTCAACACCGAGCCGACGCCCGAGACCAAGTCGGTACGCGACGTGATCGCCGCGGTCGACGCCGGATCCAAGACGTACGTCGCCGCGATCGACGGCAACGCACTCGGAGGCGGCCTCGAACTCTCGCTCGCATGCGACTACCGTATCGCGACCAAAACCTCGAAGGTCGGCTTGCCGGAGATCAAACTCGGCCTGCTGCCCGGCGCGGGCGGCACGCAACGACTGCCGCGCCTGATCGGCGCGCAAGCGGCGCTCGAGTTCATGCTCAAAGGCTCGAGCAACCCGGCGGACAAGGCGCTCAAGCTCGGCGTGCTCGACGAACTTGTCGACGGTAACGTCGTGGACGCCGCCGTCGCGCTCGCCGAGAAGGCGCTCGCGAGCGAGCCGAAGCGCCGCGTCTCGCAGAAGAAGGCGATCATCGGCAAGGGCATCCCCATGCAGGCCGCGCCGTTCGTGGTCTCGTCCGCGCACAAGATGGTGCCGCCGGAGGAGAACGGCGGATTCGCCGCTCACAAGCTGATCGATGCGGTCGAAGCGGCCGTCACGTTGCCATGGGCGTTCGGTATCGCGCGCGAAGCGCGGTTGTTCGAAGAGCTGGTGCGTTCCGAGCCATCGGCGGCCCTCCGTCACATCTTCTTCGCCGAGCGCGAACTGAACAAGATCCCCGGTCTCGCCGCAGCGGAGCCGCTCAAGGTGGCAAAGGCCGGCGTCGTCGGCGCCGGTACGATGGGCACCGGCATCGCGATCGCGTTTGCGAGCGCGGGCATTCCGGTCGTCGTGGTCGACTCTAACGACGGGGCGGTCGAGAAGGCCAAGCAGACCGTCTTCGGCATGTTCATGTATCAGGTGCAGAAAGGCAAACTCACGCAAGAGGAGGCCTGGAGCCGCGCGCAGTCGATCGTGTTCACGGAAGAGTATTCGGAACTCGCGGATGCCGACGTCGTGGTCGAAGCCGTCTTCGAGAGCATGGACGTGAAGAAGCAGGTCTTCACCAAGCTCGACGGCATCGTGAAGCCCGAGGGAATTCTCGCGACCAACACCTCGACGCTCGACATCGACGAGATGGCGGCGTGCACCAAGCGCCCGGATAAGTTCGTCGGCCTGCACTTCTTCGTGCCGGCCAACATCATGCCGCTGCTCGAGATCGTCCGCGGCAAGGCGACCTCGCCGCAGACCATCGCGACGGCCTTCGCGATCGGCAAGAAGCTGCGCAAGACCTCGGTGCTCTCGGCCAATGCGTTCGGCTTCATCGGCAACCGCATGGTGATCGACTACATCGGTGCCGCCAACGCGATCGCCGAAGAGGGCGTCGCGCCGTGGCGCATCGATGCGGTCATGAAGAAGTTCGGCTTCCCGATGGGACCGTTCGCGATGAGCGATCTCTCGGGCGTCGATATCGGCTATCACATCGGCAAGGCGCGTCCGGATCTGGTGACGAGCCGCACCCACGTCGTCGAAAAGCTGGTCGAGCAGAAGCGCCTCGGCCAGAAGACGATGGCCGGCTACTATACGTACGACAAGGCCGTCGGCAAGGGTCGCGAAGCGATCCGCGATCCGGAGATCGAAGCGCTCTACGCCGCTGAGGCGAAGGCCGCCGGCATCGCGCCGCGCGCGTACACCGACGAGGAGATCCGCGACCGCTTGATCGGCGCACTCTCGAGCCGCGGCAAGGAGCTCGTCGCGGACGGCGTGGCTCTTCGACCCGGTGACGTCGACATCGTCTACGTCTACGGCTACGGATTCCCACCCCACCGCGGCGGCCCGATGTGGTATGCCGATCATCTCAACCCCGCCAAGGAGTTGTCCCATGCGTGAGGCGGTCATCGTCTCGGTCGCTCGCACGCCGATCGGCCGCGCGTTCCGCGGTGCCTTCAACATGACGCCGGGTGCGACGCTCGGCGGACACGTCGTCCGCAACGCGATCGAGCGCGCAGGCGTGAATGCCGCCGAAGTCGACGAAGTCGTCCTCGGTTGCGGTCTGCCCGAGGGCGCGACCGGCAACAACATCGGCCGTACCAGCGCGCTCCGTGCCGGGTGTCCGGTCGGCGTCGCCGGCTCGACCGTCAGCCGTTTCTGCGCGTCCGGCCTGGATGCGATCGCGGCCGGTGCGAACCGGGTGATCGTCGACGGTTCGGATATCGTCGTGGCCGGCGGTCTCGAGAGCGTCTCGATGGTGCAGAACGATTTGAACATGAAGCACTATACCGAGGAGTGGCTCCTGCGCCATGCGCCGGACGTGTACATGCCGATGCTCTACACCGCCGACAACGTCGCGAAGAAGTACAAGGTCTCGCGCGAGTCGCAGGACGAGTACGCGTTCCAGAGCCAGCAGCGCACCGCCGCAGCGCAGGCCGCGGGCCGGTTCGATGCGGAGATCGTGGCGCTCCCGTCGTGGAAGTTCGTGCAGAACAAAGAGACCGGCGTAGTGACCGAAGAGCGGGCACTGCTGACCAAGGACGAAGGCAATCGCGCCGATACGACCTTGGCCGGCCTGACCGCGCTCAAGGGGGCGGTGCCGGGCGTCGACGACACCACCATCACCGCCGGCAACTCATCGCAGCTCTCCGACGGCGCGGCCGCCGTGTTGCTGATGGATGCCAAGGTCGCGCAGCAGCGCAACCTGCAACCGCTCGGCATCTACCGCGGGTTCGTCGCGCGCGGTTGCGAACCGGGCGAGATGGGTATCGGTCCGATCTTCGCCGTGCCGGAACTGCTCAAGCGCAACGGCTTGAAGATGGACGACATCGGACTCTGGGAGCTGAACGAGGCGTTCGCCGTGCAGACCGTCTACTGCCGCGACACGCTCGGCATTCCGAACGAGATATTCAACGTCGACGGCGGCGCCATCTCGATCGGCCATCCCTACGGTATGAGCGGCGCGCGCATGGTGATGCACGCCCTGATCGAAGGCAAACGCCGCGGCGTCAAATACGTCGTCGTCACCATGTGCATCGGCGGCGGCATGGGAGCCGCAGGTCTGTTCGAGATAGCATAAACCGCAAGAACGCGCCGCCCTTTGCCCCTGCGAGTACCCGCACCGCTTCTCGTCACCGCGAGTACGGCACCGCTTCTCGTCACCGCGAGTACGGCACCGTTTCGTCTCACGGGCGTGTGCGGCTCCTCGTCGCGAGCGAAGGCGGCTCCCTTGTCATCCCGAGCGTAGCGCGAAGCGCGTAGTCGAGGGACGGGCGAAGGCGGTGCTTAGCGGCGGTCCCTCGACTACGCTTCGCTACGCTCGGGATGACAAAGCGGGCCATCCTAGGCCCGAGTTGTCAGGGAATTCTCAAGCCTAGTTCCGCAGCGCCTCGCCGGTCGCCAGCATGTGCAACATGCGCTCGCGGGTCTGGGGTGTGAAGATCAACGACTCGAACCATTCGGTCTCGAGATCGAGCATCTCGTTCTGCGAGATGGTGCGCGGCGGGCCGCCGCCGCCGGTCATGATGGTCGCGATCGCGCGTGCGATCCGGGCGTCGTGTTCGCTCGCCTCGCCGCTCGCTACACGCGCCGAGATTTGCGCGTCGACCGCACCGAAGCCCATCTCGCCGAGCACCGGGATCGCGGCCCGCTGTCGAGCCGGCACGTAGTCGTTGGAGAGCGCGATCGCGCGGGCTTTCGCGTCCGCGATCAAGAGGGTCAGGTCGCGCGTGACGCGATCGAATGGACCGAGGAAGAGCAGGTCGCGCGCGCTCTTGGCGTCGTTGCTGCGTTTCGCGAAGACGATCGTCTCGAACGCGTGGCGCAAGGCGAGGTCCGGCCGTTCCACGCCGTAGTGTTCGATCGCGCGCGCGTAGAGTTCGCTCGTGCCGCCCAGGTCCGGCAGTATGCCGACCGCGGCTTCGGGCAAGAACGCGCGCACGTCTGCGTGGGCCTGAACGCGATCGCAGTACATCGTGAGTTCGAGCGCGCCGCCGACCGTCAGATTGAACGGCGCCGCTACGACCGGGAACGGACAGGTGCGTACGCCGGTGGTTACGCGCTGAAAGCGCTTCGCCGCCTGGCGGAAGGCCGCGCGATCGTCGCCGACCGATTCGAGCAGGTCGAGGATCCAGCGCAGGTTCGCTCCGAACGAGAAGTTGGTGCCCTGATTGCCGACCACGAGCCCGCGATAATTGCCCGGAATGATCTCGAACGCATGCTCGGCGATCGTGAGCGTATCGCCGTCGAGGGTGTTGCCCTTCGAGTGGAACTCGAGGCACAGAATCCCGTCATCCAGGTCGAGCAACGACGCGCCGGCCGTGTCGGCCAGAACGCGCCGGGCGTCGCCATGAAGGTCCGCCAGCGACGGGGTGAGTTGCACCATCCCGCTCGGTTCCCGGAGGACCCGACCCATCCTTTTGTAACGGTTCGGTAAAGTTGGCGGCATTTCTCTTAATCAAAGGGCTTGATTCCTGGTACACTCCGGGCATGCGGAAGATGTTCTTAGTAGCGGCCTTTGTGGCCGCAGCGGCTACCCCTATTGCATGCCTTGCCACGATGGTGGATGCGTCGTTGATTCCCGATGGTACGTACGGCGTTACCGTAGAGAAAGTCGTCGACGCCTCACACGTGACGGTCGCCATGGTGGGCGGCATCGAAGCGACCCTCTCGGCAGCGCCGACGGTTCATTTCGACCAAGTGAAGTCCAACGATCACATTCGCGTCTCGGTCCTCAAGGGTAAAATTCTCTCGTTCACCAAGTAGGCGTCTTCTCGATCGCTTTGCTTTGCAGAGCGGTCGTAGAGCCTTGAGCGAAAGCGACCACCGTTGGGCTATGCCCGGCGGTGTTTTGCTTTTCCGGCCGAAGAGAGGACCCACGATGACGACGTACCGTATCCGGGCCGCCCTGGCCACCCTCGCTCTGCTCGCCGGTCTCGCGGTCCCGATCGCGCGCGCCGACACGTTGCCCGCCGCGGCCGCGTTCAACGTACGCGAGAGTTACCGTCTGCTCGCGACCAGCTACTACAAGCCGGTCGACGAGAGCGTGCTCCTCGCCGGTGCACTTGCGGGCCTCGCGGCGCAGGCGCACAAGAAGGGCGTCCGTCTCGCGCTGCCCGACCTCCGCAACCTCGACCGCAGGGTCGCGCTCGACCGGCTGAACGGCGCCATCGCCGCGGCGGCGACCAGCCTGCACGTGACGCCCACCGACGCATCCTACTTCGCGATCGCCGGCATGGCGAGAGCCGTGGGCGACAAGTACACCCAGTTCTTCACCCCCGACGAACTCAAGCAGTTCGACGAAGCGCTCGATCCGGAGAAGATCTCCGGCATCGGCGTGATCGTCGCGCCCGACGTCGCGACCGGATTCATCCAGGCCGCCTACGTCGTGCCGGGCACGCCGGCCGACCGCGCCGGCATCCAGAGCGGCGACGATCTCGTCTCGGTCGACGGCATCAGCACCAAGGGCATGGCCCAAGACGGCGTCACCAAGATCCTTCGCGGACGGACCGGGACGATCGCGCGCGTCGGCACGGCGCGCGCGGGCAAGACCCTCGCGCCGGTCGCGATCGTGCGCGCGCAGGTCTCGCCGCCGACCGTGATCTACCGGATGCTACCCGATCACGTCGCGTATCTGGCGATCTTCGCGTTCGGCCAGGAGACGCCCGATCAGTTCTCCGCCGCGCTCGATCGCGTTCGCAGTCTCGGCGCGCAAGCGCTGGTCGTCGACCTGCGCAACAACGGTGGCGGATACGTGCGCTCGGCCGTGTTGATCGCACAGCATTTCATCGCGAACAAACCGTTGCTGACCGTCGAACAGCGTGGGCTGGCCCCGGAGACGGTCGACGCCGAAGATGCGCCGACGGTCACGCTCCCGATGACGGTGTTGGTCAATCAGTATTCGGCCTCCGCATCGGAGATCGCGGCCGGCGCGTTGCAAGACGACGGCGTGGCCTTGCTGGTCGGGAACAAGACCTTCGGTAAAGGCGTGATGCAGGACGTCACGCGCCTTTCGGACGGCTCCGCCATCAAGATCACGATCGCCCACTATCTGACGCCCGCCAACCGCGACATCAACCTGAAGGGCATCGTGCCCGACGTCGTCGTCGACGAGAACAAAGACGCCCGCTTCGGCGATCCGGTCCACGACGCGCAACTTCGCGCGGCGCTCTCGGTATTGCAGAAGAAGCTCGCGCTTAAAACGCCGTAGGAGGTCCGCTACGATGGATGCAGCCGCTCAGTACGCGCTCGCGTACGCGCTCTCGACCAGTGCCGGATTGCGCGGTCTGCTCACGCTCGCGGTCGTCTCGGTCGCCGTCCACTTCAACTGGTTGCACGCCCCCGATGCGTTTCTCTGGCTCGGCTCGACGACGGTGACGATCGTCTTAGTGGCGGTCGCGATCGTCGACTTCATCGGGGACAAGATCCCGGTCGTCGATCACGTCTTGCACGCCGTCAACCTGGTCGTCAAGCCGGCCGCGGCCGCGATCCTCGTCGGCGGTGCGGTCCATCCGCACTCGGGCGGAGAGCTGATCGCGCTGATGGCGCTCGGCGCGCTGAACGCGCTCGGCGTGGCCGGCGCTTCGGCGGCGATCCGTGGCACGTCGACCGTCGCGACGGCCGGCATGGCCAATCCGTTCGTGAGCCTGTTCGAAGATGTGGTCGCCGGTGTTACGATCGTACTCGGTTTCATCGCGCCGCTGGTCGCGGCAGCGGTCGCGCTGGTCCTAACGGTGGTGGTGGTGCGAATGGGTTGGGGGGCCTGGCGTACGGTTCGGTACACCTAGATTCCGCACGAGCCGCACCCGCGTTCCACCCTTCGAGTAGTTCACCGAGTCCATCAACCGGCGCATGATGAAGATCCCGAAACCGCGGTTGCGCTCGTCCGGCGCGATATCGTCGGCGAAGCTCGGCGTTTCGAAGCCGGCGCCGCTGTCCTGAATCTCGATCCGTAGTTCGAGATCGTCGAACGAACACGAGACCGAGAAGCCGCCGTTCTTCCGCCCACGACCGTACTCGGATGCGTTGCTCAGCGCTTCGCCGGCCGCGAGCTTGATATCCGAGGTGACCTCCTCGTCGAAGCCGCAGAGCCGCGCGAACGACGCGATGGCATTCCGAGCGAGCGCCACGTTCCGTGGCTCGTTGGTGAAGGTCGCTCGATAGGTCGGAATCATCGGGCCCTCAGGAATCTCATAGGTTTGACATACCCCCCAGCGCCGCGCGCAAACGGGGCAAGCAAGCCGCATGGAGAAAGAACGCGGCCTTAGGGCGATTAGCTCAGTTGGTAGAGCGCCTGCTTTACATGCAGGATGTCGGCGGTTCGAGCCCGTCATCGCCCACCAGAAACGACGAGAGCCGCGCGGTTATCCGCGCGGCTCTTTCTCTTTCGTATCGGTCTCGAGGTTACCTGAACAGCCCGATGATCGATTGGGCGTTCGAGTTGCTCTGTGCGAGCACCGACGTTCCGACCTGGACGAGGATCTGTAGTCTCGTGAAGTCGGTCGTGGCCGATCCGACGTTGAGGTCCCGTATCTGCGATTCCGACGCCTGCAGGTTGACGGCCGCGACGTTGTCGTTGTTGGCCTCTTCGTTCAGGCGGACGACGATGGCGCCGAGGTCGGCCTGTTGTTGGAGCACGGTCCGTAGCGCGATGTCGATCTGACCGATCGCATCCTCCGCCCCGATCGACGGATTGCTGGCCGCGGAGATCGCAAGGTTGATGTTCGAGACGCGCAGCGTCTGCGTGTTGGTCGCGGCGATCCCGAGCTGGATCGTGTCGCCTTCGTTCGCGCCCGATTGGAAGTTGAAGGCCGGGTGCGTCGGGTTCGTAACCGCAGCGACGTTCTGACTGACCTTGATGTAGGCGGTCGTGCCCACGTCTGCCGTCGTGATCGCGCCGAGCGTGATCGCCACATTGTCGAAGCCGCCGGCCGAGTTCCCGATCCAGTTGCCGGTGATGTTCTTACGGTTGGCTGCCGCCGCGCCCGGACCGAAGAGCGACGACGACACGCAGACGTATCCGGTCGCGCTCTCGATGAACGTCTCTTGTACCGCGATCGAGACGCCCGTATTGACGACCTGTAGTTGCAATGTCCCGTCGACGGTCGATTCGCCCGTCCCGATACCTTGGATGCCGGGATTGGCCGTATTCGGCGTCGTGTTGAAGAAGTTGGTGGCCCCGACCACCACTCCGTGATAGCTCGCGATCAGGAAGCCGGAGTTCACGCCGTTGACCTGGGCGAGTCCGCCGTTGCTTGCGAGGGCCGCATTTGCGGTGACCGTCGCGACCGCGTCCGTCTCGGCTTGGAAGCCCGCGTGGCTCCCGTCGAGCAGGGGCTGGCCGTTGAAGCTGGTGTTCTGCGAGATCCGGTTGACCTCGAGCAGCAACTGCGAGACTTCGGATTGAAGGTTGGTGCGATCGCTCGTGCTGTTGATATCGGAGGATGCTTCGACGGCAAGGCTGCGGATGCGCTGGAGGATGTCGGTCACGGTCGAGAGCGCGCCGAGCGCGACCTGCGCGCCGTTGTTCGCGGTCTGGACGTTCTGTACGGCGGTCGTGAAGGCGTCGACTTGGGTCTGCAGATTGGTGGCGATCGCCAGACCCGACGGATCGTCGGCGGCAGAATTGATACGCAATCCCGACGATAACTGCGTCGTGATATTCTTCAGCGCGTCCTGATTCTTGTCCAAATTATATTGGACGCCGTTGGCCAACAAATTGTTGGCGATACTCAATCCCTGAGACACGAGCCGTTCCTCCATGATGGTCCGCACCCGTCGACGCGGTCCAATTAAGGGCATCCGTACCCTCTACTCCAGGATTCGGCAAGCAAGCACCGGACTTTAGGAGTTGATGCGGGACTTTTACGAGGGTAGCGCCGCTCTGGCGGCCGAGGGGCGGCTTGTGGAGGCGCTCGGGCTGGCGCGGCAGGCGGCCGAGGCGGATCCCGGCGCAGCCGAAGGGCACGCCCAGGTGGGAGCGCTCCTGGCGGCGCTCTATCGTGGGGACGAAGCCTTGGCCCATCTCGAGCGGGCGCTCGCGGTCGACCCCTACCGGGCGGACGTCTTCAATAACATCGGCGCGGTCCACCGGACCCAAGGCGACCTTGCGGCCGCCCAGGCGGCTTTCGAGCGGGCGGTCGAGATCTCGCCGAGCTACCTCGAGGCGCGCAAGAACCTGGCGGCCACCCACGCCGAGACCGGCAAGGCGCTCTGGAGCGCTTCGGGCGACCCCGAGATGGGAATCGGCGAGTTCCGTCGAGCGATTCTGGTCGACCCCGCCTGCGATGGCGCGTGGGCAGATCTCGGGAACGCGTTGGTCGAGGCCGGCCGGGTGGCCGAGGCGGCTCCGGCCTTCCTCGAAGCGATCCGCCTGGCTCCCGAGCGCGCCGAGTGCTACCGGTACCTCGCCGAAGTCGACCCGAGTGCCGTGACCGCCGAACACGTGGCCGCGCTCGAGGGGCTCGACGCCCGAGACGGCTTGTCCGAGCGGCAGAAGATCGAAGTGAACTTCGCGCTCGGGAAGATCGTGGCGCTACGTGGTGAGCCGGAGCAAGCGTTCACGTATCTCTCGACTGCGAACGCTGCGGCGCGTTCCGTTCGGGCTTACGATGAGGTCGCGACCCTCAAGGCGCTCGACGACATCGCCGAGGTCTTCGATGCGGCGTATATGCGTATGCAACGCGGAGATGGCTACGCGGGAGTGCAACCCGTCTTCATCTTCGGCATGCCGCGCTCGGGCACGACGCTCGTGGAACAGATCCTCGCGAGTCACCCCGACGTGTACGCGGCGGGCGAGCTCACGCTCTTCGAGGATGTCGCGAACGAACTGCTCCGCGGCGACGCCGTTCTACCCTACGCGATCGGCGAGCGCTATTGCGCGGAACTCGCGAAGACCGCACCGGCCGACGTGCGCCGCGTCACCGATAAGATGCCGGCGAACTTCCGGTACGCGGGGTTGATCCGCCTTGCGTTGCCTTATGCGCACATGATCCACGTGCGCCGCGATCCGATCCAGACGTGTCTCTCGTGCTTCGCCAACTCGTTCTCCGAAGGCGCGCTCGCGTATACGTATGACCTAAGCGAACTCGGGCGCTACTATCGAGGCTACGAGCGGTTGATGGAGCACTGGCGCGCGGTGCTACCACCGGGGGCGATGCTCGAGATCGACTATGAGGACATCGTCGGCGATCTCGAACGTGAGGCGCGTCGCATCGTCGCATACTGTGGCTTGCCGTGGGACGATCGTTGCCTCGCGTTCCACGAGACGAAGCGGCCCGTGAAGACGGCGAGCGCCGCACAAGTGCGGCGCTCGATCTATCGCTCGTCGCTCGACAGTGCGAGCGCGTACGGCAGCCTTCTCGACCCGCTTCGGGCCGCTCTAGAAGGTCGCTAGCCGCTACTGACCGCCGGGATTCGTGATCAGCGACCCGCCCGCCACCGGGATGGAGACGGCGCCGACGGTCGCCAACGCACGACCGTTGAAGATCGAGGCGTTGATCGTGACCGACTGATTCGCCAGCACGTCGCCGTTGAAGGTCGCTCCGCCGAGAACCGCCGAGCTTCCGACCTGCCAGTAGATGTTGCAAGGGGTCGCGCCGCCGGTCAGCAGCACGTTGCCCGACGCGGCCCCGCCGAGCGTCGTCGTCAATGCCGAACCGACCTTGAAGACGAACACGCTTTGCGGGTCGCCGCCGCCGTCGAGCGTGAGATTCCCGGACATGATGCTGAGTGTCGACGCCGAGCCGTAGACGCCCGGAGGCAGCGTGCCCGTCGGGTGCCCCGGTACGCTGGCCGTGGCCAGATCGGTTCCGCCGGCAAACGTCGTGGTCGTCGGCTTCGCGGCGACGAGGAGGTTTGCGGCGATCAGCGCGGTCTGCGCCGCTAGCGGAACCGCGGCGTTCGTGTTGTAGCCGGCCGCATAGATAGCGTTCACACCGTCGGTCACCGTGCCGGGCGGATAGAAGCCGGTCACGGCCGTCCCGGGCGATACCCCGACCAGATCGTCGTTGAACGCTCCGGTCGTGGCGCCCGGAGCGAACGTCACAAGCGTGTTGCCGACGTTCGTGATGGTCGATCCCGCCAGCAAGGCGAACGGCGCGAGCGCCGCTCCGAGAGGAATCGAAGCCGCACTCTGGTTGCACGAGAGCAGCGGCACGGGGGTCGGGATCGGCGTCGGGCTCGGCGTCGGGCTCGGCGTAGGCGTCGGCCCCCCGGGCGGAATCGTCGCGCCGCTGATCGGCGGGACGTTGCAGT
>JBEPVY010000029.1:0-20816 GCA_041690835.1 Vulcanimicrobiota bacterium | reverse complement strand
AGGCGGTAGCCGTTGACGACCTCGATCTCGTAGAAGAGCGACGTCGCGCCCATGATGCTTGCCTCGATCGGGGCGTGCGACGTACGCAGGGTGGCGTAGGCCGGAAAGCCGTTGAGGACTTCGAACGGATTGTTCTCGGCAGCCGCGGCGGTACCGAAGGAGCCGGCGATCAAGGCGACGGCGCAGAGGGTAAGCAAGCGTTTCATCATCCGCCCTTAGGGCCGGGAGCGGTGACGACCTCTACGGCGTTGTGCCCGTCCCTTTGATATAGACCGCGCCGTTCGCATAGTCGAGGTAGAGCATGAGCGACGAGAGGGCGTCGCGGCCGAGCAGGCCGTCGTAGCCGGGGATCTCGCCGAGCGCGGACTGCGGAACGATCAGCGGTACGTCCTTCACGACGATCCCGCCGAAGTTGCGATCGTCGACCTGATACTCGACCGCCTTGACGGTGCCGCCGACCAGCCGGAGCGTCCAGGTGCCGGGGAGCACGGTGCTGCTTGGGAGTCGGTTGTAGAAGTGCTGGTAGGCGACCGTATTGCCGGCGCCCGTGTCGAGTACGAAGTGCCCGGTCACGCCTTCGAAGCTAACCGGTACGCGCGGTATGCCTTCGTCGGTCTCGATCGGGATCTTGTGCAACGCCGGATCGGCGAGTGGCGCCGTGCCGGGCGGGTAGACGGCGAGCATCTGGTGTTTGAAGTCGATCGCGAAGACGCCGCTGGCGAAGAAGTCGTGCCCGAGCAACCCGACGATCTTCGCGTCGGAGGTGGAGTCCGATACGGCGACTTCCGAGAACGCGACGTTGGTGAGGCGCGCTCCGCCGATGTGCATCTCCGGCACGATCGTCCGCGCGACGCCGTACGAGCCGCCCAGGCTGGCGCTGGCCTTGTCGTACGCGACGAGCCCGAGTTGGCTTGCGACATCGGGGTTGATGGTCATCGCGCTCGACCCGGTATCGACGCCGAAGTCGAGGCCGCGCCCGGCGATGGTCACGCGGACGATGATCCGCCCGGAGTCCATCCTGGCCGGTAGCATGATCGGTGCGTTCGACGCAAAAGTGAAGAGCGAGCGGCTCGCGGGCGGATGCATATCCGGCAACGGCGGTGCCGCGCGCGCGAACGTCTGGACCGTCGACCTGTAATCGTTCTCGGGACGGCCGTCGCTGTAGGCGTGACGGTACGCGCGCATCTGGCCAAACGTGTCGCGATAGTCGGAGTAGACGTCGATGTGGGTGAGCCCGTCCTTGCCGTCGACGACGTCGCGCATCAGCAGATAGGTGGTAGCGTCGTAGTAGCGGACTTCGTGGTTCCCGTCGGGCGGATCGAGCTCGATCGCGATCATCGGCCCGGCGGCGCCGGCACCGATGATGCCGACGGCGTTGCGCGGATCCTCCGGATGCGCGAGCGCCCGCGCGTTCGGATCTTCGCGATCCGCAAAGCCGCTAGGAAAGCTGACGATGCCGTTCTCGTCTTGCGTCCAGGCGCGCCCGCGATAGCTGCCGTCGGAGATGACGAACGGTCCGCCGACCTCGTGCGCGACGTAGTCGTCGCCGTCCAGATAGCTGGTGCGGGTGCGCTCGAGCCCGCCGGTCTCGGACTTCACAACGATCCGGTACGTGCCCGGTGCGAGTGTGCCTTCGGCGGCCGCCGCGCGCTGAAGGACCTCGACCGCCGTGCGTGCAGACGCCGCCGCTGCGAAGCAGGTGCCGGATGCGAGGAGCAACGCCACCAAGGCGGCGGCAACGGAGAGAACGCGCACTAGAGATTCGGTTTGAGGTAAAGCGCGTGGTTGGCGTAGTCGAAGAAGATGATGTAGTTCTGGATCATGTCGCGCCCGATCAGGCCGTCGTACGCGCCGAGTTCGGCGGTGCTGGTCTGCGGAACGAGCACGCCCGCATTCTTGAAGCGGATGCCGCCGAAGACGACGTCGTGAACGTCGTACGAGGCGGCTTGGACCGTGCCTCCGACCATGTCGAGCTCGTAGCCGTCCGGCAACCGGTCCACGCCCTTGAGCTTCGCGAGATACGGACGGAACAGGATCGTCGTATCCGAACCGGTGTCGAGCAAGAAGTGGCCCTGCACGCCTTCCATCCAGGCCGAGACGCGCGGCACGCCTTCATCGGATTCGATCGGGACCCGCGCGAGCGATGCATCGATCGGCGCGCTTCCCGGCGGGTAGAGCGTCACGGTCTCTTTCTTGAAGTCGATCCCGAAGAAGCCGCTTGCGATGACGTCGTAGCCGAGCAGGCCGACGATCTTCACGCCCTCGAGGTGCTCCGTGACGTCGCTCTCGTCGGCGACGAGGTGATTGAGGGTAGCGCCGCCGAGTTGGATCTTGGGAATGACGGTGAGCGCGGAGCTATACGTGCCGCCCATCACGCCGCTCCGCTTGTCGTAGGCGACCAAGCCGAGATCGTGCGCTACGGCGGGATTGATGACGATGTCGGTCGAGCCGGAATCCAGGAGGAAGTCGAGCCCGCGCCCGGCGATCGTCGCACGAACGACGATGTGCCCGTCCACGAATCGAGCCGGCAGCACGATCGGCGCGTTCGAGACGAACGAGAAGAGCGGCCTGCTCGGCGGGATCTCGGTGCTCGGGAACGGCGGTTTCGCGACGTCGTAGGAGACCGTTCGCGTGTCGACGTCGTTCTCGGGATGTCCGTCCGTATACGAGCGATGGAACGCGAGCGTCCGCCCGAAGACCGTGCGGTAGGCGTCGTAGGTGGAGACGTGGCGAAGCAGGTCTTTCCCCCAGCGCTCGATCTTCGAGAGCAGATAGGTCGTAGCGTCGTAGTAGCGGATCTCGTGCTCGCCGCCGACCGGGTTGACATCGAGCGCGATCTGTTGCGGCGCACCGGCGGTGAGGCCGAGGACGGTGACGTGGCTTGCGGGATCGTCCGGATGGGCGAGCGCGCGTTCGATCGGATCTCCGCGATCGGCGAAGCCGGTTTCGAGCGTGACGATGCCGTTCGCGTCCTGCGACCAGTCCTGGCCGGCGTGGGTGCCCGATGCGGTGAGCGACGGGCCGCCGGTCGTATGCGAGATCGAGTCGTCGCCGTTCATGAACGTCGTGCGCACGAGATCGAGGCCACCCGAATGCGTGTGCGTGACGACGGTGAAGATGCCGCCGGCATCCTCGCCGACCGCGGCCTTCGCTCGCTGGAGGAGCTGCGAGGGCGTCAGGGGGCTTGGGGTATACGGGCCGTCCGCGCGAACTGGGGTGGGAAGCAGGGAGAGCACGGCCATCGCGGCGACCTGCATGCGCATCATGCTAGTAAGCCTTCTCGAGATACATGCGGCGGTTTGGATAGTCGAAGGTGACGATGTAGTTTGCCAGGATATCGCGCCCGATCACGCCGTCGAACTCGGCGCGCTCGCCGAGTGACGACTCCGGCACTACTCCGAACAGCGTACCGAGATCGGTGCCACCGATCGACGCGTGATCTACTAGTGTGAGCCCGGCCTTGACGACGCCCCCGAGAAAGCGGAGCTGGCCTCCCGCATGTTTTCCGATCACGTGGAGGCGCGCCACGTCCGCGAAGCGCTTGAAGATCATCGTAACGCTCGCACCCGTATCGATAAGGAAGTGCCCCGAAACGCCGTTCAGCGTCAGGACGGCCCGTGGGACGTAGTCGTCGAGATCGATCGGGATTGGTTGCGCGGAGATCGGCGGCGGAGAACCGGCGGGGTAGATCATCACGTGGTGGCGGCGGAAGTCGAGTCCGACCGGTGCGCTTGCCAAGAAGTCGTGGCCCAGGAGGCCGGCGATCAGCGCGCCTCCGAGTTGCCGCGGCATCGTCACTTCGCCGAGAACGACATCGTCGACTTGCAGATCGCCAATGGCGAGATGTGGAACGATGGTGCGGGAAAAGGCGTAAGCACCGCCGACCGAGGCGGTCAAGCGGCCGATAGGCGCGAGGCCGATCTTCGCCGCAACCGCGGGGTCGATGGTCATGGATGCCGCGCCGCTATCGATTGCGAGGTGGATGGTGCTCGCGTTGATGGTGACCGGGAGCACAAGGTCGCCACGGTACTCCGTCGCTGCCAGAACGAGCGGCGGCCCGGCCGGGACGGAATAGAGCGCGCGCGTCGCGGGGATGGCGAAATCGGCCGCCGTCGCGCGATCGAAGGAGACCGTGTGACGTTCGTAGTCATTGCTCGCGTCGCCGTCGTGTGATCGATAGCGAAACGCCTGCGTCAGGCCGAAGGTGGTGCGATAGTCGCCGTACTCGATGACGTGCCGTCGCTGGTCCGCGCCGTCGCGCACGGTGCGCGTGGGCAGAAATGTCGTCGCGTCGTAGTAGAGGATTTCATGTTCCCCTCCGGCGGGATGAACATCGATCGCATATTCGTAGGGTTTGGTCGACGTGATCCCGAGCATGGTCAGGCCGCTCGACCAGCGGTCCGGAAACGAAAGCGCGGTCAGGTCTGGATTTTCGCGAGTGTGGAAATTCGAAGAGAGGGTGACGATGCCGTTCTCGTCTTGGTCCCACATCTGGTGCTGGAAACGCCCGTCGCGAACGGTGAACGGACCCTCGTGGCTGATCGACGCGTAGTCGCTACCGTTCATGGTGATCGTGCGCGTCCGGTCCAAACCGCCTTGGTGGCTCTGCGTCACCTCGACATAAGTCCCGGGGTCGAGGGCTCCCTGCGCTGTCTTGGCGCGATCTAGGACGTCGGCCGCGCTGAGCGGCGTCGGCATATAGAGGGGGCTTGCTTGAGAAGCCGCGGGAAGGGAGAGGAATAGAACGGCCAACGCGGCCGCGTAAACACGCACCATACCGTCCAGTTCGACGCAGCGACCGGTTGCCATTCGCGTGTAGTCGCCGTGCAAATTGCGAGAGCGCATCGCGGGAAGCGATGCGCTCTCTTTGGCTGGTGCTAGCGTAGGCCCGACAGACCGAGGCTAGCACGCTTCACGTTGATCCGCAAGCGGACCGCCGTGGCTGGAGGTGAAGGGACTCGAACCCTCGGCGTTCGGTCTGTCGGGCCTGCGCCGCACCGAGCCACCCAGGCACGGGTCAATCCCTCCGAAATGCTCGATCGAAAGAGGGCGGGCTTCCGGGCTTCCCGCGCGTATTAGGGCCACATGCCCCGCCTGGTAGCTATCCGCCTGAAGATCCCCGATAACGAGGCCTACACGGCCCTGACCGCCCTGCGTCGGCTGGGCGTGGCCGTCGACCGCCTGGAGCGGGCCACGATCGTGTGGCTGGCGCCCGGAAAAGAGCCCGAATTCAATCCCAACAAGCATGCCGTCACCGAACTTGCCGGCCCCGACCCGCGCGAGGGCGAGGCCTGGATCGAAGAGACCGGCTTCCCCGGCCGCGCGGTCGCCTGGCGCCTGTACGACGCGGACGGCCGACCCGCCGCGCGATCGGTCGTCGAGTTCGCCGCCGAACGTCTGCTCTGCAACCCCGCCATCGAGAAAGCGCGCTTCCATTCATGAACAGCCAGTACACCATCGCGACGCTCGGGTCGCATTCGGCGCTACAGATCCTCAAGGGCGCGCACGACGAGGGCTTCCGTACGCTTGCGGTCGCGAACCGCGAGACCGAACGGCTCTACCGCTCGTTCAAGTTCGTCGACGAGGTGATCGGGGTCGAGAAGTACGCGGAGTTCATGGGCCTGCTGCCGGAACTCGAGAAGCGCAAGGCGATCATCGTACCGCACGGATCGTTCGTGGCGTATCTCTCGCCCGAAGATCACAAGCGGATGACCATCCCGTACTTCGGCAACAAGGCCGTGCTGGATTGGGAAGCGAGCCGCGAACTCCAGCGCGACTGGCTGACGCGCGCGAACATCACGATGCCCAAGCAGTTCAAGACCGGCGCGGACATCGATCGCCCGGTGATCGTGAAGCTCTACGGCGCGCAGGGCGGCAAGGGCTACATGTTCATCCGCGACGCCAAAGACTTCGAGCAACGGACCGCTCACCTGAACGAAGCGTTCACGATTCAGGAATACATCATCGGGGTACCGCTCTACATCCACTATTTCTACTCGCCGTTAGAAGACAAACTCGAGATCATGAGCATGGACCGCCGCTACGAAACGAACGTGGACTCGCTTGGCCGGATTCCGGCCGCCGCGCAAGAAGGCATGGACGTGAGCCCGAGTTACGTGGTGGTCGGCAACAGCCCCGTCAGCCTAAGAGAGAGCATGCTCGCCGAAGCCCTGCGCATGGGCGACGACGTGGTGAAGGTCAGCAAAGAGATCTGCGGCCCGAAAGGCTTGTTCGGCGCCTTCTGCATCGAGACGATCATCACGCCCGACATGCAATATTACATCATGGAGATTTCCGCCCGCATCGTCGCGGGGACAAATCTGTTCATCGACGGCAGCCCGTACAGCTATCTCAACTACAGCGAACCGATGAGCACGGGTCGGCGGATCGCTAGAGAGATCAAGAACGCGTTGCTCACGAATAACCTCCAATCGGTACTCGATGACGGCAGCATCCTTTAGGGCCAAGGTTGATCACGGCTCCGCCGCGATCCGCGGATTAAATGGCGTCACCCGCGAGCGAAGCGAAACCCTCCACCGGCAGAGCGAGCGAAGCGGCGCCCACCCTTGTCATCCCGAGCGTAGCGCGAAGCGCGTAGTCGAGGGACTGCTCCTAGCAATCGCCCTCGCCTTCTGTGCATACGCACCTGCCCAAGCAACGCTCCAAGCCGACCCCGCCGTCCTCTACGCGCAGATGAAAGACGCCTACGCCAAAGGCACCGCGGACCACTGGGCCTACCGCGACCAGCTCTACTACTACGCTTCAATCCTGGCTGCCGGCCGCGCCTACTCGCTCCAACACCCCGACGATCCGGCCTACGGCGAACTCGCCAACCTCACCATCCAGATCGGCGCCGCGCTGCACTACAACCCGCTCACCAACCACGACGGCGCCACCTGGTGGGTTCGCGAAGCCGCCGTCTACGTGCAGAAGAACAGCACCGACACCGCGCTCATCGCCCAAGCCGGCGTGATGCTCTCGCGGGCCAACGCCTACGACGACCCCGCCCAGCTCGCCGCCTACGCCGACGAAGACGCAAGCGCGACGCTCAAGCAATTCCCGCATGATACCGATGCGATGAACACGCAACTCGAAGCCGACTGGCGCAGTTGGATCCTCACCAAGGATCCCAAGTGGCGCGCGCTCGCACTGCAACGCATGAGCCAGCCGTACTTCCCGATCGCCAATCTCCCGACGACGTTCGGCGAAGACTTGATCACGACGGCCCGATCCGCCAACGCGAACGTCGATGGATACAGCGACGCGGAGAAGGCGAACTCCGCGGCGTTTCTCAAACGCCTCGAGAAGCTCGGGAACCTCCGCGTGATCGCCAGCGTGAATGGCCAATCGCACGCGGGCCAGATGGGAACGCTCGCGCCGGCCGACGAGTACTTCGGCCCGCTCCAAGTCTCGGTGCTCGGCATGCGCAACCAGCTGGATCGGCTGAACAAGCTGCTCGACCTGGGCTGGGGCGATCGGATCAGCGGCGACGCCGTGAACCTGGAGATCGCGATCGACGACCTGCACAAGGTCTATCCGCGCGACCGCGACGTTCCGCCGATGCTGGCGAAGGTCTACGCGCTGCTGGGACGATTCGGGACACCGGCCGCCCGCGACGCTGCCGCCCAGGCCAAGTCGATGCTGATCGTAGAGTATCCGGATAGCCCGCAGGGCCGCGAGTTTCTCCAAAGCACCTAGCGAGGGAGACAACGGCGGAAGGAACTTTCCGAGGGTCGAAAGCGGTTGCTAGCTTAGATCGGAGCACTCTATGTTGACGCGCCTCTACACCGGACTGATTGCCGCTATTCTCCTCGTCGGACTGTGCGCCGTCCAGGTGTGTGCCGTCGAGGATCCGCCGACCGTCGAGATGATCTTCCTTAACATGTCTAGCAAGGGGGTGATCGTGACGTTCACCGGACTGGCCGACCTTCACCAGGCTGCGCTCATCGTGAGCTCCGGCCAGACCAAGACCTACACGTTTACAAAGAACCCGCGCGTCGTACTGACTCAGGTCGAGGGATGCCTGCCGAACAAGGCGCTCGTGAAGGCCAGGATCGAGACCAGAGAATACGCCTCGATCATGACCGGAATAGACAGCGATTGCCAGCTCCATGTCCGTTACGTCTAGCAAGAGCTCCCGGGGGCTCAGTTAGGAGAACGTCATGCTTGTACGTCTTCGCATCGTATTTGTCGCCGCGATGCTCCTCGCCGGGCTATGCGCCGCGGAAGCCCGCGCAATCAACGAGCCGCCGACCGTCCTGATGACGTTCCACAACGCGAGCGAGAAGACTATGAGCGTGCAGTTCATCGGCGCCGGCGGCGTGGGATACGACCAGCAGCGCATCGCCGCCGGCGCGACCGGCAGCTATACGTTCACCACCAACCCGCACATCGTCACCGTCCAGGTCTCGGGTTGCCTCCCGCTCTCGAATCTGGTGATCGCTAAGATGTATACGCGCACATACTCGAAGGTCGCGACGGGCATCGGGAGCGACTGCCGGCTATTCGCGCCGGTGAATACGCCCTAACCCGAGACGGCCGAGCGAACCTGCAGCGCCGCCTCGATTCTCCTGAGGACGCGCGACGCGCACGTAAGCTCATGCTCCCAAATCCGAACGACGGTCCAATTAGCGCGTCTTAGAACGCGCGTCGCTGTCCGGTCGCGCAGCCTATTCGCGGCGATTTTTGGCCCCCAATAATGCTGGTTAGTCTTCGGCGCCCTAAAACAGGTAGGGCAGCCGTGCCAAAAACAACCATCGACGAGTACGATGACTCGCTCTTTCGGAAACACGAAGTCTGGACGGACGTAGCGTAAGCCGTCGCCGGGGCGAAGAAACGTCCTATGTCTTCGCCACCCTACGATTCTTCGGCTTCGGAAGAGCGCTATCAGAGCTTGTTCCGTCGAGCGATTTCCGCGCCCGCGCACCCTTGACATGATTTCCGAGCGGTTCATCGGCCGTGCGTGAGGCGCCATGAGAGACCAACGACTTGGCGATTCGCGTTACTATTCCCGTCACGAGCGCATTGCCCATGAAGAAGGCCCTGCGTCCATCCGATACACCCTCGATCAGCGTGTGATCGTCAGGGAAGCCGTTCAGCCGCTCCAACTCCACGGGTAGAAGGCGCCGAAGCTTTCGGCCGGCCTTGATCACGTGTTTAAAGCGGGACGGCGTACGGCCGCCCTCACCGGTGACAATCGTGCGTGAGGCATTGTCAAGTGGGTCGGGAAACACCATCGCACCCTCGTCATACGTATAGGCAACTCCATTCTTGTGGAAACGCTCAAGGCTTTTCGCACCCTTCGCGTGCTCCCACTTCGGGCGATCCTCCGAAGCGACGAAGAACTCGGGCGGAATTCGAGCTCCTTTCTCGATGACATCGCCAAGGGTGCGTCGCTTGCCACGGTACTTCGGCGTGCCCTTGGCCGTGTAGACATGCCCATCGATAGCGATGCCGACGTTCCTGAAAGGGCTCACTTTCATGGGCTGCTTGCTGAAGCGTTCGCTGACGAGCGCTGGATCAAGCGCGATCTCGAGCGTTGGAAGGGCGGGTATCGGATCGTCGAACGATGATGGTAACGCGCTCGCGAGAACGCCACTGGTAGTCATCCACTCCCAAGCACCGGCAGTGCGGACGCCTTTAGCTAAGACCGTCTGATCGCGGTATGCGAGGATGAAGACGCGCCGACGACGCTGGGGGAAGCCGTACTCCGCAGCATTGACGACTTTCCATTCAACGATATATCCCAGCTGGTTTAGCGCGGAGAGCATGATCGCAAAATCTCGACCTCGATGCGACGCGGGAGATTTTAGTAGCCGGTCGACGTTCTCGAGCAACAGATAGGGAGGGGCCTTCTCACGGACTATCCGGTGAATTTCCCACCACAGGACGCCCTTCTTCCCGACAATACCCGAGGCTTGGTTCAGCGTGCGCGCGACCGAGTAATCTTGGCAGGGGAATCCACCGACGAGAAGGTCGACGTCGGGAATATCGGCGGTCGGAACCTTGGTCAAGTCTTCATTCGAGTGCCCACTATCCCCGAAACGCGCAACGTAGACGCGCGACGCCCACTGTTTCGATTCCCCCGGCTCCCATTGGTTGCTCCAGACAACGTCGAAGCCAGGAACATCCTGTCTGGCGAGACTACGGTTTGCCGCATCGAATCCGACCCGGAAGCCACCTACGCCGGCAAAGAGTTCCATAACCCTGATCTGACGATCGGTTTTCACGGGTGCTGTTTCCTTTTCGGCGGCGAGACGCGTAGGTTGGTCAACTAGGCGGGACGGTTAGGAGGTAGGTCCAATGGATGGCGATATGGCAGCAGATTCATTCGACGAGACCGACCCGGCCTCCGTGCTCAAACACGCCAGGAAGCTCAAGAGGCTGACGATCGCTGAAATCGCGGAACAGCTAGGGCGGCCTGACCAGGCGATGCGAGGGGGCAAGGGGCGCGCAGGAAACGTCATCGAGATGTGGTTCGGGATCGAGGACGACAATCAGTCGGAGCCCGATCTGCGTGAGACGCGATTCCTGGGCTCCGCTTATCGAGGGCTTGAAATCAAAGTCGTTCCGATCAAGCGCAAATCGCGAGACGGCAGTTATGGCGTGAAAGAGCGCAATGTCGTCAGCATGATCTCCTATCCGACGCTTCCGAGTGAGACTTGGCAAGATGCCAAATTGCGCCGGAAGATGGAGCATATGCTATTCGTCTACTATTTGTACGAGAGCGGCGCCGACTGGATGCAGGCCCGTGTCATCGACGTACACCTCTGGACCTTCGCCGATATTCCGGAGGTCGAGAGACAGACGATCCATGAAGACTGGACTATAATTAGGCGTAAGGTCGCCAGTGGCGAGGCTCACGATCTCCACGAACATGACACGGCGATCTTGAAGGCTACACGAAAGGGCGCTGGAGGCGCCGAGAGGCCTAGCAACTATTCGCGCGACGCAGCGCCAGCCTTCAGGCGAGCGTACTCAATTTCTCGCGGGCATATGGACGTCGTGTGGAAAAGGGACGTCCAGGGGAAACCGCTCACGGAAATCACAAAGCCCGGACAGAAGTTCGAGCCTTTCGTGCTTAAGGAGCTTCGCGAGCTCGAAGGGAAGCGTCTCGGCGACATCGATCCAGTGGCTAGCTGGAAGGGAAAAGACTCGGCCTCGCGTGTTATCCGCGCTGCTTTGGGTGAGACTCCTGGCCGGATCAAGGAATTCACCGAGCATGAGGTTACTGTCAGGGTGATTCCGTTCTATACGGATACGCAGATGCCAAAGGAAGCGGTGTCATTTCCTACTATGAACCTCCTGGAGTTCGTGACGGAGGATTGGGAAACCGCGACCTTCAAGGAGTATATCGCTTGCATCCTGTTCGTTCCGGTTCTCTTACCTACTCGTATATCGGAGGCGCCGGATTACGTCGTCGGCAGGGCGTTTTTCTGGCGGCCCAACGATGAGGAGCTAATGGGCATCGAACGCGAGTGGAAAGCTTACCAGCGTCAAGTCAAGGACGGTGCATGCCGAACGGAACCTGACTCGCGCGGTCGTAACGTGTCGGCGCTGCGCCCTTCGTCGGAGACGGAATACATCCATATGCGCCCACATGGCCGTGACGGAGCGGACTACGATGTGGATCTCTTCGGCAACCGCATTGTCAAACAGAGTTTCTGGCTGAACCAGCGCTTCGTACGGGCGCTGTATTTGAGGATTCGGTGATGCCCAGGGCACGCGCGTGTTTGCGAAAAGCGAGCCTCTAGGTCATGGCGAACACCAACTATTATAAGACACATGTCGAGCCTTTTGTGCGTTTGGAGCTTGAACGAATCCACGGCGTTGCGTTTGAGTCTAAAGTTCTGGCTTTGACCACGGGCGGCGCTCACGAGTTCGATGCCGTGGCTATCGACGGCTCGATCGTCGCCAGCATAAAGTCGTTGTCTGGATTGACCGGCGGTAAGAAGAGGCCGGCCGCCAAATATGCGACTTGTCTTGCCGAGCTGTACTACCTGACGCTCGTCGAGGCGCCTAGGCGTATACTCGTCTTGACCACGCCCGAATGGCATACGATGTTCATGCGGTTCATCGAGGGCCGGCGCGCACCGGGCCTAGAGATCGAGCTCGTCCGCCTGTCGTCCGGGCTGCAAGACGAAGTGGACAGAATTCGGAACATCGCAACCACAGAGGTTACGACGAGGAAAGCAGCTGAAAGCACGACGGATGTCGCGCCCTCAGCGGAATTCGGCCGCGCCAATAGTTCGGCTATCGACGGGGGTGTCGCCGCGAAGTGTTAGGCGCATTCGTCCACCTTCACGGGCTTGGTCACGCCGACGTATCGCCGGCGGAGGTTGTAGCATACCTTCAAACCCAAGGCACAGCGCATGCGGAATCGACCATTCGAACCCACGTCATATCGAGACTTTGCGGCGACGCGCCGGACAATCGCGGCGCAACCTACGACGACCTTGCGCGAGTGGGGCCAGGGCTGTATCGACTGCGAGGCTAGATGACGCCTTTGCTGTACATTGCAGGCGCCATCGAAGATCCGGTCAAAGCGGCTCCGCAAGCGGACTTGATTGGACAGTAATGGCGTCGAACTGCGCGCCGCTCATCGCGCTCGGAGAGTTTCGCATTAGAAGCGTGTATGACACTAAACCGCCGGCCAGACTGAAGAACCATCCGCCCGACCAGAGGAAGCCGAACGGCGTCACCCAGAGGCCGACAAGCGCAATTGCCCAGCCGACTACGACCGCTATCACGGCTCGATAGTTGATGCCGCCATTGTATCCGTAGAGACCGCCAGGCTTGTAGAGCTCTGCGAGATCCATTCGGCCTTTGCGCACGATCCAGTAGTCAGCGATCGCGATGCCGTCGAAAGCGCCGAGAAGTGCGCCATAAATCCCGAGCCAGCCGAAGATGTAGTTTCCGAAGTTGGCGAGTACCCACCACGGCTGCATGGCGAGTGAGAGTATGCCGGTCATGATTGCGCCCGTCGCAAAGGTGATACGTGCGGGCCAGAGGTTTTGAAAAGCTCGGGCCGGTGCCATGACGTTCGCGCCGACGTTGATCGTCACTGAGGACAAAATCACGATTAGTCCGCCGATAACGACAACCACGGGGGGGAACTTCGCGATCAGGTCAACCGGATTCCAGAGCGCCGTTCCGTACAGTTGGACGGTCGCGCTCGTCACCGCGATGCCGACGAATGAGAATGCGGCCATTGCGAGGGGCATGGACCAGATCTGCCCGAGAATCTGACCGCGCTGCGACTTCGCATAGCGGGTGTAGTCGGGGATGTTCAGCGCCATGGTGGCCCAGAAAGCGACAACGCTAATTACCGAGGCGTAAAAGTTCACCCAGAATAGTCCGCCATGGATCTTTGCTGGGGCAGCCAGCATTGGGCCGAAGCCGCCTGCGCTATCGACCGCCCAAATCAGCAGCGCAATCGCTGCGATCGTGAGCGTAGGTGCTGCGAACTGCGCGAGTCTGCCGATTGCCTGTGGTCCGCGCATTGCTATTACCACGTTGATCACCCAGAACACCGCGAACGTCACGGGAACCTCAACGCCGCCGCCAGTCCAGCCCGGAATCACGTGCGTGAGGATCGCGTCGAGTGCCTGACCCCCGAACCAGCAGTTGATTCCGAACCAACCCGCGCCAATCACCGCACGCGCGAGCGCCGGTAGATGCGCGCCCTTCGTGCCGAACCACAGCCGCGCGAAAACCGGATACGGGATCCCGTACTTCGTGCCGGCATGGCTCACGAGCAGAATCGCGATCATCACGATCACGCAGCCGGTAAGCACGGTTAGGACCGCTTCCCACCAGTTCATGCCGAGCGCGATCATCGAGGCGGCCAGCGAGTACGTCGGTAGGCATAAGCACATGCCGATCCAGAGCGAGGCGAACTTGCCGCCCGGCCAGGAGTGTTCGGCAAGGGTGCACGGCCGCAGATCTTCGTTCCACATGGATGCGTTCTGCGAAGCGGCGGCCTGGGCCGCCGGCGTGAGCACGACGATATCGCCGTGTTGCTCCTGGGTGGGGGCAGCGTTCATTCTGTCAGCGGCTCCTGATTAGTGCGGGCAACCGGGGGTCCAGGCCGTCTCGCCTTCGGTCAATTTCGTGTGGGACGATTTCGACGATTTCGCAGACGGACCGACGAAGATGCCGCTCCACGACACGGGCATCGAGGCGTTCGCATCGTGGATACGATGCTCGGCGTTCGCGGGGATCATGACGGTCTTGCCGACGCTGAGCGCGACCGGCGGTTTGCCGATGATCTCGAGCGTGCCGGATCCGCGCGTGACCGTGAGGTACTCGACCGCGTCGTGCTTGTGCCAGTTGCCGGTACGGCCGGCGGCGATGGTCATCGTGATGCCAAAGACCGATTCGGCTGCATCGCCGGGAATCGCGGTCTGCGGGTAGCTCACGGTGCATGTGCCCGGGGGCGTCGTATTGTTGGCGATCGCGGGCGAGGTAACGGCTAGTGCGAGCGCTGCGATAAGGAGCGGCTTGTTCACGAGAACCTCCTGGGTCGTCGGTCCCTCGACTACGGCGCGTTGCGCCTACGCTCGGGATGACAAAGTGTGCGCTTAGCGCTTGGGTCGGATGACAGAGTGTGCGCTTAGCGCTTGGGTCGGATGACAGAGTGTGCGCTTAGCGCTTGGGCTCGAGATGACGGAGTGTGCGCTTAGCGCCTGGGCCAAGTTCGGTGTCTACCAGTTGGGCGTGTACTCCGCTCTTTGTCGGAACTCCCCTTGGGCAGGATTCGCGGGCGCTTTGTGGTAGTGCGCCCGGTTGGCTCTTAAGCGTGATGCCGCCGATGGTGCGGTCGATAGTTGGATCGAGACTCTTTCCGCTCGAAACGGGAACGGCGCGCCGCCGCGTGCGCTGAAGGACCACGTTCGCTACGCGATTGACGTACGCGAACATTACTACGTCCCCGCCTTCCGGTTGAACGCCTATGCGGTCACCGGGCTCAAGACGGGCGACCCGGGCGCCACCCGGACGGTGGAGCTGCGGACGCTCGCGCAGGGCACCGGCAAGCACCTCGTGCCGCTGGATCGCATCATCGGCCGGCTCGTGAACGCGAGCGGCCTGATCGGCGGCCTGCAGGCCGTCTCGCCCACCATTCTCGGCACCTTGATGGACCTGCTCATGCAGACCGACCGCCTCCACTGGCGCTCGGTGCACGAGCCCGCCCTCCGGCGCGAGAGCATGCCCAACTCCAGCGTCGTCTGGCGCATCGACGACGACGGCCGCCAGCGCCCGCACCTCGATGGCCACCCGCGCTCCATTCTGCTCCCGGTCGCGCCGCTCTGGTACGTCGACCCGGCTCGCGGTACCGCCGGCCCGGCCGGCGTCGAGATGGACCCGGAGGTCGCCGCCGCGATCGCTTCGGCGCCCTCGCTCACGGCCGACCAGGCCCGCCGCGCGCAGGTCGCGCTGCGGGGCATCTTCGCGTCCGCCGGCACCGATGGACCGCAGGCCGATATCGGCGCGCGCATCGTGGACGCGGATCCGGTTCCGCTCATGTTCCTCGAAAAGCGCGACGGCATCGCCACCGCCGAGCTGACCTTCCTCTACGGCGACATCGCCGTGCACGCAAGCGACGTCACGAGCGAATTCCGCTCGCTCCAGCACGGCGAGACGATCGTCCGTTCGCGCCGCAAGGCGTTCGAAGCCGATGCGCTCGAACGGCTAGCCGCGGCCGGGTTCATGCCGATGATCGGCTCGAAGTCGCTCCACCGCATGCCCGAGCCGGAAGAGGATCGCTGGATCGCGTTCCTCAGCGAGACGGCGCCGCGCCTGCGCCTCGATAGTTGGCGGATCGACGAAGATCCCGAGTTCCCGTACGTGCTGCTCGAGCCGGACGAAGAGTGGGACGCCGATCTCACCCAGGCCGAAGCGCGCTGGTTCGAACTCGATCTCGGGATCGACGTGCAAGGCACGCGCATTCCGCTGCTCCCGATCCTGGTGGAAGTGCTCGCCGCCGGCGGGCCGTCGCCCGACGCGCAGTTCGTGGTCGCGCGCCTGCCGAACGGCGGGCACGTCGCGCTGCCGGCCGATCGGATCGCGCGGCTGCTCGCGACCCTCGGCGATCTTTTCGACGATCCGGCGGCGTTCACGGAAGACGGCAAGGTCCGGGTGCCGAGCGTCCGCGCTGCCGAACTGGCTGCGCTTGAAGCGACCCTCTCGGTGCATTGGGAGAATGTTCGCCCGCTCCGAGATCTGTTCGAGGCGCTGCAGAACGTCGAGGCGCGTCCGATCGATCTGCCCGCGAACTTCACCGCGACCTTGCGCCCGTATCAGCGCGACGGCGTGGCCTGGCTGCAGGCGTTGCGCGAACATGGCTTCGGCGGCGTGCTGGCCGACGACATGGGGCTCGGCAAGACGGTTCAACTGCTCGCGCACGTCGCGATCGAGAAGGCCGCCGGGCGCCTGACCGCGCCGGTGCTCGTGGTCGCGCCGACCAGCGTGGTGCCGAACTGGCGCTCCGAGATCGCACGCTTTACGCCCGAGTTGAAAGTCGTCACGCTGACCGGTGCCGACCGGCTTGACCGGCTGCCCGATGTTGACGGCGCGGATATTGTCCTGACCTCGTTCGCTTTGCTGCCACGGGATGCCGAGTATCTGCTCGAGCGCCGTTGGAGCATCGCGGTGCTCGACGAAGCGCAGAACATCAAGAATCCGCGCGCCAAGGCCGCGATGGCGTCGCGCTCGCTCCATGCCGAGCAGTGCATCGCGCTGACGGGTACGCCGATCGAGAACCATCTCGAAGAGCTGTGGTCGATCTATGCCTTCGCGGTACCGGGGTTGCTCTCGGATCGCTCGCGCTTCGCGCGGCTGTTCCGGACGCCGATCGAGAAGAAGGGCGACTCCGTTCGCCAGACCGCGCTTGCGGTGCGCATCCGGCCGTTCTTGCTGCGCCGCACCAAGGAGCGTGTCGCGAGCGAGCTGCCGGAGAAGACGGAAGTCATTTCGCGGGTCGAGCTTGCCGGGGAGCAGCGCGATCTGTACGAAACGATCCGCTTGGCGATGCACAAGCGCGTGCGCGATGAAGTCGGACGGCGCGGGTTGGCCCGGAGCCGGATCGTGGTGCTGGATGCATTGCTGAAACTGCGTCAGGTCTGCTGCGATCCGCGCTTGCTGAAGCTACCGGCGGCGGCGGGCGTTACCGAGTCGGCGAAGCTCGAGGCGTTGCTCGAAATGCTTGAGAGCTTGATCGAGGATGGGCGACGGGTGTTGCTGTTCTCGCAGTTCACGTCGATGCTGGATCTGATCAAGCCGGAGTTGCACACGCGGAATATCCAGTTCGTAGAGTTGCGTGGCGAAACGCGGGATCGCGAGACGCCGGTCATGCGGTTCCAGGCGAAGGAAGTGCCGTTGTTCTTGATCTCGCTCAAGGCTGGCGGAACGGGGTTGAATCTTACGGCGGCGGATACGGTGATTCACTACGATCCGTGGTGGAATCCGGCGGTCGAGCGTCAGGCCACCGATCGAGCCCATCGGATCGGGCAGACGCAGCACGTGTTCGTCTACAAGTTCATCGCCGAGGGGACCGTCGAAGAGCGGATCCTCGAGATGCAAGAGCGCAAGGGCGCGCTGGCCGAGTCGCTGTTCGACGAGACGGCGGCGGCGCCGTTACGCTTGGGAATGGACGACATCGAGAACTTGTTCGCCTAGCAGGATGATGCTTGGGTGGCGGTCCCTCGACTTCGCTTCGCTACGCTCGGCATGACAAAGCGTGAAGGGCGCCTTTCGGCGCCCTTTTGGTTTCTAGAGCTCGGCCGGCTCATCGTACGCTTCTGGCCCGCGGTCGTTGCGGGGCGTCTTGGTTATCGTCTCGGCTTGGTACTGCTGATGGGTGCGCTGGTCGGCTCGCCTTTGGGCGCGACCTGTCCGTAGCCGAGGAGCGAGACGAGGAAGACGCCGCCGATCGCATTTCCGAGGATCGTCGGCACGGCGAAGTGCAGGTAGGCGAGCGGCGGCGCCGCTCCGCTGAAGACCGCGTAGAAGACCTCGACGGAGCCCGCGATCGCGTGGCTGAACTGCAGCGCGCCGACCAGATACGAGACCAGCATGATGACGAACAGCTTCATGCCGTGGGCGGATGGTAGTAGCCAGACCAAGAGGGCGAGGAGCCAGCCGGCGAAGATCGCTCGCACGAACAGGGTGACCATGTCGGGCGCTGCGGCTGCCAGGCCGATCTCGCGCATCGCTGCGGCGGCGGCCGGACCGACCACCGGCAGGTGCGCCAGGGCGAGGGCGACCAGCGCCGCGCCGAGCAGGTTGGTCGCGAGCACCACGCCCCACAGGCGGGCGGCTTTACCGAGGACGCCGGTCCGATCGTTCGAGTCCAGCAGCGGGATGACGGCGGTGATCGTGTTCTCGGTGAACAGCTGCTGGCGTCCGAGGATGACGATCACGAAGCCGATGGTGTAGCCGAAGGTTACCGCCAGCGGCCGCCACGGCGCATCCGGGAGCGCACTTGCGATGAAGCCCATGAAGAGCAGCGAGAAGCCCATCGAGAGCCCGGCCGAGAGACCCGAGAACGACAACGCTAACGGCGAACGCGCCAACTCGTCGCGGCCTTCGCGCAGCACGCTCTCGAAGACGACTTCGGCACGCAGGCCGCTGCGTTCGAGAACCGCTTGTTCCTCGGACTCGGTCAGGTCGACGGTATTGCCGGCGACTTCCTTGCCCTCGAGTTGCTTGCGTATGGCCTTGTTTCTCCTTGGAGCCATGAAGAGGTCTCAGGCATCGGCTCTTCCGGTCGTCGTCGCGGGACCCCTGGTATAAGACTAGTCAACTAGTTAGATGTATGGTACGTTGTTCAAGTGAAAACCGTCGGCATTTTCGAGGCCAAGACCCACTTTTCGGCATTGATCGAGGAAGCCCGTGAGGGCGCTACCATAACCGTCACCAAGAACGGCGAACCGGTGGCGCAGATCGTCCCCATGCAAGAGCGACGCTCCGAGGCGAGCGAAGCGATGCGGCGGATCCTCTCGCGCCGCGTCAAGCTCGAGGGCGTCACGATTCGTGAGTTGATCGAAGAGGGACGCCGCTATTAAGCGCGGCGTCGTCCTGGACGCATCAGCGGCGCTCGCATGGATGATGGAAGATGAAGGCGACGACCTCGCTGCAGAGATGGCGACCGCCGTTTCGCGCGATGGCGGTCGGGTCCCGGCCTTGTTCCGTTGGGAAGTTCAGAGTGCGCTCTTGATGGCGGTTCGCCGGAAGCGAATCGCCGCCGAAACGATGCGACTGCAGCTTCAGGATCTCGATGCGCTCGGTTTGGTTGTCGACGCACAGATACTCACGGCGCCGTTCACGGCTGGCCTCGATCTTGCGGAGCGGTTTGGGCTGAGTTCGTACGACGCGGCGTATCTTGAGCTTGCTACGCGTCTTGGTAGACCGCTCATGACGCGCGATGCGCGTCTTGCGGCGGCTGCGAGCGAGCTTCAGGTCCTGTGGGAAGCGCCGAAGGGTGAAACCTGAGGGGGGGTCCCTCGACTCCGGTCGCTTCGCTCCCGACGCTCGGCATGACAAGGGGCACGGCGCTTCGCGCGTGCGAATAAGAAGGGCGCCTTGCGGCGCCCTTTGGTGTTGCTAGAGTTCGACGAGGTCTTCGTATGCTTCGGGGCGGCGGTCGCGGTAGAACTGCCAGGTGTTGCGGGTCTCGCGGATGACGTCGCGGTCCATCACGCCGATGACGACTTCGTCCTTGTCGCGGCTGCCGACGACGACCATTTGGCCGCGCGGGTCGACGAGGTACGACTGGCCGTAGAACTCGCCGAAGTTCCACGGGGCTTCCATGCCGATGCGGTTGATCGCGCCGACGTAGTAGCCGTTGGCGGCGGCGTGGGCGGGCTGTTCCAGCTTCCAGAGATACTCGCTCAGGCCGGCGACGGTGGCCGACGGGTTGAACACGATCTCGGCGCCGTTGAGGCCGAGCGCGCGCGCGCCTTCGGGGAAGTGGCGGTCGTAGCAGATGTAGACGCCGACCTTCGCATACTTGGTGTCGAAGACCGGGAAGCCCAGGTTGCCGGGGCGGAAGTAGTACTTCTCCCAGAAGCCGTTACCGGGCGGGCCGGCCTGGACTTGCGGGATGTGGTGCTTGCGGTACTTGCCGAGATACTCGCCGTCGGCGTCGATCACGGCCGCGGTGTTGTAGTACACGCCGGGCTGATCTTCTTCGTACATCGGGACGATCAGCACGATGTCGAGCTCTTTGGCGAGCTTCTGCATCAGCTTGGTGGTCGGGCCTTCCGGGATCTGCTCGACCGAGTCGTACCACTTGACGGTCTGTTCGGTGCAGAAGTAGGGGCCGTAGAAGATCTCTTGCAGGCAGACGATCTGCGCGCCTTTGGCCTTGGCTTCGCGGATCAGTTTGACGTGCTTCTCGATCGCGGCTTGCTTGTGCACTTCGACGGGCTGGTCGCCGTGCGTATCGTGGTGCGCCTGGATCAGGCCGATGGTGACTTTGGAGTCCACTGCTATACCTTTCGACGGTCCCTCGACTACGGCGCTTTGCGCCTACGCTCGGGATGACAAGGGGGGGTGCTCGGTGCTTGGGGTGGGTGGCGGTCCCTCGACTACGGCGCTTCGCGCCTACGCTCGGGATGACAGAGTGCTACCTTGTCATCCCGAGCGTAGCGAAGCGTAGTCGAGGGACGGATGCTAGAGTTGTACGGGGAAGAACTTCTTGGATTTTACGAACTTGCCGGCGCCTTTTTTGCCGGTGAAGGTGCCGTTGTCGTTGACGACCGTGCCGCGCGAGAGGACGTAGCGGGGGCTGCCCTTGATGGTCATGCCCTCGAAGA
>JBEPVY010000028.1:0-20922 GCA_041690835.1 Vulcanimicrobiota bacterium | reverse complement strand
ACCCCGGCACGTCCGGAAGAATCGTGCGGGCGGCGTGCTCGTAGATCACGACCGCGTCCGGCGCCAGGAGCTTGCGTTCCAGGAGCAAGCGGAACATCGCATGCGGTAGCTCGTCGGCGTATGGCGGGTCGGCATAGACGATATCGAACGGACCCTCGATCCGATGGAGCGCCCGGTCGACAGGAGCGGCGACCACCGCGACCGTCTTATCGACACCGAGATCGGAGACGGCTTCGGAGATCGCCTGGGCGGTCTCCCGATGGGCCTCGACGCAGACGACCCGACCGGCGCCGCGCGAGGCTGCCTCGAAACCGATCGCGCCGGTCCCCGCGAACAGGTCGAGGAAGGCCGAGCCCTCGATCCGTGGCGCCAGGATCGAGAAGAGCGACTCTTTGACGCGACCCGGGGTCGGACGCACGTTGGTGCCCTTGGGGGATTTCAGTTTTCGGCTATTGAGTTGGCCGCCGGTGATCTTGGGCATCGGTCTTCCTCAGAATGATTGCGGGGCCATCGTCTCGAGCGCGGGATCGATCCAGGTGGCGTCGTTGAGCCACTCCCAACGAACGGTCGAATATGGGACCGTCCCGTACGAGAGCAGCCGGTCGTGGAACCTGCGCAGAGCGAAACCCTTCCCTTCGCGATCCGCGACCAGGCCCAAGAGGGTCTCGATCTGCATCTTTCCGATGAGGTAGTCGATTGCCTGGCCGGGATACATCGCAAATCGGACGGCCTCGCCCTTAGCGGTCGCCTCATCGATGCCCGCATTGGCCTTGAAATAGCCGATCGCTTGGGGGAGGCTCATCTCGCCGGTCGCCAGGCCCACGTCCACCCCGACCCGGGTGGCGCGGTGGCGCATCAAGTGGAGGACCGCCTGACGCGAGGCTGGATCGTTGTCGTAGAGCCCTTCGCGCATCAGCAGCTCTTCATTGTAGAACGCCCAACCCTCGGCGAAGACCTCGTCGCTCTGGATGTGCCGGATCAGGTCCGGATTGTGATAGGCCTCGCTGAACTGCAGAAAGTGGCCGGGAATGCCTTCGTGTCCGAGCACCGGCATCACCGCGACCCGAGCTTGCGCGGCGAAGAAGCTGGTGTTCTTCGGATCGTAGTCGGGGACGAAGTAGAATCCCTCGGGATCCTTATCGAACGCACCCGGCGGATTCATGAAACCGCCCGGATAGGTGGACGCGAGCGCTTTCGGGACTTCGACGATGTGGAACGCGCCGAGGTACGGCGGGATCGTCACCAGGTCGTGCGACTTCACGAATGCGATCAGCGTCTTGGTCTGCGTCTCGTAGAATTTCAGGAAGGCCACCTTCGAGGTGAAGGCCGGCTGCGGCTTGCCTTTCGGTTCGTGGGCGTCGCGGGCGATCTCCCACTGCTCGAGCGCGCGATCGCGGGCGAGTTCGGACGTGCCGATCTGGGCGATCGTCTGGCTTCCGTACGGCAACAGCAACGCGTGGCGCAGATACCATTCGTACTGCTGCTTGCCGACCGCGAACGAGCCGTGGAACCGCTTGGCGTTGGTATCCAGCCACGTCTTGAAGGCGTGCAGTGCGGCCAGCACCTTCTTCTGCGCGACCTTCAGATCGGCACGCGTCTTGGGGTTGGCTCCGGCCGCGAGGGCGTCCAGGCTGGTGGTGTAGAGCCCATCGCCGTACGCGATATCTTCCGAGGCGATCTGCGCGAACTCGGGCACGGTTTCGGTCAGGTTCGCCCTACCGTCTGCCAAGACGCGCGAGCACGCGTTCATGCGCGCGATGGCGTCGCGCAAGCGGACCTCGTCGCTTGCGAACTTCTTCTTGATCAGGGAGAAGATGCCGTTCGTGCATTCGCCTTCGTAGACGGTCGGGTTGCGTTGGAGCGAGCGGAGCACGCTCGTCTGCCACCACGAACTCTCGATGTTCGCGCGCAAGAGCAGGTAGTCGACCTTCTCGTGGACGGTCGCACGTACCGGAGGCTGCAGAGCGGCTAGCGCGTTGCGGAATTTGCGTAGCGTCGCGAACGAGGCGGCCTGCGCGTGTGCGGAATAATCGCCGAGCTTATCGTCGTAGAGATGGATGCCGGAGTCGGTCGCATAGGTCGGGCTCTCGCGGAAGCCGTCGTCGGTGATGCGCTGCGCGAGCGCGACCAGCTTGGTCTCGTACGCGCTCGGAGCCTGGTTCATGGCGACGATCAGAGCGATGGCCTGGATCATAACGTGAGCAGCTCCGCGAGGGCGACGATGCGACGGGTCGGTGCGGGCAGGTCGCCCGGATACGAGCGGCCCTCGGCGTCGAGCCAGATGGCTTTCAGACCGGCGGCAAGAGCGCCGGCGATATCGATCGCGGGATCGTCGCCGACGTACCATATCTCGCCCGGCGGCAGATCGAGCGATCGCGCGAGCGCGGCGAACGCCCCGGGATCCGGCTTTTGCACGCCGATCTCGGCGCTCGCGAGGATCGGCCCTTCGAACCCGACGCGCCGCGCCTTGGCGGTCTGCAGCGGATTCCAACCGTTGGTCAGCATCGCGACGGGCGTGCCGCGCGCGCGCAGCTCGGCGAGCATCTCGCGCGCGCCGGGAAGCGGGACGACCACGTCGTCGACCATCGCAAGACACATGCGCTCGTACTCTTCGACGTGCGCGCCGTCGGGCACGACGCCGCGCTCCGCCACGAATGCGCGGACGGCTTCGTCGATCGTGCAGGCTCCGGCGCGCTGGTCCTTCAGCAGCGCGTCGATCCGGTCGCTCTCTTCGGCGAGCGTCCCGAGCGCGTGACCGCCCGCCACGATCACGTGCTCGAGCAGCCGCAGGAAGGCGATCCGCTCGAGCTTGTTATCGATTCCGAGGGTGTGGTCGAAATCGAAACCGATGCCGGCCGCACCCACGGCTCTTACTGCGGTCCCGGCCCCGTGACGATCCGGACGAAGCCCTTGGGCCGGATCCATTTCGTCATCGCTTTCCGGACGGAACCCTGGGTCGCGCCGAGTTCGCGGCGCGCGTCGATCAGGTTCTGATCGAGCGGGAGACCGCGGCCGGCGTAGTTCAGGAACATCCCCGCGACCCCATCGTAGCTCCCGATGCGGATCGGCAACTCGCCCATCAACAGGGCCTTGGCGCGCAGCAGCCGATCGGCGTTGAGCGGCGCCCGCTGCAATGCGGTCAGGTTCGCGACGATTTGATCGGCCGCCGGAAGCACGTTCTTCGGATCCGAGCCGAAGCTCAGTTCGAAGGTCGAGCGTACCTTGCCGGCGTTCACCGCGCTCTGCACGTTGTACACGTAGCCGTGCACTTCGCGCAGATCGTGATAGAGCAGCGAAGAGTAGAAGCCACCGGTCAACGCGGTGTTCGCGACCTGCAGACTAGCCCAATCCGCATCGTTGCGTTTGAGCGCGATCGTCTCGACCATCTGTACGGCCGATTGCACGCGACCCGTGGCCGGAACGCCGACCGCACCCGGCGCGTTCTGCGCGACCGGATCCGGGTAGACGTTCGGTTTGGGTCCGGTCGCCGTCCAGCCGCCGAAGTACTTCTCGATGACCGCGCGTGCTTTGGCGGGGGTCGTGTCGCCGATCACGACGATGGTCGTCAGGTCGGGACGGTAGGCACCGGAGAACCAGGCCTGGACGTCGTCGAGCCCGACCGAGCCGACCGTCGCGGCGGTCGCGAACCGACGCCCCGAGTCGCCGATCGGGTAGAGCGCATCCGCGAGCGCGACCTCGGTCAGATGGTCCGGCGAATCGGCGGCGTCGGCGACGCTCTTGACCTGCTGGGCCTTGACGATCGCGAACGATTTCGCATCGAATGCCGGATGGAGTTCCTCGTCCGCGAGCAACGCGACGCCGCGATCGAAGTTCGCCGTCAGCGTGGAGATACCGAACTGCGTTCCCACATTGGCGCTCGCCGCGATCTTGTCGAACTCGGCTTGGAGGCCGACGCGATCGTAGTGGGTGGTTCCGTACGGCATCAGCGTGCTCGTCAGGTCCGCCACGCCGTCTTTGCCTGCGGCCTCTTGGACCTGCGGATTGCTCGAGATCGCGCCGCTCACCACGACGGTGTGCGTGATGTGCTCGGGCTGCACTATCAGGCGCAGACCGTTCGGGAGGGTCATCGAGACCGGCGCGAGCGTCTGCTTGGGGACCTGCAGATTGTCGAGGACGCGTTGGGCCCATGGAACGAGCGCCTGATGCGTGCTCGGCGGGATCGAGTTGTCTTCCTTATGCATCCCGCCCGAAATGCTGAGCTTGCCGATGTTCTTCGGCACCGCGTAGGCCGCGATCACCCTGGTGTTGTCGAACGACGAGCGCAGGACGCGATCGACGTCGGCGACGCTGACCTTCCCGAACGCGGCGATCATGTCGTCGGGCGAGTGCAGGCCCTGCACCGCAAGCGCACTGCTCCACTGGTTCGCGAGCCCTTCGATCGAGTTGCCGGCAAACTCCAGGTCGGAGACCTCGCGGAGCTTGGCGGCCGCGACCAAATCGCTCGGCACGCCCGACTTGGCGTACGTGTTGATGACCGAACGGAGCCAGCCGTCGGCCGTCTCGGGCTTGGTCGAGATCGGGACGATCGCGAAGGTCAGGCCGACGGTCGTCTTGGGGAACGATTGCGCCTGGAAGCCGGCCTGGTAGACCTTACCTGTGGCCGCCAGATCGGCGAGCGCGCCGCGCTGGCTGTTGAGGACGTCGCCGGCGATCACGCCGGCCGCGTAGTCGGGGCTATCGTAGCCCGGCAGACGGTAGCCGAGGAGCACGGCCGTGAACGGCTGATCGCTGGTATCGCGATAGACGGCGCCGGTGAACGGACGGAGCACGACCGGCGTCCGGGCCGGCAGTTTCGCGGCCGGAATGTCGCCGAAGATCGAGCGGACCTGGTTCACGACGGTCGGACCGTCGACGTCGCCGACGATCACGTAGAGCGCGTTGTTCGGGTGATACCAGGTCTGGTAGAACTTGAGCAGCTCTTTTCCGTTCACCTGATGGGCGAAGCCGTTGACCGTCCCGAGCCCGTTCTTGGCGTACGGCGTTCCGGCCAGCATCCGATCGTTGAGTTTGGTGAAGATGCGATAGAGCGCGTTCGAGTTGTCTTGCGTCACCTCTTGAGTGATCGCGCCGCTCTCCTGCTGCCACAGGCTCTGCGACATCAGCAGGCCGGTCGCGCGCGAGCGCTCGACGCGTAACGCGATGTCGAGATATTGAGACGGAACCGTGAAGTAATATTGCGTGACCTCGCCCTGCGTGTCCGCATCGAAGTTGCCGCCCGTCACGCCGAGCGCGTCCATCAGCGATCCCGACGAGAGCGTCTTGCTGCCGCGGAACATCATATGTTCGGTCGCGTGCGCCAGCCCATCGATCCATTGCTCGTCCGAGCCGACCTTATAGTTGAGCATGGTCGTGACGACCGGTGCGAGCGGGTCGTGGACGACCACGATCTGCAGGCCGTTCGCGAGGGTCGCTCGCGTCACCGTCAGATTGGCGGCGGCCGCCGGCGTCGGCGCGACCAGTGCGACGAGCGCGGCGAGAAAGACGGCCGCAAGAGCGGCGGTGAGGCTTCGATACTTCATGCCGTCGCGCTTCGACGCTAGGACGAAGCAATCATCGCGCGCGCGGAGGGCGCGGCTTCGAGGGCGGCGCGCAGGCCAGCGTTCTCGGGTCGCTCCAGGTCCGGGTCGCCCGTGACGATCGCGTCGGCGTCGGCCTTAGCGGTCCGGTAGACCTCGATGTCGCGGATCAGATCGGCGAATCGGAACTCGTCGATGCCGGACTGCGCGGTGCCGGAAAACTGGCCGGGTCCCCGTAGACGCAGGTCTTCTTCCGCGATCGCAAAGCCGTCGGTCGTCTCGGTCAGGATCTCCAGGCGCGCGCGCTCGCCGGCGTCGTCCGGCGCGACCAGCAAGCAGTACGACTTGGCGGCGCCGCGCCCGACCCGTCCGCGCAGTTGATGGAGTTGCGCGAGCCCGTAGCGATGCGCGTCGAGCACGACCATGACGCTTGCGTTCGGGACGTCGACGCCGACCTCGACCACGGTGGTCGCGACCAGCACGTCGATATCGCCGCCGACGAAGCGGCCCATGATCTCGTCCTTCTCACGCGCCGGCATCTTGCCGTGCAACACGCCCATGCGCAGATCCGGGAAGGCGTCGCGCTTGAGCCGCTCGGCTTCGGAAAGGGCGCTCGTCAGATCCGCGTCGTTCTCGTCGATGGCGGGTGCGACGATGTAGACCTGATGCCCCATCCCGACGTTGCGCCGGACGAACTCCTCGACCCGCGGCATCCGGCTGGCCCGCAACGTAAACGTCTCGATCGGCGTGCGACCGGGCGGAAGTTCGTCGATCGTGGATGCATCCAGATCCGCGTAGACCGATTGTGCGAGCGTGCGCGGAATCGGAGTGGCGGTCATGTGCAACGTGTGTGGCGCGCCGCCTTTCGAACGCAGCCGAGCCCGCTGCGCCACCCCGAAACGATGCTGCTCGTCGATAACGGTCAGTCCGAGCCGGGCGAAGTCGACGCCCTCCGTGAGAAGCGCGTGCGTTCCGACCGCCAGCGAGGCTTCGCCGCTGCCGATCCGTTCGACGGCGCTCTTGCGCGCGCGCGCGCCTTGGCTCCCGAAGACCGCTTCGAGCGTGACCCCGAGCGGGAGCAAGAGCGGTGCCAGCTTGGCCGCGTGCTGCGCGGCCAGGATCTCGGTCGGCGCCATCAGGGCCGACTGCACGCCGTTGCGTGCGGCCAGCACGATCGCGGCCGCAGCGACCAGCGTCTTCCCACTGCCGACGTCGCCTTGCAAGAGCCGGTTCATCGGCACGTCGCTTGCCATGTCGTCCCAGATCTCGACGATCGAGCGCCGTTGCGCGCCCGTCAACGGAAAGGGCAGCGCCGCCTGAAACTCGTCGAGCAGGCCCGGCGGAACCGAGAGCGCCAGCGCTCCGCGTTCGCGCACGCGGACTTCGCGCTTCCGGCGCGCCGAGGTCGCGAGCACCAGAAACTCGGAATAGATGAAGCGATCGCGCGCACGCTCCGCTTCCTCGGGCGTAGAGGGCGCGTGGGCCGAGCGATACGCCTCCGCGAGCGGCGGGAACTTCTGCCGCTCGGCGAGCGCCGGCGGGATCGGGTCGTCGCCGGCCAGCTCGAGCAGACGCGGCAGATTCTTGTGCACGACCTGTGCGATCTTACGCGTCGAGAGATCCTTGCTCGCATGATAGATCGGAACGACCTCGCCGCGGTACTCTTCGCCGTCGCTCAAGATCCCGTAGTTCGCGACGCTGACGACCGGTTCGGCCAGCGTCATCTCCACCCGGCCGCGCACGTAGATACGCATGCCCGCCGAGAAACGCCCGATCACGAAGCGCCGCCGGCCGATCCATTTGGCGACGAACGTGCCCGTCTCGTCTTGCAGACGCGCCTCGACGATCTCCAGGTCGCGCACGCGCTTCTCTTTTACGGAGAGGATCCGGCCGACCGCGTTCTCTTCGCCCTCGGCGCCGCCCAGACGATTGGAGGGCGTCGGATAGCGCTGATCCTCGTAGCGGAACGGAAGGTAGTCGAGCAGATCGTGCGCGGTCAGCAGACCCAACTCACGGAAGTAGGCCGCCGTCTTCGGGCCGACGACCGCGAGGTCGCTAATCGGGATCGGGTTTGACACGCTGCAACAGGTGCTCGCCGACGCGTCCGAGCGAGACGTTGCGCTCCGCGAGCATCACCAGAAGATGGAACAGCAGATCGGCCGACTCCCAGACCAGTTCGTCGGGATCGTCGTTCTTGGCGGCGATCACCACCTCGGTCGCTTCTTCGCCGATTTTCTTTCCGATGCGGTCGACCCCGCCGGCATAGAGCTTGGCGACGTACGAGCCTTCAGGCGGATCGAGCTTGCGCTGAGCCAGTACGGTTTCGAGCGCATTCATCGCATCGGCGAAGCGCTCGTCGCGCACCGGCCCGTCGGACGCGAGCAGGATCTCGTGGAAACAGGTCGCCGCCCCCGTGTGGCAAGCCGGACCGGCCGGTTCGACGGAATACAGGAGAGCGTCGCCGTCGCAGTCGGCGCAGACCTCGCGCACGCGTTGCGTGTTGCCCGAACTCTCGCCCTTGCGCCAAGGCGCTTGGCGGCTCCGGCTGTAGAGATGCGTCTCGCGGGTCGCGATCGTCCGCTCGAGCGCGGCGCGATCGGCCCACGCTAGGGTCAGCACCGCGCCGCTGGTCGCATCCGCGATCACGACCGGCAGCAGTCCGTCGCTGCCCCACTTGAGCGTATCCAGGTTCATCGTGCGCTTGGTTTCCACGGACGCATCGGAATCCCGCGTGCGGCCAGCGCCGCTTTGAGGTCGGGAATCGCGACCTCGCCGAAATGGAAGAGAGAGGCCGCCAGCGCCGCATCCGCATCCGCACGTTCGAAGACGTCGATAAAGTCGTCGATGCTGCCCGCGCCACCCGATGCGATCACGGGCACGCTCGTCGCCGCCCGGACGGCCGCCGTCAGCGCGAGATCGTAGCCGATCTTGGTGCCGTCGCGATCCATGCTGGTCACCAGCACCTCACCCGCACCGCCGTCGCGGGTAGCGTCCGCGACCCACGTGAGGACGTCGATTCCGGTCGCAGTCCGGCCGCCATCGACCACGACTTCCCAACCGGTGGCGTTCGCGCGTGCATCGACCGCGAGCACGATGCATTGACTGCCGAACTCCGCCGCCGCCTCGCGCAGGAGGTCCGGACGTCGTACCGCGCTTGAGTTGAGGGCGACCTTATCGCAGCCCGCCCGGAGCAGATCGCGCACGGCTCCGACCGCACGCACTCCGCCGCCGACCGCGAACGGGATCGTCAACTCGCGCGCGACCGCGCGGACGACCTCGCGAGTCGCCTGCCGGCCCTCGACCGTCGCGGTGATATCGAGAAAGACGAGTTCGTCTGCCCCCGAGGCTTCGTAGGTCTTGGCCAGTTCGACCGGATCGCCGGCGTCGCGGAGCGCGACGAAGTTCACGCCTTTGACGACGCGGCCTTCCTTGATATCCAGACAGGGGACGATCCGGCGCGTCAGCATCGGGCCTCGAGTGCGGCTTGTGCGGCGCGCGCGAGCGGTACCGGAATGCCGGACCGGCCCGCGAGTTCGATCAAGGCTCCCAGGATCGGAGCGACCTCCATCGTACGCCCGGCTTCGAAGTCTTGCAGCATCGAGGTCTTGACGTCGGCGACCTGCGAGAGCACCGCGATCCGGTCCTCGACATCGATATCGCCGATCGCACCGATCGCACGGCCGACGGCGATCGCTTCGAGCATCAGGCCGCGCAGTTCGGCAAGGGCGGCCGGATCTTCGAGCAGCCGATGCACGGTCACGCCGCGTAGGGTGCTGACCGGATTGAGGCCCACATTGTTGACCAGCTTCAGCCAGACCGTCGCGCGGATGTTCTCGTCGGCTTCCGGCGCGAGGCCGGCCGCGCGGAACATCTCGCAGAGTTCGCGGGCGCGCGGGCCGACGCCGCCGGCCGCGTCGCCGAACAGGTAGCGCGTTCGACCACTTTGCAGGATCGAACCGGGCGCCGCGATGTGGCCGGAGGCATGGACCACGCCGCCGATCGTCTGCGCGGCGGGGAAAAGCGCCCCGATCCGTCCGCCCGGATCGACGCTCTCGAGCGGCGGCGTGCGCACGAACCAGAACGGCACGCCGTTCTGCATGGTGACGATGGTGAGACCCTTGCGCGCGGCGGGCGCCAGTTGTTCGAGCGCGTCCGCCCACTGATGGCCTTTAAACCCGGCGATCGCGAGATCGAACGTTCCGAGTTCGGCAAGACGGTCGCTCGCGGGCACGCGCACGGTGAACTCACCGAGGGCGCTGCGGACGTGGAGACCGCGTTCGCGGATGGCATCGAGATGGGGGCCGCGTGCGACCACCGCGACGTCGTATCCCGCCCGCGCGAGTGCCGCGGCGACGAAGCCGCCGATACCGCCGGCCCCCAGGACGACTATGCGCATGAATGCTCGATATGAGGATGGATGAGAACGTTGGAGGCGACGGGCAGATTTGAACTGCCGAATGGGGCTTTTGCAGAGCCCTGCCTTACCACTTGGCTACGTCGCCGTTCTCGTTCGCTCTCGGTTGTCGGTTAGCGGGTAGTGGGAATCGAACCCACGCGTCGACCTTGGGAAGGTCACAGGCTGCCATTACATCATACCCGCGAGCCCGCTCCGGTTCCACTCGGCTACCGTTGCGTCCTACAGAACCGCGCGATTCGCCCAAGCGTTGCACGCGGCCGGCGCCGCTTCAAGGAGGCCGCACCTCCCGCGCGAAGCCAGCAGGCGTGACGTGGATCTACGTGCTTCCGGCTTGGCTCTTCGCACCGCTCGCCATCGCGATCGTCTGCGCGATCGCCGGCGGCGGCCTCTTGCTGGTGCGACGCTTCGGCGCGAGCGCCGACCGGATCACCCACAACGACGTGGCCGGCCCGATCATCGGGACGGCCGGCACGATTCTTGCGGTCGTGCTCTCGTTCATGGTGGTCGTCGTCTGGCAAGAGTACGATGCGTCGGCCGGCAACGTCCAACGCGAAGCGAGCGCGGTCGCCGATCTGCATCATCTCCTGCTCGGCTTTCCGGTCCCGCTTCGGGGCGAAGTGCAGCGCGATCTGGATCGCTACACCGCCACCATCATCACCGACGAGTGGCCGCTCATGCAGCACGGCGGTCGGAGCGCGATCGCGAAGCGGCTCGCCTACAACGTGGAACACGACGTGGTCGCCTTCGTTCCGACGACGGCGCATGAAGACACGCTCCAAGGACAGGCGCTCGACCTCGTGCGTACCTTCGCCGACGCCCGGCGCCAGCGGCTCTTCGATAACGATCAGGGTATCCCGCCGCTGATGTGGACCGCCATGCTGGTGCTGAGCATCATCACGGTCGGGTTCACCTATCTCTTCCGGGTCGATAACATCCGCGCGCATCTCATCATGACGGTCGGGCTGAGCGCGATCGTGGCGGTGATCTTCGTCTTGATCGCGGAACTGGACTACCCGTTCCGTGGCGACATCCGGATCGGTCCGGACGCGTTCGCCCACGTCCAGGCGACGATCCACGAGGTCGACTACGACCCCGCCAAAGGCGACTACTAGACCCTACACCACCACGCCGACGGCGCGCGCGAGCACCACCGCGATCGTGACGAACGAGGTGATCGCCTCGAACATCATCAGCATCTTGGCCGGGCGCGTGATCGGAAAGGTGTCCGCCGGACTGAACGCGAGCGCGTTGGTGAACGCCAGGAAGACGTAGTCCACGAAGAGCGGCTTCCAGCGCTTCTCGATGCATGCGATCCGCTCGTCGCCGACCAGCATCTGCGGGAAGAGAAAATCGGCGTGCAAGAACTCGAGCGCGGAACTTGCGTGCGCGCGCGGCTCCGGGCCGCCTCCGTCGATCTCCCAGTACCACATCGCATAGACCAGCACGTTGGAAAGCCAGATCTGCGCTCCCGCGATCAGTAGGTGTTGGCCGGCGCCGGCCGCATCGAGCAACTGCTTCCGCTCCGGAGAGAACATGGTGGAATAGATGAGCAATGCGACCGAGGCGACGTTGAAGAAATTGATGAGAGCGATGAGGGCGACCGAGGCGACTCGTTGCGCGGGCGTCTCTTGATGACGGCTGGGCGCGAAGATCAAAAGCGGAAGCAGCAGACCGAGGATCAGGATCGGAGCGAGCAGTATCGGTCCGAGGATGAACTGCCGCGGGAGGGTGATGTAGAGGGCCAGTACACCGACGACCGCGACCGCCGCGTGCCAGCGCGGTTCGTCGGACGGGCCGACGTGCGTCGAGGCGGGCTGTGCGCGTAGTGACATGACGCCTGGTTGCCGCGCAACCGCAGGCATCCCTGTTGCGGTCGTGCGGACCATGGCAACAGATTTTCGCGACGGCAAGACCTTTCCGCGGCCCGGCCGATTGAAAGTCGGCCCGTACATGTGGCTCGCGCGCGTCGCCGACAAGGCGCGCGCCGCGGCGGCGGGCACGATCTTCGACTATATCTATCCGTGTCCGATGGACCTGGGCGTCCTCGAGCGCTGGGGGCTCACGCCGGCCGAGTTCGAAGCCGCGATCCGCGCGCACCCGACCGACGACGCGCTCCAAGCATGGCTCGCATCCCGCACCGATGCGTCGCACGCCGAAGCGGCGAACCGTTGGCTCGAAGGCGACAAAAGTGAGAACCTCGACCGTCAGGACCGCGAAGAAGGCGCGATCGCGGGCTGACAAGGAGGGGAGCCGCGCACGTTGAACGTAGCGCGGTCGCCCGGAAGGGTGTCCCCGAGCCAAGATAGCTCAGTTGGTAGAGCACGCGCCTGAAAAGTGCGGTGTCCCGAGTTCAAATCTCGGTCTTGGCACCATGTCGAAACCGTCCGGATCACTCCGGGCGGTTTTTTGTCGCCCCGTGCGAACGTCGGCGGAATGGACCCGCTTGAAGCCTTCTCCGCGCTCGACGTACGCGCCGGAACCATTCTTGCCGCCGAACTCTTTCCGGAAGCGCGCAGGCCCGCGTACAAACTGACGATCGACTTCGGCGGCGAGATCGGGGTGAAGCGATCGAGCGTCCAGATCACGGTGCGCTACACGATCGACGAGTTGATCGGCGAACAGATCCTTGGCGTCGTGAACTTCCCCGCAAAACGCATCGCCGGCTTCCCGAGCGAAGTCCTGGTCCTGGGCGTCCCGGACGACTCCGGAAACGTCGTCCTGGTCCGCCCCGCCTTCCCCGTCCCGAACGGCGGGCGCCTGTACTGATACACCGCCACGCGGCGTCCTTACCGCGAAGCGCCTCTTAGAAGAGCCGGGCTCCCAGCCACGTCAGGCGATCTTGAAGTGCGAGCGGTGTCGCCAGGCTGTGACCGATCTGGTAGACCCACATCGAGCGCGGCGCCGGGGCGGCGCTGAAGAACGCGACCTCGTTATCGGGCGTGATGTAGAAATCTTTCTGGGCGAACTGGAACATATACGCCCGCGCGTGCGACCGCGCGAGATACGGGAGCGGCTCGAGCGGATTCATCTGCGCGACATACGCGTCCACGTCGGCCGGCTTCTTGCCGAGCAGGAACCACTGCGAGAAGCTTGGATTGCCCGCCATCAACACATACCAGCGCGGTCGCGGGTCGACGCCCGCGAGCAACGAGCCGTACATCGCGCCGAAGTCGTGACCGACGTAGGCGATCCGGTGCGGATCGACGCCCGGCTGCGCGCCCAGCAGGTCCAACGCGCGACGCAGATCGACCACCTGCGCGATCGACTGCGCGTAGTCGGTAGTGGTGGTCCGCACCTGCATGAACCATTCGCGCTTGCCGTACTGTTGTTCCGACCATTGCGCATCGACCAGGACAGAGGTCGCGCCCTTCTTGGCAAGCGCGATCGCGTCCGGTTCGAACTCGGTGTGGTTGGTGGTCTTGCGGTCGCCGAGCCAGTGTACGAAGAGCACGCCCGCGTGCGATTTCGAGGGTGCGAGCGGCGAGATGACCTCGGCCGTCAGCATCCGGCCGTTCGCGGACGCAAACGTGACGAGACGGCTACGTACGCCGTTTACAACCGCCTGAGATTTCTGCGCGACCATCAGCGGCGCACCCGCGTCGTACGCGAACGCGGAGGCCGGGAGTGGATCCGCGGGCGTGGCGGCCGGTATGGCCAGGGCGGCGATGCACGCGGCGATGACGATCTTATACAACGGACGCTTCTCCTTCGGGCGCGGTGGCTACTGGAAGGTCGCCGTGAAGAGATAGCTCCCCGAGACGGCTTCGCAGTTACGGATATCGGCCTTGTATGTGCTTTCCCTGGCGGCGTGCAGAGCTGCGGCATCTAAGAGCGAGCTGCCCGACGAGCGATAGATCCCGACGTCGGTCACGGCGCCGTTCGCATCGATCGACACCCGGATTTGGGTCGTCCCGGTCAGCCCTTGTTCTTGTGCGATCTCCGGCGTGTCCGGGGTTACCGGATCGATCGCGCGAGCGGCGATGTCGGGCGCCGTGCAAGCCGGTGCGGGCGCGCTCGTCGGCTCTACGGCGCCGGTCGGGCCGGGGTCGGGGCCGATGGGGCCCGGCGGCGTGATGGGTCCGACGACGTGCGCGCCCGGCGTGCCCGAGCGGTGGCTGATGATCGGCGGGGCAGGTGGATGATGTTGCGCGGGCGCCGTCGGCCGGACGAACGCGATCGGCTTCGGCGTGACGATCGCAAGCGGCGGCGGTGGCGGCTTTGGGTGCGGTTGATCGAGCACGATGATATGTTTCGGCTCCGGAGTGTCGGCCGATCCCACCTTGATCCCCTGAGCCCAGAAGATGACCACGGCATGGGCCGCGAGCGAGAGTGCGAGCGCCCACATCAGGAACCGATTGCTGCGACGTTTCATACTCGTGAAATGCGCCGCGCGACGAGGGTGTGACGCGGTCGAGGGACAAGTGTAGGCTTGCTCGCTTCATGACCGGGGAGGTTCTTATGCTCCATCGTCTTCATTCGTGTGCGCTCCTTGTGGCCATCGCGGTCCTGGCCATCGCCGCTCCGACGGCCGCAACGCCCATCACCAAGCACGCGGCCTCGCCCGTCTGCGGTCCGTTTCTTGGAGCCGCCCTGACCGAGCCGCCGATCGTGGAAGTCGCCGACCTCCCGCGAAACGCGACCGGCGAACCGGAGTTGATCCTCGCGGTCCACGCCGACACGAGCAAACGCTTTTGCTACACGTACCGCGCCGACGGCGTCGAGCATATCGCCGCACCGACCATCCGCGTCCGCCGCGGTCAACGCTTCGCGCTGCGCATCGTGAACGACATCACCGCGCCGAGCGCGGGCGAGCGCGTTTCATCGAAAGCGCTCCAGCCGTGCATGCCGGCGATGTCCATGGGGCGCACGCCCGCCGCTCACTATGCGGGCTACTTCAACCATACGATCGACGATAGCTGGTACCCGAAGGCCGCGGTCGATACGAACATCCATCTTCATGGTTTTCAGGGACCCGCGGACCAAGAAGACATCTTCCTCTCGACGCTTAGCACGCCGATGCACGCTTGCGAATACCACATCACGATCCCCACCACGCAACCGCCTGGAACGTACTTCTATCACCCGCACATCCACGGCGCCTCGGATGCCGAAGTCGCCGGTGGGCTCTCGGGCGCCTGGATCGTCGAACCGGACGTAGCGCAACTCCCGGCATCCGCCGATCACGTGCTCCTGCTGCGCTATCGCCGACCGGTCATGCTGGACAACGCCTTCGTTCCCGACGACGGAGCCATCTATGCGACTGGCGCTACGCACGAGGGCGCGCTCCCGATCGGCAAGCCGGTCGCATTCGATCCGTTCAACCCACCCGCGTGGCCGCTCCCGTATCCGATGCACGTCGGCGCGATCACGGAAGACGCGACCGGTTGCAACGGCATCGGTGCCGAGGCTACCCTGACGGTCAACGGCGCGGCCGTACCTGCGACGCTCGACGTCGCCGCTGGTCAAGCGCAACTCCTCAGGCTCGTCGATACGACCTCGGACTCGCCCAAGCAGCTCTCGCTTCACGACGCGAGCGGAGCCGTCGTTCCGATGCGCGTGGTCGGCCGCGACGGGACGCCGATCTCCGGCGACAGCGCACGACCCCTCGCCAACTACGTCGCGATGGATCAGGTGATGCTCGCCCCGGCCTCGCGAGTAGACGCGTTGGTGACGGTCGCCGTCGGCCAGACGCTAACCCTTTCGAATGAGCACTTCTGCGGCGGAGCCAACGCGTTCTTCGAGACGCACCACGACTTGCTCCACGTGCGCGGCGTCGCGAGTGATGCACCGGCCGTCACCGTCGCTTCGACGCCGGTGATCGCTTCCACGACGCCCGCAGCGAAGCTGGTCGCCTACGCGCATGCCAACCCGCACGTGATCCACCGCCGCGCGATCACGTTCACCGAATACAACATCCCCGGACGAAGCAAGGTCCCGCCGCATTCGGCGTTCTTCATCACGGAGACGTCGGCCAAGAACTTTCGGGAGCACCCGTTCTCGCCGGTCTTCGCACCGGGTGGAACCGTACCGTCGAATCCGGATATCGTCGTCAAAGCCGGCACGGTCGAAGAATGGTACTTGATCAACGCTTCGATGGAAGCGCACACGTTCCACATCCACCAGATGACGTTTGTAAACGAGCGCGATCAAGCCGGGATTCCGATCGCGCTCGACGAGGTCTTCGTCCCGGTCGGGAGCCTGCTCCCGAACCCGCGCGATCCGAACTATCCGCTGGTGAAGCCGAGCATCACCCGCATCCTGCTCGACTTCCGCCACGTCCCGCGCGGCACGTTCGTGTTCCACTGCCACATGCTCTATCACGAAGACCGCGGCATGATGGGCGTGATCCGGGTCGAGTAGAAGCGGCGAGCGTCCGGCCGCTTCGTTTGTCGGTCCTCCATACCACGTCGTATTCGGGTGGACTCGTGTAATTGCGGGTAAGAAGGAATGTCCTCCCCGGCCACGGAGGAGGCCCGGTAGTGGCTTTGCTCCTCTCCTTCCTGGAGTGTAAAGTCATGGACGTATCCCGTTTTGTGCGACCTGCGGTCGCATTGCTCGCCGTCCTAGCCATCGCCGGCTGCGGACGGCATTCTCAGAGCGATGCGTTGCCCGCGACGTCAGCAGTTCTATCGCCCGGGCTGACCCCGGCAGCTCCGATGGTTAAGACCCAGATTCTTCCGGCAAGCGTCATGCTCAACGCGCGCGTGAAACCGGATGTCGCGCTCCAAGCGGCGTCGTACACGCAGCTCCCGGGCTCGGGTTCGTTTGCCGCCGCTTCGCCCGACGGGTCGCTCTGGGTGCTCTCTGACGAGCCGGCCGGTCCCGACAAGTACATCTGGCACTACAGCGCCGGAACGTGGACGAATATCACCGGCCTCGCTTCGCGGATCGCGGTCTCGCACGACGGCGCGACGGTCTACGCGATCAACTCCATCGGTGCTATCTATGCGTACAATGGCGGTACCTGGACGTCGCCGGGCAGCGGTGCCTCCGACATCACCGTCGACGCAACCGGCGCGATCTACGTGCTCTCGAACGGCGCCGGGGTCGGTGCAAATGAGCCGGTTTGGGTTTACAACGGAAGCTGGGCCCTTTTGGACGGCACCGGCGTACGAATCGTGGCCTCCGATGACAGGGGCAACTACGGCATCCTAAACGGCGGCACCGGCAACTCGGGCGGAATCTACATCCTCAATGCCGCCGGAAGCATCTATCACGAATTCCCCGATGGCCCGCCGAACTACCAACAACTCCCCGGGCTCGCGTCGGAGCTGACCGCGACGATCGAAGGCGGCATCTTCGTCCTCGGCTATCCCGCGAGCGAGAGTGGCACCAATATCTACTACCTCGATTTGGATTCCGGGAACTACAACACGGTGGCCGGGTCGGGCGTCGGCATCTCTACCAACAGTCAAAATCTGTACGTGATCTCATCGAACGGGGGGATCTACTCCTCACCGATCGTAGCTGCGCAAGACCGGACGTTCGGCGGCCCGAGCACCACGGGCGCGTTTGCCAGCGGAACGACCATGGCGGAACTGACGTTGCCCGCATACCAGAGCATCTCGCTGAGCGTGCAGTTCGGACCGACCCTCGCGGGAAGCGGGACGATTACGCTCTCGGACGCACTGAACAACGGCGACATCACGCCGACGTTACCCGCAGACGACGCGGTCCCCGGGTCCACGCCGGAGATCTATCTCTCGATCTACAATGCCGGGCCCTCGGCATACAGCACCGGCCCGACGACTCCGACCATCACCGTCACGAAGTCGACTGGCTTCGGCTCAGCCACCGCATGTGAGTTCGACTTCTACGGCGACAACGGCAACGGTGGCAGCCCTACGTGGAACAGTAGCGGCATCTCAGGGGTTATCTCCGGGAACACCGCTACGCTGGCGCCGATCACGCTTCCCGACGGCAATACGATCGACATCAAACCCGGCCAGACGGCCGCGGCGATTTCGTGCCAGTGATCTCGAGCCGGTGACGGCGAAGACGACGGGCTTCGGCACCGCTACCTCGTGCGAGCTCGACATCTACATCAATACCGGCGGTGGCGGGGCCCTTTCGTGGAACAACGCCAGCGCCTCCGGGACGATCTCGGGGAACACGGTCACGGTTCCGTCGGTCACGCTTCCGGGCGGCAGTACGGTAGACTTCCAACCGGGCCAAACGGCCGTCGCGATCTCATGCCACTGATCGCGAGCCGGTAACGAGAAGAGCCCCGTCGCAGATGCGGCGGGGCTCTTCTTTCAACTGGCGACGCTGGTGGGGCTCGAACCCATGACCTCCGCCGTGACAGGGCGGCGCTCTAACCAACTGAGCTACAGCGTCAAAAACCGAATCTGCTTGGACACAACCCTCTTCGCTACAAGGCGAGAGTGTACCCTACGCACGGTGCCGGGTCAAGCCTCATTGTCGGGACGAAAAGAGCCCCGGCCCGATCGGCCGAGGCTCGTCCCCGAAACTTGGGCACGGTTGGGATTGAACCAACGACCCCCCGCGTGTGAAGCGGATGCTCTCCCACTGAGCTACGCGCCCGGACTCGTCCACCCTTGGACAAGGCGAAATGGTATCCTATCCGGCGCCTCCGTGTCCAGCACGTTTCTCTAGGGGTCCGAAAGCCGTGCTCGGAAGAGGCTCCTCCATGCTCGACGGTTTTCCGCTCATCACCCGGTTCAGCGTCCCCTTCGCCGACATCGACATGATGCGGCACGTGAACAACGTCGCCTACATCCGCTGGGCCGAGACCATGCGCGCCGAGTACTTCGCGCGGGTGATGGGCTCCGACATCAACGGCCGCCACGGGATGATCCAGGCGAGCATCCAGTTCGAGTACGAGCGCCAGCTCTCGTATCGCGAGGCGATCGCGGTCGGCTGCTCGATCCCCCGGATCGGCACCAAGTCGTTCGACTTCGAGTACGAAGTCTGGAGCGTGGCGGCCGGCCATCGAGCCGCCCGCGGCACGACCGCCATGGTCGCCTTCGATTTCGAAGAGAACCGGACCATCGCCGTGCCCGCCGATTGGCGCGCCGCGATCGCCGCGTTCCAGGCCGGCCCCCAGCAGATCTTCTCGTGAGCGTCGCCGCGGTCGCCCTCTCGACGTTGCTCGATCGGGGCTTGCTCGATTACTACGCGTACAACGGGGGCGAAGCATACCGGACCTACGCACAGGCCGCGGCCGCTTATCCCGGCGCCGCGATGGCCTATTGGGGCGAAGCGCTCGCGCTCGGCCCGAATGTCAACGAGCCGCTTGCGAGAGAGAACTTCGAAGGCGCGCAGCCCGCGATCCTGAAGGCCCTGTCGCTCGCGTCTTCTGCGACGCCGCGCGATCGCGATCTGATCGAGGTTCTCGCGTTGCGCTACGCGGGGACGTGGGATCGGCATGCCGCGGACGACGACGCGTACCGCGCTGCGCTCGCGCCGCTCCTCGCCAAGTATCCCGACGACGACACGGTCGCGATGCTCTACGCGGAGGCGCTCGCCGACGGGGATCAGGACTGGTCGCGGATCGCCAAGCTGGCCGCCGTCGTGCTCGCGCGCGATCCGCAGCATCCGATGGCGAATCATCTGTGCGTGCACGCCTACGACGATGCCGCGGACCGAACGCCCGCGATCCCGTGCGCGCAACGCCTCGATGCGATGACCTTCGCGCCCCCGCAAGAGCACCTCGCCCACATGCCTGCGCATACGTGGATCGAGACGGGCGCGTACGCGCTCGCCGAGGCCTCGTCGGAGCGCGCGTTCGCGCTGATCACGCGACTGGCCGCGATGCCCGACGCGGATCAGGCTCATACCGGCTATACCGGACACGACATCGCCATCGGCTTCACGTCCGCGATGTACCTCGGAAACTACGCGCAAGCGATCAAATGGCACGATCGAGCGCCGACGAATGCGATGGCCTCGCTCGTCCTCGCGAGGTTCGCGCGTTGGAACGAGATCGTGTCGTTCTCGCGGGCCGGTGACTCGACGCTACCGATGGCGCGCGCGCTTGCTCTCACCCATCTTGCGCGATGGGACGAGGCCCGCGCCGCGTACGGCGCCCTCGCGCGCGCGCGAAAGGACAGCATCCTCGGCGTGCTCGCGAACGCCCGACTAGCGGAACACGACGGGAAGGTCGAGACGGCCGTCAGTGATCTGCGCTGGATCGCCCGACAACAGCTCGCGAACTACTCGGCCGAGTATATTCCGCCGTTTCCCGCGATCGAGGCGGTCGGTTTCGTGTACGCACGGGCAGGCCGCTACGGGGACGCCGTCAACGCCTTCGAAGAGGCGCTCAAGCACTACCCGGAGGATCCGCGCGCGCTCTACGGTCTTGCGATCGCCTACGGGAAGCAGGGGATGAACGGACTCGCCGCCGATGCGCAGGCGAGGTTCGATCGCCAATGGAGCGGCGCGGACACCACGCCCTCCATCGACGACTTCTGAGTCAGCGGATATTTTCCGCGAGATGAGCGAACGCCGAGCTGAGTGCGTCGGCGCCGTCCGCGATGCGACCGCGAAAGCCGGTACTTCGGCCGCTCTCGGCGAGGCGGATCAGCCTGGCCAGTCGAGCGACTGCGTAGAGTTCTTCACGGCGCACACGGACTTCGGCTTGCAGCCAAAGGTCCATGGGTTGCCTCGTTCGGTTGAGTGTGTGAGTGGGAAAAGAGATACAAAACGGCCCCCGATGCGATCATCGGAGGCCTTCGGAGCGACGAACCAGCCGGAACGCTAGTCGGGGACCGAAGATCTCGATGAAAGGCGATTGACGAGCGAAAGGCCCGTCGCGCCGAAATTGGCGGGGGTCTGCATGCGAAGTTTCATAAAAGCTCGTCCTCCTTTCGTATCGATCGCGCGGCATTTGCGCGCGTCGTCCAGCTAGGATACCAGTGCCGCACGGGGCTGTCAAACGCGCCGTCTCCAGATGTTGGAGCAAAGCAGAGATGTCCCCGGTTTAGCAAAGCAGAGATGTCCCCGGCC
>JBEPVY010000027.1:0-21136 GCA_041690835.1 Vulcanimicrobiota bacterium | reverse complement strand
GACGCCGGGGGTCGCCTTGATGACGGTCGCCGCCGAGACGTTGAGCGCGCTCGCGTTGCCGCCCGCGTTCGGGCCGTTCAGATTCTGAGTCGCCATGATTCCTCCGAGAGAGTGGGTTAGGGTGGGGTGGACGACACCGTCGCCGTCGGAACGTCGGCCTCGAGAATCAGTCGCCGGGCGACCGCATCAGCCGTGCTCTGGTAGTAGTTTGCATCGATCGTGATGGTCTTTTTCTGCGCGAGCGTTGCGATCTCGACTTGGCTGCGCTTCGCGTCGACGATGGCCGGCACGTTCGCGAACCCGAACAGCTCGGCGTTCTCCGATGCGTCGATCAGGGAACAGAGGTACTGCAGTGCCATGTCGTTCGTGAAGCCGTAGAGCGTCAGCGTCACGTGATCACGCATGAGCTGCGCCGCACCGATCTGCTCGAGCGGCGACGCGCCGCTGTTCGGGACGATGGTCCCGGGCCACGGGCCCATGACCGGGAAGCCGCCGATCGCGGTCGTCCCTTCAGGGGGGATGTGGGCCACGACGTAGGGCGGCGCGATATTATCGGGCACGAGAAACGACGGATACACCGGTGCCAGGCTGTTCTGCGCGAGCCAGATCGGGAGCGAGTTCGAGACGATCGGGCCGACCGGCAGATCTGCCGAGCTCGCGACGATCTGCGACTGCAGCGCCGGGTAGATCGCGAAGCCGGCGTAGTGCCACAGCTGCGCTTGCTCGTAGTACTCGCCGCGGCGCGCGAAGGCGACCTGCAACGGCGGTTCGCCGGCCGACGTCGGCCAGGAACCAATCCACATCGTTCCCGGAGCCACGCGATTGAACTGCGACACCTCCGCCTCTGCCGTGAGCAGGACGTGGTTGGTCGCGATCGTCTGGTCTTCGTCCTGGGTGCGGTCCGTCGCGTAGTGCAGCGAGCCTTCGACGGTGAGCTTCGTCGCCGTCGCAACCCAGAAGACGGATCCGTCCGAAGAGAGCGCCACACGCGTGTACTGCGTGAAGGTGACGGTCTCGTTCGCAGAGAGCTGCTGTAGCCCGGCGTCGAGCACCGACCGCATCTGCGACTGGTTGCCCATCGCCTCGCCGGCACTCGGCATACGTTACTCCTTCAGCGGGGCTTGTCGATCTTGACTTCCGCGCGGAAGGACTGCCGATAGAGCCCGGTGTCGATGAACGCCGGCCGGCTGGGGTTCACGCCCGCGTTCGGGCGCTTCTTCCGATGGCTGACGCCCCGATCGGCGGCCTTCGAGATCGGCGCCCCGGTCATCAGCTTGGAGATGGTGTTCATCTCATTTGCATCGAGGAAAGCGCGGAACTCGGCTTCGATCTTCTGCTCGGCCCCGTACGTCGGCGACGTGCGCGTTTTTCGGCCGGCTAACGCGTCCGCGATCGCGTCGGCGACCGAGTCACCCAGGTACTCGGCGATCTTCTCCTTGCGCCGATCGTAGAACGTCTGCATGACGCCGTACCGCTCTTCGAGGATCTCGGCGACCGCGCCGGTCGTGGTCAGGGTGACTTTCAGGCTGCCAGCCTCGCCTGTCGGCGTTGCATAGGCGACGTCGAGCTCCCCGAGCGTCAGCTTCCCCACGTTACGTCAGTCCGACGATGCTCGGCCCGTAGCTCTGGGCCCAGGCGAGGTAGTCGCGGCCCCACGGCGTCGCCATGAAGCCGAGCTGCGCCACCGTGAGCCCGTCGGCCCACTTCGGGGCCGTGAGGGTGGTCGACGATCCTTCGTCCGAGGACGAGGTGACGATGCCGACCGCGGGCGCGATCAGGTTGAACCCCTTCGCCGACCGCGCGTCAGCGAAGTACGTCTGGCCCGACTCGTCGGGGGCGATGGTGAAGAGCAGGTGCGTGGCGCAGTTGTAGACCGCCAGCGTGTAGAGGATGCCGGGCGCGTACGGCGGGTTGAGCGTGAGCGCGATCGCCTGATCGAGCGCGTATCCCGGCCACGGCGAGTTCGAAGGCAACGCCGGGGCCGGGATCTGAACGCTGTTCGAAAGGAACGTCAGGAAGTCGGCCAGGTTCGGCGTGTTCGGCGTAACGAATCCGGTCGGCATCCCGTGCTCCCTTAGTTACGCTTGCGGCGTTCGGTGCTCGACTTGCCCGTGTTCTTCGGGCTGACGTTGACCTCGACGTCGACGCCGTTCTTCGCGGCCTTGTCGTCGACGTCGTTGAGCTGCGTCACCTCGAGCGAGGTGGATTGAAGGTGCCCGTTATCGCGCGAGGCGACCGACGCGAACTGCGCGAGGCCGGCGTTCTCCAGTTGCTGAGCGGAGACTTCCTGGCGGGCCTCTTCATCCTGCGATCGCGCTTCGTCGATTTCGTCGGCCTCGATCGGCTTGCGGTCGACTTTGTAGACGAGCGCGCGCGGATGCAGGACGTGCAGATCCGAGACCGGCACGGCGCCGTACTGCTCGAGCTGCTTGATGACGTCCTCGAGCTGATCTTCGGTGAAGTCCTCGGGGAACTTTTGCTGACGACCGGCCGGGATCTCGAGACGGCGCGGCGGCCGGTACTCGTCCTTGGAATAGTTGACGCCGAGGACGCGATACATGAACTGCTGGTGTTGGTGCGTGCCGTTCGCAACGAAGAGATGAGACATGGAATACCCCTTTGGACTGGTCAGAGTCGTGATTTGCGGAGTGCCCCGGAATCGAACCGGGTTTCGCGAGCTCACGCTCGCGGCGATACCGTACCGCCCGCCCGCATCGGGCCGGCACCCCTGGGAGGTTGCGATGCGGCATTTCCTCCGCAAAGCCAGGGGTACCGGGATGATAGACTTGTGCGCTGCTCGGTCTATCAGCGAGCTGACCAAAACGCCCGCGAGGCGTTTCAGCGCACAGTGGCCTAGTAGGCCATGCTCAGGACGGTGACCGCCTGGCCGCGCGGCGCCCAACCCGACGACATCCGCATCTGGCTCACGACGTCGACGCCCTCGGGGATCGGCGTGGTGATTTCGACCGGGGCGGCGACGTCTGCGTACTGCAGCGTCATCGCCTTCTCGGTCGGCGAGAGTTTCGCGAACTCGTTGGTGTTGATGCCTTCGATCGACGGGACGATCGCTTCGGGCACGACGAGCAGGACGGCGTCCGTGCCGCCGGCGCCCTGACCGATGAGCGTGTCGTCGTACGCCCATTCGATCTCGTAGCCGTTGTCTTTGAGCGTCTTGGCGATGACCTGCGCGGGCGAAGCCGTACCGCCGCCGGGGCGCTGGTACGAGGTCGTCTGCACGATATCGTTGAGCTGCAGCTGACCGATGATCCGTTGCGGCCCCAGGATGACGACGCGCGCGGCGGTACCCAGGAGGTACATCCGTTGCAGCGCAGCGCTGACCTGGCCCAAGAAGAACAGCGCGATCTGGCCGGCGTCGTACACCGACACGTGCGAGTTACCGAACGTATCGTTCGGTAACGTCACCGCCGTCGAGTTGGGGGTGTTGAGCAGACCTTCCGAGTTGGAAGCGTTCACGCCCGAGAGACAGGCGGTGCGCATGAACTGGAAGATCGCCTGGCGCATCGCGAGGCGTTGGGCCTGCGGGAGCGCCACGTTCCACTCGCCGGCCTCGGCGATGTCGAGCTCGTTGTACTCCGCGCGGGTGCGAACGCGGTAGGTCGCGGTCTGCACGTAGTCGGCGACGATCGTCGAGCTCGGCAGCGCGTTATGCGCGGCCTGGTTCGCCGAGGCTGCCGTGCGCAGATCGATCCGGTTCTGGTAGACGAACTTGTCGACCGGACCGAGCTTGACGCGCGGGCCACCGCCGCCGAGGACTTCCATGAAGCCCGACGGCTGAGCGGTGGTGATGATGAGGTCGGGTTCGACCCGGCTCGGGTGCGCGAGAACGCGCGTGTTGAAGATATTCGCCATTGCGTGTTCTCCTTAGATCCGGCAGATCGCGACCGGGGCGGCGGCGTTCCACGTCGCGTTTCCGGTGCCGGAGTTGTAAGTGACCGTTTTGGAGTTGAGGTCGATGAACTCGACCTGCAGCGCCAGCGCGGCTTGCGATCCGGGCTGGGTCGTCGTCAGCCACTGGTTCGTGTAGTCCCAGTAGACCGGCAGCGTCGGCGCGGCGCCGATGAGGGCGTTGGCCGAGGCGGCGAGCACCGGCAGCGCGACACGCAGGAGCGATCCGGCGCGCGCGAAGTTGATGCTCATCCCCGAGGAGTAGAGCGGGACGTTGCTCGACGGCGTGATGATGCCGGCCGACGCCTGGTTGAAGAGCGTCCAGCCGTGAACGGCCGAGCTGGTCGTGGCCTCGGAGATGGCCGGGCCGAGCGCGTTGCCCGACTGCGCGCCGGCAGCCGGAATCGCGAGCGTGATCGGCAGGCCGCCCCAGAGCGGAGTCGCTTGCCCGGTGGCGACCACGCCGCCCTCGAGCTGGTTGCGCATGGCGGGGTCGTCGAGGAAGACGCCCTGGACGTAGCCGCCGGTCTGCGTGACGAAGGCATTCGGGATGCCCGTCGTCGCCATCGGGTTGAAAGAGATGTTCCCCATTTATGCAGACTCCTTATCGTTTGCCGGCGAGCGGGGTGAACTTGATGAAGGTCCGCGTCGACGGCATGAACGGCGCGAACGCCGCCTTGGCATCGCCATAGAACCGCGAGACGGACTTGCCGTTCTCGGTCGATTTGACTTCGCGCAGCACCCCGACGTTGTCGTCGTGGATCTGCGCCTTGGCCGCTTCGCTCGCGTCGTTGTAGATCGCGGTTTCGACGAGGTCGAACGAGTGAGCGTCGAGCGCGTCGTGCAGCGCGTACCTGCTCTTGGCGTGCTTGCCGAGGCCGGCGGCCAGGCGCGACCGGTACGCGCGCGGCGTCTCGCCGTGCAGCGCATGCGGGGCCTGTTCGCCGAGCATCTGGTATGCGGAGTCCGCGCGGTGATACGCTTTGGCGATCTCGTTGCGATCGTCGATCGTCGGCTGCTTCGAGAGCGAGGCGATGGTCGACTCGAGCTGCGCGATCCGCGCCGAGTCCTTGCGGGACGCGTCGGTCAGCTCTTTGAGCTGGTTGGCATCGACGGGGTCGACCGGTGCGCCGTCGTTTTTCTCGTCCGCCGGCTTCTCGTCGTCGTCTTTTTTGGTGTCCTTCTTGTCGGCCGGATCTGCCGGATCGGGGTCGACGTCCTTCTTGGAGGCGTCGTCCTTGGCTTTGGACGCCTGCTCGAACTCATCGAGCTTGGTCTTGTAGTCGTCGCGCTCTTTCTCGGCGGCATCCGCCCGAGCGCGAGCATCTTCGCGATCTTGTTCGAGCTTTTCGCGCTCTTCTTTGTCCACGGTTTCTCCTTGTGTGGGGGGTGTAGAGTCGAGGCGGATACCCTCGGGCGGCCCGTTCTTGTCCCAAACACCGGCCGCGCAAACGGCAAGGTGATCGAGCACGAGCGGGAGGTCTTCATCGAGCACGCGGCGGCCGTCGTCGAGCTCGATCGTTTTCGCGTCTTTGGTCGGCATAACGCCGGGCGAGGTACTGCGGTGCGTCGTCTGCATCAGCTGAGCGGCGTCCGCGTCGAAGATCTTGGCGATGCCCCACACCTCGTCGCCCTTGACGTACGGGAGGACGATCGTGCCGATCGCGCGCTCCTGGTACTCGTCGTGATTGAGCCCCGACCCGTCCGGGTGCTCGAAGATGACCGGCAGGCCGTTGCAGCGCTGCACGAACTCGTCCGCCAGCCACTTTTCCGGATCGCGGATCGCGTACTCGTCGATCGCGTCGCGGTAGGCGACGCCTGTCCCGGTGATGCGCAGGTCGAACAAATGAAAATCGCCGTACTGCTGCGGCGATGGGAGGCTCTTGTCGCGGATGGCTTCGGCGGTCTCGAAGTCCGTCAGTGCCCGCTCTTCCGAATCAGCAGGCATTCCAGGCTCCTTACATCGCGATGAGTAGCCGACTTCCGGCGTCGATTTGTCGCTTGAACTCGGCGACGCTCATCTCGAGCACGTCGCCGATGCGGATCTGACCGACCCCGTCGCTGAAGCCATGCTTGTAGGTTTCGATCGCGACGGAGCGCGAGTTGAAGCCCAGTAGCACTTTCTGCTCGTCGAAAAGCGGAGACCCGACGCCCTGCTGCTGGACGACCCAGACGCGGGCGGCATCCTGGTTCGGCCCGACGTAGCAGTCGATCTGCTCGTCGTCCGCGCCGATCGTGCGTCGGATGTAGCCGTAGTCCGCCGGCATGACCGTTGCCCAGGGCTTCCCGTCAGCGCCGACACCACGGCGGGTCTCGCCGCTGCTCGTCTCGATCGTGACGTCGAGGCCGCCGAAGCGGACGTGCCCTTTCGGGTAGTTCCCCGCCTCGAGCTGCGCTGGCGTCGGCTCCTTTCGGATCGGCGTCGGCACGGCGTCGTGCACGGCCCGCGGCCGGCCGACGCCTTGTTCGACCCAGAGCCGTCCCTTGACGGTCAGCACGTCGTCGGGCAGCGCGCGCGGGGAGGTGACGTACTCGTAGTAGCACGAGCAGAAGACCATTTCAGCCGGCTGCTCGATCTCGTCGGTGTACTGCACGCCGCCGCGCCGCATCACCAGCCCGTCGTCCTGAGCCCAGGACCCGCGGATGAGGAAGAGCTTCCCGCTGCGCGCGAGGTGCGCGGGCCGCGCGTCGTAGCTGTGGTCGTTCTGGCCGCGATCGTGCCAGATGGCCGCGACCGCGCCGTTGCCCTTCGCGACCACGTGCGCGACGGCCGCGTTCAGCTTGTGACCCTGATCGATCGCGACCCGGCGCGCCTCGTACTTGATTTGCCGCAGGGGCTTTGTGATCTCTTGCGCCAGCTCGCGGATCTTCACCGGCGAGCCGCCGGCGGGCATCGAGGAGACCCAGCCGGAGAAGCGTTGCAGCGTGCGCTGCGTGGCCGTGCGTTTGTTGAGCTTGATCAGTTCGATGCCGGCGAAGATCCGGCGATCGAGCTCCGCGCGCAACGTCGGCTGCACGCGGTCGACGCCGTAGCGCGTGACGACCGGAACGTACTGTGCGAGGGTCCGCAGTTTCGTGCCCTTCGCGAAGACGCGGTCCAGCGCGAACGAGAGCGCCCGCCGGAGCTCCGCATCGGTTGGAACTTCCCGTTCGATCGCGGCGGCAAGACGAAGCAGCCAATCGTGGAGGTCGGCCTCGGAGGTGTAGCCCCTCTCGGAAAACTCGCGGATGGCTTCGGCGAGGAGCGGCGAGAGGCGCGGGTTATCCACTACGCCACGTTCGAGAACGGCCGCGGCTCGGTAGGTTCCCGCTCCCCTTCGGCGCCTTGTCCCATTTCCAGCATCCTCTCGCCCTCTGCTTCGAGGTGCTCGCGCAGCTTGTCCTCGTCGATATCGAGCTTGGCCGCGAAGAGCTCCGGCCGCTCGTTGGCGTTTTCGGCCGCCCAGGCGACGATCTTGGCCTTGTTCTCGGGGTCGAGCATGGGCCCGAGCGTCTCGAGCAACGCGACGACCGCCTTGAACTGGACGTCGGCCGTCTTGCTCTTCTCGCTGTCGGGCTCTTCGAGCAGGTTCGGCCAGCGAGCGGAGAACGCCCGGATCCAGTCGAGCAGTGCCGTCTCGAACGGGATCTTGCGGTACTCCGGATAGTCGACCTTGAGCGACTCGTAGAACTCTTCCGTCCACGCTTTGCGCATGACGATGCGGTCCATGAAGTCGTACTGCGCCTTGGCATCCTGGCGGATGTAGTCGAGGTAACGCGCCTCTTTTTTCGCGTCCTCGGTGCCCTCGCCGAACCCTTCGGTCAGGGTCTCCTGGGCGATGATCGAGGCCGGCATGCCGGCGGCGGTCGCGATGTTCTTGATGCAGTTGTGCCGAGCGAACTCGGCCGCCTTGTCGAGATTCTGCATGTTGAGCGTCTCGATCTCTTCGTCGATGCCGATCGAGAGCACTTGCCCCGTCGCGCCCGCCTTGATCTTCGAGCGCTTCCAGCCGAACATCGACTGCATCACGTTGTCGATGAACGAGCCGGGCGTCGCCATCTTGGCGACCAAGAGCCCGGCCTTCTGGGTGACCATCTGGTCCGTGATCATCGACTGGACGAACGTGCGGAGCGGATAGAGCGCGCGCTGGTAGACCGACCGGCCGACGAAGCCGAACGCCGAAGGCGACCACTCGATATAGAGCGGCTGCTCGTTCATCTTGACGTTCAGCCGCGAGGGATGCCACTTCACGCCGGCGATCGTCATCGCGCCGCCGCTGGGCTTCAGGAACTCGGGCGAGTTCGGATCCTGATTGAGGACCAGGCTGCCGGCCGTATTGAGCGGGTCGAGCACGTTGAAGAACAGGTCGGCTTCGGCGATCTTCGTCAGATCGAGCGGCGTCGCCGGATCTTTGCCGACCTCACCGACGGCGATCGAGGCGATGCCGTAGATCCGGCTCGTCTTGAGCTGGTTGTGGAGGATGACCGTGGCGCCGATCTTGCCGATCGAGTCCCATACGTCCTGAAACCGCGCAATCAGCCGCGCTTCGCCGAGCACCCCGATCGCGATCTCGCGCGCCTTGGATTGCGCGAGCGTGATCGGCGCGTCGGCCAGCACCGCCCCGAGCGGATGGTAGGCGTGGATGGTTTTGCAGAGCTCGTAGGCGGGCGGCGAGCCCGGGTCGATGTCCTCGGCCATGAGGAGGCTCGTGAGAGCCGAGCCGATCTGCCCGGCGCTGGAGATCGTGGTCTGGGCGTCCGTGCTGGAATCGTACATCGCGCCCTTTCCCTCAGACCATCCGGCGCGGGCCGGAGTTTTGCTCGTGCGTCACCAGGACGCCGTAGGTGAACGTGTCGAGCAGGTCGTCGCTCGCCCCGTCCTTGGCGCCCAGTCGGAAACCTTCGATCTGCGAGAGCAGGTGGTTCGCCGACTTGCCTTTGTGGATTTTCGTCTTGTTGTAGGCGTCCTCGGTGAAGACGATGTCGCCCGAGCACACGTAGCCAGCTGCGGCGATCGCGCGCTCGTCTTTTCCGGCCGCCGTCAGCTTCGAGTCGATCGCGTGCGCCATGGCGCGCGTCCCGGATGTCCGCGCGTAGTTCGCGGCCTGCTGGAGCAAGATGCTTCCGGTCTGCTTGTCCTCGATGAAGGCGCCGGCGGATCCGCGTCGCGCCCCGCACTGCTTGGCCAGCTCCTCGAGGCGCGCGTACACGTTCGGCAGCCAGACTTCTTGATGCGCGTACTCGAGCTGCTGTATATCCCAGTCGAGGATGTAGGTCGTAGGCTTCGTGAGGCTGTTGTACGCCCAGTAGGTGACGCCCGTCGAGTCGTGCCGATTGCCGGTCTTGACGGCCGTATCGATCGTCGCGAGGACGACGTCGCAGTTCGCCGGCGTCGGGGCGGGACGTCCGTCCACGAGCAGCGACTGCGTGTCGAAGAACGACGCGCCGCGCGGCTTGGGGTCTTGCTGGTAGAGCGCGCCCCAGACGTACTCGAGCACGTTCTTGCGGATGTGCGCGAGCTTGTCGGCGTCCTGCCATTCCGGCCAGAGCGGATCTCCGATCGCGCGCCCGAGCGGGTCGTCGATCGCGTCGCAGATCGCCGGCAGCTTGAGGACCGTCCACTCGTCTTTGCCATCGGCCTGGGCCTGAAGAAGGCGACCGGCCAGATCGTCTTCGTTCCAGCGCGTGAGGATCAGGATGATCCAGCCTTCGGGCTTCAGACGCGTGTAGAGCTCGGCGAGGTACCAGTTCCACTGCATGTCGCGGATGGTGAGCGACTCGGCGTCGGCCGCGCCCTTGATCGGATCGTCGAGGATCGCGCCGTCGGCCCGTCGACCGGTGATCGAGCCACCGATACCGGCCGCGCGATAGTTCCCGCCGTTGGTCGTGCGCCAGGCTTTGACGTTCTCGCTCGCGAGACCGTAGCCCAGGATCGCCTCGTTTTGGCGGACGTGCGCTTGGATCTGAGCGCTGAACTTCTCGGCGAGCTCGCTACCGTGGCTCGCGCCGATCATGTCGAAGTTGGGTGACTGCGCGAACATCCACGCCGGGAAAAGTACGGACGAGTACGTACTCTTGGCGCTGCCGGGCGGCATGCAGACCATCAGCCGCTTGATCTCGCCCTTCGCGACCTTCTCGAGGTGCTCGATCAGCAGGCGGTGATGGCGTGCCGGCGACTGGTTCATCGGGGCAAGAGCCTCGATCGTCCAGGCCGTGAGATCCCGGCGACACTTGCGCTCCCACATCTCGCGCTCGAGGCGCAAGAGCCGCTCGATCGGACCGCGTTCGGCTCGGATCATATCGGGTCCAGTCCGGCAGAGAGACCGCGCGCGTGGGGTTTATCGATCTCGGCCGGGGGTTTCCTCTTGGGCAGGTCGCAAGGCCGCGGCCTTGGCGCGCTGCTGCGCGAGTTCAGCGGCGAGCTGCTCGTCGGTCAGGTTCGCGAGCTCATCCGTCGGACCGGTCAGGATCTTGGCGACAGGGCTACCTTCGAGCCGATTGAGCAGATGGGTGGCGGCGCTCAGGCGCGTGCTGTCCTCTTTGGCTGGATCGAGCGCGAACTCGTAGTAGAGCTTGCGCATCTCCTCGGCATGCCGGGCGTTGCGGGCTACGCGCTCTTCCCCCTTGAGCGAAAACTTGCCGCGCCCTGGACCCGCTTTCGCGGATCCGTTGAACGGCTTTTTCTCGTTTCCGCCGCCGCCTTTGGCTGCACCGCCCCAGCCCACACCCTTGCCTTTGCGTGTGCCTTTGGTCGCGGGACGCTTCGCGTCCGTCTTTTTTGCGGGCATGACGTCAGGTCTTGAGGCTCGCGGCCTTGTCGGCGAGTTCGTGCATCGCGTCGATCGCGAGTTGCGCGGCGGCGATGCGCGTCGCTCCATCGGGCAGGATGCTCGGGAGTCGGATCTTGACCACGACCTGCACGCCGTTGGCGAGGGTCATGGCGTCGAAGTACTCCACGGCTACGACTCGATCGGGCGTATCGGGGCGGGGAACTCGTCTCGCTCGGCGACCTCGGTGGGCTCGACGTCGCCGGACGCTTCCACGTGGTATTTCACGATTAGTTCTCCTCGAGGAAGATGGGCTCGCGCAGTTTGATTTTGAGATTCACGACGGCCGTCTCCCATTCGCCGTCTCGAGCGTTCCGACGACGGACGAGGTAGCCGTTGGGCTGCGGGAGCCCGTAGGTTTGATAGCCGTCGCGGAGGGCGTCGCCCAACGCTTCGTAGACGCGGGCCACGTCAGGGCGCCGGGTGAAGAGCTTTTGCGGCCGCGCGCGCCATCTCGATCGGGTCGCGCATATCTGGCGCGGCCGCGACGTCGGGCGCGGGCTTAGCCGAGCTCCGGCGGGATTTCTCGATTTCGGCGTTGCGCGAGATCTCGCGCTCGATCGAGCTCATTCGAACCTGCGACCAGGCCCGACGAGTGTTTCGTGGCACGGCGCTAGACGTTGACGTCGGCGTCGAGGTCGTCGGCGTGAACGAGTTGCTCGATGACGGCGGCGGCGCTCTTTTCGAGTGCGCAGCGATCGCACGGGCAGTCGCAGCCATCGGCATGACGTAGCTTGGCAATCAGCTCTCGGATCGTCATGACGTCCTCCGCGGGAATTGAAAAAGAACCGCCGGAGCGATTCTTCTTGAGGGACGCTAATACGATTACATATTAGGCGTCTGCTTGCACAGCGATATTCGCACGTTTTTCACTTTTCGTCAACTCGGTTTGCACGAGTTTGCGCAACGCAGCTGCGCGCCGAACATTGATTTTGTCGAGAAGCGCGACCTGCGCGCGCGTCAAGCGAACGGTCACGACGATCGATGCTGGCTCGCCGCCTTCCCACCGCGGGCCCGGTCCGGTCTGTGTCACGATGCGGCCGGGAGCTTCCAGCCGTAGCTCGTTACGATCGTCGGCTCGCTCACGTGGCGCCCGGAAGATTTCTTCTTCGCGCTGCTCGATCCGGACCGGCTGCCGCGCTTGTCGGCCTGCACGCTCGCGCGCATCAGATAGGCCAACGTGGCCGGCGGAATGATGGCGTCCGGGTGGCAACGTTGCCGCACGGCGTTCGTCTCGACGCACTCCAGGCAGCTGCACAGATCGGACGTTTCGCGGTAGATCCGCACGACGCCCAGCGCCTCGAGAGCTTCCCACAACTCAACGCCGGTCTCGAGGATATCGGTCAACTCGTTGCGGTGCGCTGCATCGAGACGTTCAACCGCCTCGGTTGCGAAATCTTCGGCCGCGCGCACGATCTCGTCGTCGTCGCGGAACCCGGTATCAAACTGCCGTTGCATGCGAAGTGTGACGCCGAGCGTTTCCATGCTACTTTAATTCGCGCGCGCGCGCGACCGCTCCCCGCGAACAACGTTTCGATTTATGCGATTATGCAAAAAACATCTCGTCGTTTACGACGATGTCTTTTTGGTCTCGAGAACGTTCGCGAACGCGAGGCGAGTCTTCCGCCGCTTCGACGCCAACCGCTGCGTGCGGCCCTTCTCGGCTTTGGTGCGCAGCGCGATCGCGGCCGCGTCGTCGACGAGCTCGAGGATCTCGACCGTCACGACCATGCGAGCGCCGCCGCCGTCTTTGATCGGGAGCGGGGCCGGGCCGTCCTGAACCAGCCGATCGTTCACGTACAGGATGCGCTCGAGCGCGTCGCGGACAGCCTTGCGCGGGCCGTCGACGTCGCCGGCGTAGTCGTAGAGCTGGTAGGACAGCTCGGCTTTGCGGATCCGCCAGAGGTTCGTCGGCCAGCGCGATCGCACGCGCGCTTCGAGACCGGCGCCGACGATCCGGAGCTTGAATGCGCGGCCGTCCGCCGTTATCCGCATCTTCCGCCCGGCGCCGCCGGTCCGTATCGGGGCGTACATGCGATTGAGCGAGAGCGGCCGCGCGATCGTAAACGTGATCTTCACCTTCGGGCCTTTCGCGACGCGACGAGCCGCGCGATGAGCGTGCTCATGCGATCTCGCGCTCCCCGATCAGGGACAGGGATGCACCCGCCGCGTCCACGATGTGCGCTCACGCCTCGAACCGATACGAACATTTCCCCACAGCCCTCGCACATGTGGCCACCGGCTTCGAGGCGCTGCTGACGAGCGAACCAAACTGCGTAGTTTTCAGCCACGCGGCTCGGCCGACTCGGTAACCCACTCCAACTTTGTGTTGCAGTTCCAATCGCTGCCCGATGATCGGCATCCGTTCTTACAACGGCCTGCAACGAGAGGCGCGGAGATGACCACGCTACCCTTCTTGGATTCCGGGACGCCGATTGCGCGATTCAGCTCCGTCCCGCACTCGGCGCACGAAAGAACGGCGGTGAACGTCTCACTCATGTCGGATACTCGTCCCAGGTGCGCCCGTCCAGATCGCGGCCCGCGAGCACCTTGTCCATCTTCCGAACGCGCACCCAGCCGCGGTGCCCGCGGTCGATCAGGTCCTCATCGCGAAACCCGCCGTACCCGAGGTCTGTGCGCTGCGTGCAGGTCTTGCGATCGACGAGCGTCCCGTCAGTCTTGAGGAGGTGCGTGCCATCCGCGCGGCTTCCGTAAGCCCACGAACCCCACTGCTTGAAAAGAAACGGGATCCCCATCGCCTGACAGTCGTCGCGGATGCTCTCCGCCCAGGCGGGGTGCATCGGGCGCGCGCCCGGGCCGCTCTCTCCGCCGCAGATCACCCAATCCATATCGCGCATGATGATCGCGGGGATATGCCCGAGCAGGGGCTCGAGCGAAAGAAACCGCACGGCCGCGGAAGCCTCGCGCAGCATATCGGCGCGCCAGGCATAGTCGGCGGTTTCGATCGAGACGCCGAGCCAGGCGTTCGCGGGTAGCGTTGCCGGCAGTTGGCTCTTGAAGCGTTCGGGATGCTTCGTGAGGAGCTGCCAATCCAGATTCGGCGTCCGCTCGATCAGCGGCCACAGCTTCTCCCGCTCGGCGTCGATCGTCGCGTCGTTCAGAAACAGGTCGGTCATCGACGAGCAGAACACCCGCCGCCGAACCCCAGCCTTTATGGCCTCGGCGTTCCATTTGAGCGGCTGCGCCCAGTACTTCTCGCCGAAGGTTCGCCGATCGGCGCCCGGTCCCCAGATCTGGAACCCGTATCGCCTGGCGTCTCGGTCGGCGTAGCAGTTGTCGCATCCGGGGCTCGCTTTCACGCATCCCCAAGCGACATTGAACGTGTGGTCCGTCCACTCGATTTTGCTGTTGGCGCTCATCGCACGCGCTCCATCGGCTTCTTGCAGACGTCGCATTTGCGGCCGCCGGCGATGACGTCAAGCCGGCTATGCAGGTCGCATGCGGGACCGTGCTCGGCGCAGCGCTGGTGGGCGTCCGCCCGGCATGTGCGCCAGGAAATTCCGCCTCCTTGGTTCGTTTGGTTCATCCGGATGCTTGCCCCGCAGGAGAGGAACTGAACGCGCCGGAGTACTCGCTCGCCGGGCTTCGTATCGTCGCTCATGATGCCACCGCCTTTGACGTCGCGATCGTGAAAGTCGCGGTCTTCCAGCGCCCTCGGCTCGGACCGCGCTCGAGTTCACCATCTCGTTCCATGCGAGTCAAGAGCCTGCGGAACAAATCTACCTCCGCGTACGGCGGTCTTCCGGGAAGCGGGACGGTGTAGATGGCGTCGGTGATCTCCATCGCCGATCGTAAGACGCCATCCGCTAACAGCTTTAAGATGCTCGCGTGGCGCGCGGCGCTCTCGGGACTGATCACGCCGCTCACGATTGCACCTCGGACGCCGGCAGCGCAATCAGCATCGATGGCATGGAGCCGATTTCGTAGGCCGCGACGATCTGCGGCTCCAGCCACGCGCCGACGGTCTCGCCGTTCGGCAGGCGGGTGTAGGCGAGAAACTCGTTCTCGAAGGTCGCGATGCCGGCGTCGACGGCCTCGAGCTTCGCCTTGATGACGAGCGCGAGCGCGCGCCAGACCTGCCGGCAGGCTTGTTCGTGCGCCTTCGCTTTAGCGTCCGCCGATCGCATCGAGCCATAGAGCGGCTTGCCGTTCCGAGTGGTGTAGATGAACCGAGGCTCTTCCGGATCCGGGAGTGGGATCAGGAGCGCGATGAAACGGCCGTTCGCCTTGAACGTGACCTGAGCGCGCGAGCCTTCGGTCGCGTAGCCGAAGGCCGAGGCACCGTACCGAGCCAGGATCCGCTCGATCTCCGTTTTCGACTTCGCGACCGGCGTCTCGGTCCGACTTGCGTATGTACTCACGCCGTCGCCGCCTTCGAATCGGTCGGCGGCAGATCGCGCAGATCCCATTCGGTCGCGTGAGCAAGCAGCGTACCCAGCCGCTGAAGATCGTCCGGTCCGAGTCGCACCGTCCGGTAGTATGCCGGCATCCCGCGATGCTGGTAGACCGAAACCGCCGCCTTGGCATTGCCCTCGTCGAGCGTGAGCGTCACGATGCTAATCGAGCGCGAGCCGGGCCGCTCCATCGCGGCCTTTTCCTCATCGGGCAGATCGAAGGCGACGATGTAGGCCGGAAGCCCCTTTTCACAGACAGTGCACATCAGGCGGACACGCACGCCTGGCTGTCGCACAGGCCATCTTCGACCCACGCGCACGCCGGATCGCAGGCGAACTCTTCCGTGCAGCCGCACGCGCGGCATGTCGCGATCGTCGGGACCGAACCCTCCGGAGCAACTTCCAGGTCGCCATCGAGCAGCTGCATGATGACGCCCGCGCGCGCGTCGTCGTACGAGATCGCGCCGCCGTCGGTGGCCAGCCATACGTGGTGCCGGATGGAGGTCACGACCGGATCCGCGGGTTCCTCGTCCACGACGAGCGTGCGATCGGGCAGCGCTTCGAAGTTCGCGGCGCGATCGATCGCCTCGTTACGAAGCGAGCCGTGGCAGTCCTCGCAGAGCGGAACGCCTTCGCTGTCCTCGGTCGTCGCCGGCTTCTTGCAGCCCTCGCAGATTTCGCCCTGGTCTTCGTCGTCGGCTTCCTCGCCGAGCGCGAGCTGACGCGCCTTGCCGCCGCGGGTCCGCTTGACTTGCTCTTTCACGAGCGCGTTCAGGTAGTCTTGGGCCTCTTTGTGCGCGGCGGTTGCGCGCTTCTTCTCCGTCTCGGCGTCTTGGAAATCGTCCCACGCGATGACGATGTTCGCCTCGAGCTGCGCCATCGTCGGGAGCAGCGGTTCGGTTTTCCCGGGCTCGTCCGCCTTGGGCGCGCCGGTCGAACCGTTCAGGACGATCGTCGCGGCTTGGCCGTCGACGGTTGCGGTGATCGCCTTCTCGCCGATGCCGATCATGGTCATGCTCTCGCCGGGCGCGCCCTTGACGTGGAACTGCAGCCGATTGATGCTCGGGTCGATCTTGACGACCTCCTCAAGGATCCGCGAGCAATGGAGCGCGCTCAACTTCTCGGACGTCTTCGCGGCCAGCGTCTCGATCAGAAGGCCACCGTTCACGATCTCGATCGGGCGCGATGCTGCCGCGGCGACCGTCTCGCCGACGATCAGTTGCCAATTTGCATCTATGCGCTCGAGCGCGGTGGGCTTATTGCACTGGCACGGTCCCTCGGCCGAGCAACCGTGCAGGATGCATGGCGCTTCCGGATCGCACGCGTCGCCGACGAGTGCCATACATGCCGGCTTCTCCGCTTCGCGAGCCTTCGGGCCGCGCCAGGTTCCGCTGAGCCACATGCGGCCGTCGGCACCGGCCGACGTGTGGTTTGTCAGGATGCCGGTGTGACCGGTCGGCAGATCGCAACTGAACGCGCCATCCGGAGAAAGCGTCGAGCAGGGCTCCGGCCGATCCGCGGGCGTACCCGATGGCGATGGCGTCTTCTTGGCGCGCGTGCTCTTCTTGGGCTTGGTCTTCGTAGCTGGTGCCATGGTCGTGGTCCTTTACTCGAATGGTGTGGTGTGAGAGTGATCTTGAAGCGGGAGCGGTTCGCCCGGCTCGACGCCGGTGATCGCGACCGTGAACTTGCGCATCGCGAAACCAAGGGCGAAGAGAAAGCCGGCGACGAGCGCGAGCAATATCCAGATCGTCGGGCTGAAGTCAGACGTTGGCATCGTGGCCCTCCGGAAGGACCACGTAGGCGTACCGGGGCTGCGGTACGCGCGCGATGTAGCCGTCGCGATGCAAACCGGCGATGTGCGAATGAACGGTGCTCGTGCTCACGAGGCCGCACTCGCGCGCGATGTTGCGGAACGTGACCAGCTCGCCGCGAGCCGGCAGATCGACGAGCGCCTTCAGGACGCGCGCGCGACCGCGCGAGAGGGCGCTCATGCCGACCGCCGTCGAAGCGAAAGCGCGACCTCGCGCCGAGAGTAGACGCGCCGGATCTTGTGCCGCAGTACGTCGTTTTCGAGATTCTGGCGAACACGCGCAAGGTCGAGCACGACGCCGGCGGATTCCGTGCGCAGCTCGCGCGCGACGCGCTCGAAGGCGTCGGCCCGAACGGTCAGAGAGAGCGCCTGGGCCGCGAGCATGTCCATCTGCTCCATTGCGGCCTGCGTCTTGCGGTCCATTATGCCGCACCATCGAAGGCGACGCGCTGCGACTTGCCGACCATCGGAATCCACTCGCCCGTCAAACCGTAGACGCGGTCCATGATGGCCTTGCCGCGCTCTTCGTCCTGGGCTTTTTCGGCCAGCTCCGTGTACTTCGCCGTCAGGTGCTTGTAGGGGCTGTTGGCGGTCACGATCAGGCACGACGGGCGGGACGAATCGTCTTCGACGGCGCACCAGCGAGCATTGAGGATTTCCGCCAAGAACGCGAGCGTTGGGCGCGAGACGGATTCGGATCCGAAGTCGTCGAGCACCAGGACCGGCGTCTGCGCGACCTCGCGCAACAGATCCGCGACGGCTTCGTCGCCGCCATAGCTCGAAGCGTTGAAGTACCGGCCGAACAATGCAGACGGCGTGAACATTTTGGCCGGTAGACCGGCTTTAATCGCGCCGTTCGCGACCGCCGCAGCGATGTGCGTCTTGCCGACTCCGACCGGTCCGAAGAGGCCCATGCCCCGACGATACCGCCCTGCCTCGACGATGGTGCGTGCGAGATCAACCGCCGGCCGGTTACGCCCGTCGACCTTGAGGTTGTCGATCGACGCCTTCGCGTATTTTGGCGGAATGGCGGACGCGCGAAGCGTGCGATCACGCAGCTCCTGACGACGCTCGGCGTCTTGTTGCGCACGGAGCTCCTCGAGATCCGGACGGGGCTCTTTCGCCCACTCGCGCATCCGTTTGGCCGCCTCATCGAACCATTCGGCGCTCATGCCATCCCCCGATCGCGCGCGAACTCGTCGGCGGCCGCGCGCGCCGCATCCGAGATCCCGCCTTTGGAGCCCACCGGCGCGGCACCGGCGACGTCGGCCGAATCCCAATGCTCCGCAAGGACCGCGACGGTGAGCGGCCGACGGATCTTGCCCGCGAGCTTTACGGCGAAGAGGCGCTGCGATCGCGTCTGGAGCTCGTCGAGCGGGTAGGCCGCGAGCAGACGTGTTGCCGCATCGATACCGGCGTCACGACGGATCCAAGCCTTCGGATCGAGGTGGGCGCCGCTGATCGCGCCGACAGCTTGAGCGTTCTCGAGGAACCAAAGCGAGAACACTTCCGCGGCCTCGCGCGGTGTGTGTGAAGTATTCTGGACTCTGGACTCTGGACTCTGGGTATTTCCATGGGGCTTGGTGTCGGGGGTTAGTGTCGGAATGGACCCAGGGTTACTGTCGGTCCAGCCGATGCGGGCCCGATCGTGGTTGCACTGCGCGCAACTCGCGACGAGATTTTCCTCATCGTTCGTACCGCCGTCGCAGATGGGAAGCCGGTGGTCGACGTGAAAGAAGTCCGGCCCGGCGGTCTCGCGTTGGAGTTGGCGACCGCACCATACGCAGTGCCCATCCGAACGATCGAAGATACGCTGGGTCTTGGCCGGCGAATCGCTCCGCTTGAAGGGGCGGACGCGGTCCTCTTTAGGGACGAGCCCGCGGCGTAGATCTGGGTTACCGCCGATTTCACCGAACTTACGAGCCTTCTCGCGCTTGTCGGCGTCGCGAACCATGCGGCGGCTAAAGATGCGCCCGTTCTCGTCGCGCGAGAATACGCCGGCCGTTTCCAGCTCGCCAACGAGCTTCTGCACCAGCGGCAGCGGTTGTCCGATCAGGCGAGCGAACGTGCCGGTGTCGACCGACGTTCCCGATCGCCCGATGAAAAAGCCGTACGGCTCTGCTTCGTGCATCACGCGCAGCATGCGGATCCACAGACCCTGCGCGGCGAGCGTACATACGTTGAGCTCGCGATCCGAGTCCCAATCGCGGAAGAAAAACTTGATGTATGGGAGCGACATTCGCATCCTTCTTGGCGCGATTTACAGTGCACTGATGAGAGCTCCAAGGACGATGACGCCGACGAACGCGAGCAGGCCCAGCACGGCGCCGAGGAGGATGCGCGCGCATGCGGCGTCGTGAGACCCTTCCTGGATCACGACGCGCCTGTAGGCTCGGTAGGCGGCCCGCACGTGGGCATCGTCGAGTGCGCGCCGGTACGCGCTCTGGGCGACCTTCTGCGTGTAGGCGTGGAGCAGCGGATCCCGGTAGCGGGCGCGCGCGTCGTCGACTGCCCAGTCGATCGCGCGGTGCTGGTCACGGATCGCGAGCAAGAACTCGGGATCGCGGACCCGTTTACCCTCGAGGACGCCGGTCGTCATTTCGGCACCGCGAGGGAGTACACGACGGTGCGGCGTCCGGTGCGGCGTCCGCGACTGAACTTCTCTCCGGGGGCACCGACGAGAATGCCCTCGGTCTTCAGGGTGGACAGCTTCTGCCGGACGGTGGCGCCGTTGCACTCCGGCAACGCCGCCGCCACCTCAACCACGGTGCGGGCGACGCCGTCTGCGAGCAGCGCGAGAATATGATCGCGCGTCTTCACGCCGCCACCTCGGTGTCCGGAACGTCGTGCGACTCAGAGACGATGACCGGGCGCCCGTCGGCGCTCGCCTTCTCGCCGGCGATGCGGAAGCGCAGGGCCTCGAGCGATGCCAGCGCGTGGTCGAGCTCCCCGAGCGCATTGGAAACGTCCGTAGCAGCGCCGGCGATCTCGTCGCATGGGCCGGAGTGGAACGGATCGTCGATCGCGTCCTTGAGCAGCTCCTGGGCGCCCGCGCTAAACGAGCGGGCGCCCTCGGTCTTGCTGATGATCTCTGCGAGCGTCTGGCGCGTCATTCGCCGGTACCGCCCACGAGCGCGGCGTGCACCCCCGGCAACATCGCCTGACCGTTGCCGATTTGCTTGAGCCCGGCGAGCGCGTTGCGGTACTCGTCCTTGGCGGCCTTGACAGCCGCGTCGGTCTCCTTGGCCTCCTCGGTGGCTTCGGCTACGAGCGCCTCGGCACGACTGAATCGAGTGAGTGCGCTCGCGACTTGTGCCGCGTAGTCGGCCTCGGCGAACGCGTTGCTCGTTAGAGCGCTACGGTCGAGCGTGGCGGACACGGCATGCGCGAGGAACTTCGTGACCTCGCGGTACTCGTAGGTGTCGCCATTGACCCGAAATATCGCGACGTCTTCGGGCCCGTACGCACCCTTCTTCGACTTTTCGACACGGAGTACGTCCAGGAGCGAACCGTCGTGGTCGCGGTAGACGCCGCCCGCGACGATCGTCGGGAGGTGCTTCGGTTCGTAGACGCGCTCCGTGTATTTGGTTACGAACGCGACCAGCTTCTCGTACTGTTTATAGTCGTTCAGACTCGGTTCGTCGCCCCCACCGTAGTCTTCGACGTCGACGTATTTGACGGAGTTGCCGGTGACGGCCATAACGCGAACGGCGTCGAGGATGTACTCGTCGCGCGTGGTCGGGTCTGGATCTCGGTAGAGCTCGCCCACGATCGGGAGCGGCACGTCGGCGACGCCCGCGATCTCCTTGGGAAACTGCTTGAGGGAGAGCTTCTGCTCTTTGGCCGCGTCGTCGGTAGCCCCGAGCACAACGAACTTCACGGCCGTCGCGAGGATCTTCGTGACGGCGATCGTGGTGCCGTCGGCGTGCAGATAGAACCCGCCCTCGACCGGCTCGATCGCCGGGGCCGGCGTCATGAGATCATCCATCAGTGAGCACCGCGGCCGGCGCGTAGCGCTGCGTGAGGTAGGCCGTGACACGAGCGAGCCCGTCGCTGTCCAGCTGCTCGAGCTGCTCGTCGATGATCGCGACGCAGCCGACGATCGCCGTCAGTTCGGCGTCGAGTTCCGGCTTCTCGACCGGGGGGGGGGGGTTTTGGTGGCCGGCGTTATGATTGCTTTTATTGGTGTTTTGGCC
>JBEPVY010000026.1:0-22071 GCA_041690835.1 Vulcanimicrobiota bacterium | reverse complement strand
GCTTCGGCAACAGGCGTAGGCCGCCCCGCCCCGAAGCCGCGCCAGCGTGAGTCAACCCAGAATAGGCTTTATCGGGGTCGGAGCGATGGGCGAGCCGATGGCCCGCACTCTCCGCAAGGCTGGCTATGCGGTGACCGCGAGTGCCAATCGCAACCGCGCGCCGCTCGATCGACTGGCGGCCGACGGGGTAGCCGAAGCGGCCGATCCGACCGGCGTCGCGGCCGCCTCGGACGTCGTCATCACGATGGTCCCGGATGCCCCCCACGTCGAGGAGGCCCTGTTCGGCCCGCGCGGCGCGCTTGCCGGGGCCAATCCCGGCACGCTCTTCATCGATATGTCGACCATCTCGCCGATCGCGACCCGGGAGTTCTCGGAGCGTCTTCGGGCAGCCGGGCATACCCTCGTCGACGCGCCGGTCAGCGGCGGCCCGGCCCGGGCGGCGCTCGGCACGCTCGCCATCATGGCCGGCGCCGAGCCGGCCGACTATGCCCGGGCCGAGCCGATCTTCAAGGTCTTAGGCGAGCCCCACCACGTCGGAGGGGTGGGGATGGGCGAGACCATCAAACTGGTCAATCAGGTCATCATCGGCTCGGTGATGGTCGCCAACGTCGAGGCTCTGAACTTCGCCAAGCAGGCGGGCGCGGATATCGAGATTGTCCGCAAGGTTATCGCCAATGCGACGGGTGCGAACTACCTGCTCGACCAATGGATGCCTAAGACGTTGTTTGCGGGGAATCTGGAGGGCGGGTTTGCTATCGATCTCCTCCGCAAGGACCTCGGCGCCGCGCTGGATGCGGCGCGCGTGATGAAAACGGCGATGCCCTCGACGGCCTTCGCCTACCAACTCTACACCGCCCAATCTGCAGGAGGAGACGGCGCGCTCGATTACAGCGCCGTTGCCAAGTTCTATGAACGGCTCGTCGGACCCAACGATTAACCGGGGCAACTTCACGAAGAGCCCCGACTTCAACAAGAAGATCCTGGTCGTCGACGATGAGTCGTCGATCCTACAGACGTTGCGGTTCAATCTCGAACGGAGCGGCTATGAAGTAGTGACCGCGACCGACGGGCGGAGCGCGGTCGCGATGGCGCAGCGCGAGCAGCCCGATCTCGTGGTCCTCGACATCATGCTGCCGATCCTCGACGGCATCGAGACGTGCAGGGAGATCCGGAAGTTCTCTTCGGTCCCGATCATCATGCTGACCGCCAAGGATCAGGAGATCGACAAGGTGCTGGCGCTCGAGCTGGGCGCCGACGACTACGTCACCAAACCGTTCGCGCTTCACGAATTCCTGGCGCGCGTCAAGGCTCGCCTGCGCCGGCAATCGCCGATCGCGCCGGGTGTCGACGATGCGATCGCGCTCGGCGAGATCGTGATCGACCCTTCGCGCCAGTCGCTGCGCGTCCGCGGCGAAGATGTGGCGCTCGCACCCAAAGAGTTCGCGCTGCTGCGCGTGCTGATGGAGAACAACGGCCGGGTGGTCACCCGTCAGATCTTGCTCGACAAGGTCTGGGGCTACGATTTCGAAGGCGAACAGCAGACCGTCTCCGTCCACATCCGTTGGCTGCGAGAGAAGATCGAGCCGGATTCGCGCAACCCGCGCCACATCATCACCGTGCGCAGCCGCGGCTACATGTTCAAGGAGTAGCACCGCGCGTACCAACCGGACACCGGGTGACGGAGCTCTCGAGCGACTCGCGCGCGCGCTGCCGCAAGGCGTGCTATTGCTCGATCGCAACCTGCGCGTCACCGTCGCCAATGCGGCCGCCGGATTCATCTTCGGTTTCGACGCCTCGCGCGCCGAGGGTCTGCACCTGATCGAAGCCGTCCCCAACGTCGAACTCGAGCGCCGCGCGGAAGACGTGCTCGACGGTGGTGCGGTCGCTTCGCCGCTCGTGATCGCCGGCAAGAGCGGCAATCTCACCTATGCGATCTCTACCTATCCGATGGCCGGACTGACCGGCGAGGTGCACGGCGTCATCGTCCTAGCCGAGGATCGTACCGAATATCTGGCGATCGAACGCGCGCGTCAGGACTTCATGTCCAACGTCTCGCACGAATTGCGCACGCCGCTCTCGTCGATCAAGCTGATGCTCGAGACGGTCATCTCGTCGCCCGACGACGAGGTCGGCGATCTGTTCCTGCCGCAGGCGCTCGCCCAGGTCGATCGGCTGGCGGAACTGGTCGGACAGCTTCTCGAACAGGCCCGGGTCGAATCCGGCCAATTGCTGCTGCGCGTGCGCGACCTCGATCTCGAGTCCGTGGTACGTCCGATCGTCGCGTCGCTCGAGCCGCAGGCCGCCGGTCGAGGCGTCACCCTCAACTTCAGTGCGCTCCGTCCGGTCGGACTGGAAGTCGATCCGGACCGGCTCGCCCAAGTGGTCGTCAATCTGGTCGACAACGCGCTCCGTCACACGCCCGCGGGCGGAAGCGTCGACGTGGAAGTGGACGCCGAGGGCGGCGATGCGATCCTGCGGGTGCGCGATACGGGCGCGGGTATCCCGTACAAGGATCTGCCGCACATCTTCGAGCGCTTCTACGTCGTCGACCGCTCGCGCGCGCGTAAGTCCTCGGGCGCCGGACTCGGACTCTCGATCGTCAAGCAGATCGTCGACGGCCACGGCGGACGCGTTTCGGCCGAAGCGTTGCTCGGCAGCGGCGCGACCTTCACCGTCCGGCTCCCGATGCTCCACATCCGCTCCGCCTCTTAATCTCCCTTAATCTTGAGTTAACGCCGGCTTACGCTACGGCGGGCTACGATAACGATGCTTTGATCTCGGTTCGGACCCGCGCCAACGCTCAGGAAGCTGTCGCGCGAGCGGCCTTATTCGCCGCGAGCGCGTTTGTCGTGGTCGCCATGGGTGCGATCCTGTTCTATCTCGCGATCGAGGGAACGCGGCTGTTCTTCACGGACCACGTCTCGCCGCTGACGTTCTTGTTCTCGGCGAACTTCGCGCCGGACGATGGTCATCCGGGCGCACTCGTCTTCATCATCGGTTCGCTTGCGATCACGCTCTTCGCGATCTTCATCGGCGGGCCGCTCGGCATCGCGGTCGGCGTCTTTCTCTCGCAACTCGCGCCGAAGCGCCTGGCCGCGTTCATGAAGCCGGCCATCGAGATCCTGGTCGGAATACCGTCGGTCGTCTACGGCTGGCTCGGATTGACGTTGCTCGCGCCGCTCATCCGGACGCACCTCGGAAGCCTGACCGGGTTCGGTCTGCTGACCGCGGCGATCGTGCTCTCGATCATGATCCTCCCGACCGTGATCTCGCTCTCGGAAGATGCGTTGCGCGCGGTCCCCGACAATTTGCGCGAAGGTTCGATGGCGCTCGGCGCGACCCGCTGGCAGACCATCTTCAACGTGCTGCTGCCCTCGGCGCGCAGCGGTCTGACGGTCGCGGTCATCCTCGGGATCGCGCGCGCGATCGGCGAGACGCTGGCGGTGCAGATGGTGATCGGCAACGCCGCCGTGTTGCCGAAGAACCTGTTCAGCCCGACCGCTTCGCTGACCACCGAACTCATCACCGACATGGGCAGCGCCTCGACCGGCTCGATCCTCTACCACTCGCTCTTCTCGATGGCGTTCTTGCTGTTGCTGATCGCGATGGGCTTGATCTTGGCCGTGCGCATGGCCGCGCGGCGAGCGTCCTAGATGCGGCGGATCACGGATCGGATCGCGACCGCGCTGCTCTGGGCCGCCGCCATCGGCGTGCTGGTGCTGCTCGCGTTCTTCATCGGCTATATCGTGTATCTCGGTTGGCACGCGGTCTCGTGGCACTTCCTGACCTCGCCTCCGAGCGAAGTCGACGCGGGCGGCGGTATCGGTCCCGAGATCTACAACTCGTTCTACATCCTCGTGCTCACCCTGATCTTCACCGCGCCGATCGCGATCTCGGGCGGGATCTATCTCCAAGAGTACGCGCGACCCGGCCTCTTCACGAACACCGTGCAGTTCTGCGCCGAGTCGCTCGCGACGGTCCCATCGATCGTGATGGGACTCTTCGGGTTGATCGTCTTCGTCAATCTGCTCGGCTGGCGCTTCTCCGCCCTCGGCGGCGCACTGACGTTGACGTTGCTGAACCTTCCCGCGTTGATGCGCGTCACTCAAGAGGCGTTGAAATCCGTCCCGGCTTCGTACCGCGAAGCCTCGATGGCGATCGGCGCGACCCGCTGGCAGACCATCCGCAAAGTCGTGCTTCCGAGCGCGATCGCTCCGCTGACGACCGGCATCGTGCTGATCGCCGGACGCATCTTCGGCGAGACCGCGGCGCTCGTCTACACCGCCGGTACCTCGGTCTCGGCCGGGCGCTCGGCCTACGACCTCAATCCGTTCCACTCCGGCGAGACGCTCTCGGTGCATCTCTGGTACACCCACTCCGAAAGTCTGGTGCCGGATGCGTCGGCGATCGGCAACGGCTCCGCGCTGGTGCTGCTCGCGATGGTCTTGATCTTCAATATCGCCGCCCGCGTGGTCGGGCGGACGCTCTCCAAACGCCTCACCGCCACATAGGACTGCTAGACGATGCTGCTGGGCGCACAACCGACGGCCGATGCCGATACCAACGCGAAGCTGATGATCACCGACCTGAACGTCTACTACGGCGCGTTCCAGGCGATCAAGAACGCTTCGCTCGACGTGCCGGAGAACTGCGTGACCGCGCTGATCGGTCCGTCGGGTTGCGGAAAGTCGACCTTCATCCGCGCGCTCAACCGGATGCACGATCTGCAGCCGGACGTGCGCGTCGAGGGCGAGGTCGTGCTCGACGGTGAGGACATCTACGCGCCGGGCGTCGATCCGGTCGCGATCCGGCACCGGATCGGGATGGTCTTCCAACGCCCGAACCCGTTCCCGAAGTCGATCTTCGAGAACGTCGTCTACGGCCCGCGCACGCACGGTGAGAAGAACCGCAAGACGCTCCTGGAGATCGCCGAGCGCAGCTTGCGCCATGCGGCTCTCTGGAACGAGGTCAAAGACCGGTTGGACAGATCCGCGCTCGAACTCTCGGGCGGACAGCAGCAACGCCTCTGCATCGCGCGCTGCCTGGCGGTCGACCCGGAAGTGCTGTTGATGGACGAGCCGGCTTCCGCGCTCGACCCGATCGCGACCAGCAAGATCGAAGACCTGATCGGCGAGTTGAAGAAGGACTACACGGTCGTCATCGTCACCCACTCGATGCAGCAGGCCGCCCGCATCAGCGACTTCACCGCGTTCTTCTTGATGGGCGATCTGATCGAACGCAACGCCACCCGCGCGATCTTCACAACGCCGAAAGACAAGCGGACCGAAGACTACATCACCGGCCGTTACGGCTGATTGAACGAACTCGCCCCCCTTTGTCATCGCGAGCGTAGCGCAGCGTAGTCGAGGGACCGGCGAGAGCACTGTTGCGTGTCGTCCCTCGACTCTGGTCGCTTCGCTCCCGACGCTCGGGATGACAAGGCGTGGCCCCGGCGCTGCGAGTAGGGCGTGGCCCCGGCGCTGCGAGTAGGGCGTGGCCCCGCCCTCCGCGTGACAGGGCAAGGCCCCCCGGCATCCAAATAGTTGGCCCGTCATGGCTTCCACGATGCAGGCTCTCTGTAAGGTCACGCCCGAGGCGGGTTTCGTGCTTCGGGAGGTGCCGATCCCCGAGATCGGCCCGACCGACGTCCTGATCAAGGTCGAAAAGGCCGGCGTCTGCGGGACGGACTACCACATCTATACCTGGGACAAGTGGGCCCAGGCTCGCGTCAAGCCACCCCTCGTGATCGGCCATGAGTTCATGGGCCGGGTGACCGCGGTCGGCGACGCGGTTCATAGCGTCGCCGTCGGCGATCGCGTCTCGGCTGAAGGCCATATCGCGGATCTGACCTGCGTCCTGTGCCGGACCGGCCAAGCCCATATCTGCGAACGGGTCGAGATCATCGGCGTCGATCGCGATGGTTCGTTCGCCGAATATCTCGCGATGCCGGAATACAATATCTGGAAACTCGATCCGGCCATCCCGGATGAGTACGCGGCCATCTTCGATCCGCTCGGCAACGCCGTCCATACCGTCATGGCGGCCGGCGTCTCGACCAAGAGCGTGGTGATCACGGGCGTCGGTTCGATCGGCCTGATGGCGATACCGGTCGCGCGCGCTGCCGGTGCCGCCGCCGTCTACGCGATCGACGTCAACCCCGCCAAGCTCGAGCTGGCCAAGCGTCTCGGTGCGGACGAGACGTTCGACGCACGCGATCCCGACCTGGTCGCGCGCATCCACAAGCTCACCAACGGCGACGGCGCCGACGTGTTGCTCGAGATGTCCGGGCAGGGCTCGGCGATCGATTCCGGCCTGCAGATGCTGCGCAACGGCGGCACCGCCGCATTGCTCGGCATCCCCAGCGACAACATCAGCATCAACCTCGCCGAACGCATCATCTTCAAGGGCCTGACCGTCCTCGGCATCAACGGTCGGACGATGTTCGAGACCTGGTATCAGACCCAAGCGCTGGTGAAGTCCGGCCGCGTCGACCTGCGCCCGATCATCACCCACGTGCTGCCCTATACCGAGTTCGACAAGGCCTTCGCGCTGATGAAGAGCGGCGAGGCCGCCAAGATCGTCCTCGATTTCAAGGGAGACCTCGCCAAGTGAACGCCGCGTTCGATGCCAAGCTCAATGCCGATCTGGACAAGCTGAAAGCGGCCGGTACCTACAAGCGACTGCGACACATCACCGGGCCGATGGCGCCGGAAGTGCACATGGAAGAAGCGGGCGACGTGATCGTCCTCTCGTCCAACAACTATCTGGGGCTCTCGGACGAGCCGAGCGTGATCGCGGCCGGCAAGGCCGGGCTCGATAAGTACGGCGCGGGCACCGCGTCGGTGCGTTTCATCTGCGGGACGTTCGACATCCATCGCATCCTCGAAGATCGGATCGCGGCGTTCCTCGGCACCGAGGCTTCGCTAACGTACGTCTCGTGCTGGAATGCGAATACCGGGCTCTTCCCGACGATCTGTGAAGAAGGCTCCGCGATCATCTCGGACGAGTTGAATCATGCCTCGATCATCGACGGCTGTCGGCTCGCGAGCAAGGCCAAGCGCGAACGTTACAAGCATGGCGACATGGCCGATCTGGAAGCTAAGCTTCAAGCACTGCAGGGCTGCGCGCCGATCCTGATCGTCACCGACGGCGTGTTCTCGATGGAGGGCAGCCTCGCGAAGCTTCCCGAGATCGTGGCCCTCGCCAAGAAGTACGGCGCGGTCACCGTCGTCGACGACTCGCACGGTACCGGCGTCACCGGCACGACCGGTCGCGGGACGATCGAGCACTTCGGTCTCGAAGGCCAGATCGACATCATCACCGGTACGCTCGGCAAAGCGCTCGGCGGCGCGGCCGGCGGGTTCGTCGCCGGCAGCCACGCGCTGATCGATACCTTGATCCAGCGTTCGCGTCCGCAGCTGTTCTCGAACGCCTTGCCCGCAACGGTAGCCTGCAGCTCGCTCCAAGCGATCGAGTATCTGGACGCGCATCCGGAACTCGCCGAGAAGTTACGTGCGAACGTCGCCTACTTCCGCGCCGGGCTGGAACGCCTCGGATTCAAACCGCTGGAGGGCGAGAGCGCGATCGTGCCGATCATCGTCGGCGACACCGCCTTCGCGATCGCGATGAGCGATGCGCTGTTGAAGAAGGGCGTGTTCGTGACCGGCTTCGGCTTCCCGGTGGTTCCGGAAGGCACGGCACGGATCCGGACCCAACTGAGCGCCGCGCTGACGAAAGACGAGCTGGACCGCGCACTCGCCGCCTTTGAAACGGTCGGCCACGATGTCGGGTTGTTGAAGTAGTGGCAAAACTCTATTTCCGCTACTCGGCGATGAACGCGGGCAAATCGACCGCGCTCCTCCAAGTAGCTCACAACTACGAAGAGAACGACAAGACCGTCCGGCTCTACACGGCCGGACTCGACGATCGCTTTGAGGTCGGGACCATCACTTCGCGCCTCGGTCCGCGCCGGAGTTCGATCACGTACGATGCGAAGACCGATTTCTACGCCGACCTGGTGGCCGAGAAGTTCGCGTGCGTGCTGGTCGATGAAGCGCAGTTCTTGCTCCCGGTCCAAGTGCGCCAGTTGCACAAGGCCGCGCACGTCCTCGGCGTCCCGGTGATCTGCTACGGCTTGCGTAGCGACTTCTCTGGCGAACCGTTTCCCGGATCGGTCTACCTGCTGACGCTCGCCGACAGCCTGGAAGAGATCAAGAACATCTGCTCGTGCGGCCGCAAGGCGACCATGAATCCGCGCGTCGACATGCACGGCGACCGGGTCCTCGAAGGCGCCCAGATCGCGATCGAAGGCGAGACCATCTACCGCCAGATGTGCGGACGCTGCTTCTACGAGACCATGAACGGAAAGACGTAAACATGAATCGATCGACGGGTGTGATCGCTGCGATCCTCGCAATCGCCTTGCTCGGCGCGGACGCCGCTCCGAAGTTTTCCGTCGGCGGGGGCTGGGTGACCATGCCGGTGGGAGCGGGGACGAACCCGTTCACGCCTGAAGTGATCGTCGGTCGCTACGTCCTGCCTCAGTCCCGGCCCGGGCCGATTCCGGATATCGTCGTCACTCGCACGCCGCTCGAGAAGGCGACACTGGATATCCGCGTGAGCGAGTTTACGCGGGCGACGCTTGGGATGGATCCCAAGCTCACCTCGGTCAAACTGGATCGCTGCTCGCTGCCGGCGTGGCTCGTGACGTATTCGATGACGCTGAACGGGACGACCAGCCACATCGAGCGCGAGTTCGTCGGGTTCGCAAGCGACGTCTACGAAGTCACCTATGGCACGCCCGACGGGATCGCCACGGACGACGATGCCGAGAGCGCGATGCGTACGTTCTGTGGGTATCGCTAAATGGGGACGATCGCGCTCGCACTGATCCTCGCACTGCAGACCGCGGCGCCCGCAAGCCCCGATCCGTTGCCGCGGCCGGCCCCGCCGTATGTGGTCGCTCCGAAGGGCTGGAAGGCGATCGTCTATCCGCCCCAGTCGCCGAATGCAGCGCACGTCCCGGTGGCCGGATGGCTGCACGAGTCGAGCGTACGGGGCGAAGAGAGCTTGCGCGTAGGGTCGGCGATCGGCGACGGACTGAACGCGGAAGGTGCGGCGCGCGTGCAAGCGCGGATCGCCATCGGCGACCGGAACGGAACGATCGTCGCGAGTCACGCGCGTGCGCTCTGCGGCGGGACGATTCAAGGCTGGGAACTGGTCGGCGCGGAACCGCGCGGGCCGGGCTCTAAGACGCGCGAAGTGATCTTTGCGGCCGATGCGGACCGGAGCTACTCGGTCGAGTACGAACGCGAAGGGGCCTATCCGCCGTCACCCGCCGCCGAGGCCAGCATGCAGTCGTTCTGCCCGACGCGTGTCGCGTATGCGCCGGCGGCACTGCACGGTGCGATCGACGCGCCGCCCGGTTGGAACGTCGAGGACCTCTCGCTCCGGGGCCATCACGCCGCAGGGACCTCGCTGCGCTATCTCGGCGATCACCAACAGATCTATGTCTTCCGGATCGGCACCATGGGGGGCGTGGGTAGCGATGCCGATGCGGCCGTCGCGCGCATCCTCGGTGGAATGACCGGGAATTCGAACTATACGGTCACCTCGAAGCACCCGGTCGGGTTCTGCCGCGGTGGCAACGGCTGGCTCGTCAGGGAGACGACCCAAGGCCCGCACGGAACGTATGCGAACGTGGTCGCGATCGCGTTCGCGTCGCCCGAATCGTATGTCGCGGTGTATACTCGCGATACTCGGCAGCCCGAACTTCCGGCAGCGCTAAAGGCGATCGGGACGCTCTGCCCACTCGATACCTAAGAAGGAGCGGAACGGAGATGGACCGAGCGATCCGGCGTAGCGGCCTTCTCGCGATCGTACTGGCGCTGTGCTGTGCGGCTACGGTTCGGGCGCCGCACCTGCATCTGACCACACCCTGGATCGCTCTTGCGCCGTCGCGTCCGCACGACGACCAGACGCCGATCGAAGAATGGGCACTTTCGAACGGTCTGCCGGGCGAGCACGCGGCCGGCTCGACCCAGTACGTCCAGCTCTCCACGTTACGACTCGAGGAAGGCGGCCTGGGTGGATTCATCGGGCAACGCATCGCCTGGATGACCGGCGCTCGCGAGATCAGGAAGTTGAGCTACGCCAAGATCGACGAATGCCTGCGCGCCGCCTGGCTCTTCACCTTCGATGAGGACTATCAAGGCGCGCCGCGATCCTACGAACTGGTCTTTTTCGCCGAGGGGGAGACCCTCTACCAGGTCGACTATTCGCGCCCGCTCGATCAGGCGCTGAATGCCGACGCGCATGCCGCCATCGTCGATCTCTGCAACTACCGCGCGGCGAAGCCGTGATCGCCGTGCCGTTGGCGCTCGCATTGCTGGTCGACGCGCCGTCGCCGAGTTCGACGGCGCTGCCCAAGCCGACGCCGCCGTACCTGACCGCCCCGAAGGGCTGGACGCGGCTCAAGAACTCGCCGCGGAGCGGACCGTTCGCGTCGCTGTGTCCGTCGAAAGCGTGAAGAACTGCGCGGTCCCTTCGTTCGTCGCCATCGCCGTAGCGATCGTGTTGGTCGGCGCCGCACCGACGCCCGAGCCGGCGGCGTTTTCGCCGCCGTCGGGCTGGGTGCGGACGACGGTCGATGCCGCGCACGCAGGCATCGCCCCACGCGTCCGTACGGTCGAAGCCTGGATCCCGAGTACGACGTCGCCCGCGGCGCAAACGCTCTTCTACGCGGTCGGCGACGGCGTCGGCACGACGCTCGATGCCTACGTCGCCGTCGTAAGGGCGGCATTGCCGGCCGACGCGTCGATCACCGAAGAGAAGAGCCTCGCGCTCTGCGACGGACAGAGCGGGCACTTCGTCGCATTTCAAACGCCGAAACTCGCAATCGAGGAGACGATCGCGATCGGCGGTAGCTTCGCCGCCGTCGCTCGCTACGAACGCACCGCAGGCTCAGCCGAATCTCCTGACGCCCGCACCAGCGTCCAGTCGATCTGCCCCCAAGCCGAGGCGCCGCCCTCGGACTAGGCTTCTTTCTCTCCGAGCCGGTCGTAGGCTCGCAGCTTGGGGAACGCGCGAGCGGCGACGGCGATGACGGCGAGGGTGGCGATTCCGCCCGCGACGACCGCGACGATCGGGCCGACCAGCGCGGCGAGCGTACCGGATTCGAAGGCGCCGAGCTGGTTGGATGCGCCGATGAAGATGTTCTCGACGGCGCTGACCCGCCCGCGCATCTCGTCGGGCGTGTCCAACTGCACGAGCGCGCTGCGGATCACGACGCTTACGACGTCGAAGCCACCGGTCGCGGCGAGCGCGATCAACGAGACGATCAGGTTGTGCGAGAGCCCGAAGACGATCGTCGCGACCCCGAAGCCGGCGACCACCCAGATCAACGTCTTCCCCGCGTTGCGCTCGATCGGACGGCGGGCTACGTAGCCGCCCACGAGCAGCGCACCGACTGCGGGAGCGCTGGTCAGTGCGCCGTAGCCGATCGGACCGACCTGCAAGATCTGGATCGCGTAGATCGGCAGCAACGCGACCGCACCGCCGAACAGGACCGCGAACAGATCGAGCGTGATCGCGCCGAGGATGACCGGATGCGAGAAGATGAAGCCGATGCCGTCGGCGGCAGCGCGCAGTTCGATCGGCTCGTCGGCGGTCGGACGCGGTCTGAGAAACGAGTACGCGATCGCCGCCATCACGTAAGCGCTCGCCGCGACCGCGAAGGCGACCGGCGTATCGATCGCGATCAGTATGCCGCCTACCGCGGGCCCGGCGATCGTGATGATCTGGCCGATCGAGGTCGTCATCGCCTGCGCGCGGATGTAGTGGCCTGCCTGGACGATGCCGGCGAGCAACGTTCGCTCGGCCGGGTCGCCGAGCGCGTGTGCGACGCCGATCACGCCGACCGCGCACAGGTTGAGCGCGAGCGAATGCGTGCCCGTGAGGATCAGCGCGACGAACGTGAGTACGGCCGCGACCTCGCCGAGCGTACAGAAGATGCAGACCAGCCGCCGGTCGAAGCGGTCGGCGATGATGCCGGCCGGAATCGCGAGCAACAATTGGGGTACGAATAGCACGAGCCCGACGAGCCCTATATCGAAGGCCTGATGGCGCAGGCCGTAGACCTGCCAGCCGATCGCGACCGTCTCGACGCTATAGGCGAGGCGCGCGCTCAGGCGCGCGAGGAAATAGGCGAGGTACTCTCGGTCACGAAGCAGTTCACGCAAGACACCGCACCTTTTCAGGCGCTACTGCCGACCTCCCGCCGGAACGTCGGCGCCTATTCGGTCGCCTCGATCGCAATGGACGCAACGCCGTGCGGGTGGCCCTTCTCTCGAACCTCGACTCGCGCACGCCACCTACCCGGCATCGAAAAGACGAATCGCGGCTCCGCATAGCGCCCGGGAGACTCCTGCGAAAGAGCGGTGGCCCGGCGATCCATCGGCATCCCGTCCATGTCCCACGCGATCGTGGCGGCCGCATCGGTGACCGGTCGGCCGTCGCGACTGATGTCGACGTGGATCGTCTGCACCTCGCCCACGATGCCCGACGCATCGCGAATGCGCACGTCCAGCCCCTGTGAGGCGGCGCCGCCGGGACGCGAGTCGGCGACGTTCCCGGCGTGGCTCGAGCAGCCGATGAGCGCAACCGCAAGCGCCATCGCCGTTGCGGATCTAGACCGCATCTTGACGCCTGAAGACCGACCAGGCGACTGCAGTAGGAAGGAGCACCCACGCGCTCATCGCGAGGACCGTTACCGGCAGCAACCACGCGCCGAACACGTCGGTCGCTAGGCGGCCACCCGGGCCGAGCGAGTCGAGCGACCCCGAGAGTTGCGCGATCGCCGCGATCTTGAAGGCCTCGACAGGATTGAGCAACGTCGTATAGAGGAGCGGCTCGATGCCGAGATGGGTCGCCATGGCCGTCGCCATCAACCCCAGATCGCCGACGATGGTGAATCCCAGCCATAGAGCGATGGCAATGCCGAGTCCGGTCGGAGCCTTGCGGACCAGAACGGAGACGAGGACGCCGACGGTCGCCATCGCGACCGTCAAGAGCCACGTCGAGCCGAGCAGTACCGCCAGATCCGAGAGAGCGCCGCCGGTGCCGAGCGCACCCATCGTCAGCGCGACGACGCCGAAACCGAAGAGCACCGCGGCGCAGAGCGAGATCGCCAACGAGACGATCTTGGAAGCGAAATATTGTGCGCTGGATATGGGTTGCGCCAGCAGATAGGCCACGATGCCGCGCTCGCGGTCGCGAACGATCGCCTGCGCTCCGAGCGTCAGCCCCATCAGCGGCGAGAACAGCATCACCAGGACGATGAACTGCGCGACGACCGGCCCGAAGCCACTTGTGCCCGTAATGGCGGCCGCCGCCGCTCCACCCCAAGCGACCAGCGCCCCGAGCACGGCAAACGCCGCCGCATAGACGTGCAACCAGCGATTGCGGATCGATTCCCGTAAGTCGCGGATGACGAGCAGAACGAGCGCGTTCATGATGCCTCTCGCTGACGATCGATCATCTGGATGAACTCGGGCGGCGTGACGATGCCGGTTATGCGTCCGCGCTCCATGATCGCGATCCGGTCGGCGATCGCGGTTACGTCTTCGGGGATGTGGCTGGCGATGACGATCGTCTTGCCGGCCGCCTTCGACGCTTTCAAGGAGTGCAGGATCGCGTTGCGGCTTCTCAAGTCGAGGCCGACCGTCGGCTCGTCGAGCATCAGCACGTCCGGGTTTCCAAATCCGGCAAGCGCGATCGCCAAGCGCTGGCGCTGCCCGCCGGAGAGTTCCGCGACGTTGCGTGCGCCGAGATCCCCGAGGTCGGCGTCTTCCAATGCGAGGGCACATCCGGCGTCGGGAACGCCGTGTAGTCCCGCGATCAGCTGGGCGAGTTCGCCGACCCGCATGTCAAAAATGGGAAGCTGTTGGGGAACGTACCCGTAGTCCGCGCGAACCACGACGCGCCCGCGATACCGGACGACGCCGAGAAGGCACCGCAGAAGCGTCGTCTTGCCGGATCCGTTCGGTCCCCAGAGCGCCAATGCTTCGCCTTGCACGATCTCGAGATCGACTCCATTGAGGGCTTGGTTCCGTCCGAACTCCTTGAAGAGACCGCTTGCCTCGATGACGGGACGCGGTTTCGATCCGTCCACGTGCCTCCGGGTCCCGATGGGCTTGCGTAGGCGCGGTCGAAACGGAACGAGTATGCCGAAGGCGGCGCCGAGCGCGAGCACACCCATCGCTTCGTACGATAGTCGCGATTTCGGCGCTCCCACCGGCGGAAGGCCTTGCGGATAGGACGACGCCATCAGCGGTGCGTTGTCGACCACGGTGGCGGGCGGCGCGAAGATCGGCAAGGCTTTGGCCGCGAAGTCGAGCGCCTTGGCGGCCGGGCTATACGTGAGGAGTCCCAAGCGCGAATCGACGTCGGCGAGCGTTCCGTACGCGCTCCGATCTTCGTAGCGGACGTCGCCGATCCCATCGGCGTTGCGGTCGTAGCCGGCGTAGTCGCTCCAATAGTTCCCGTGCCCTTTCTCAGACCACGTCAGTGCGGTCAAGGTGCCGCCTCCGAGCACGCCGATCTGACGATAGTTCTCCACGAACGAGTTCGCCAGCAAGACGTCGCCGCGAGACGACGGCAGGCCCGCGAACCCGATCTCGTTATAGGCGAACAGATTGCTTTCGAAGCGGTCGACCGACCCTTCCTCGGAGGGAGAGTTGTCGACATACACGCCGAGATGGTTCGAGACGAACGCGTTCCGGTCGACGATCGCGTCGTCGATCGATTTCATCCCCACGCCGTATCCGGTCGAGCCGCGATTGTTGGAGAACACGTTGCCTTCGATGCGGACGTTCTTGCCGTACATGATATACGAGCCGATCTCGCAGTCCTCGACGACGTTCGAAGCGATGGTCATTCCGTTGGAATACATGGAGTGGAAACCATAGCGGCCGCCGCGGACGTGGTTGTGTTCGAACCTCGCTCCCGGCGAGAACCAGACCAGATCGTCGCGGGCGTCGACGATGCTGTTGTTCGCGATCCGTACGTTTTTGGAGTACCAGACGCGCACGGCGTCGCCTCGGAGCGGAACCGGTATCGAACGGCGGCCGACGATCCGCGCACCGTCGACGGTCGAGTCGTCGGAGTGGGCGAGATAGATGCCGAACAAGGTGTCCGCGACGCCCACGTTTCGGATCGTCGTGCGAGCGGCGTTCGACCGGATGCCGGCATCCATGGCGACGAAGTCCGATCCGCTGCCGCGCACGCTAAGGTCGCGAATCGTGACGTCCGGAGCCTGCACCAGAAGGACGGTCCCCCGGCCTTGCCCATCCAAGACGGCGTCTCCGGCTCCGGCGATCGTGACCGGCATCTTCACGACGAACTGACCGCGCTGTTCGCCGTGGACGATGATGGTGATTCCGGCTCGCGCCGCGCTCAGGGCATCGGATAGACTGCGGACCCGGCAACTATCGCAGACGACGATCGCGGGCGGCGTGGGCGCGGCGATCACGCGTGGGCCCACCGGCCGCGTACGACACGCGCGACGATCACGATCGCGCAAATCGTGGCGGCCGCCGCGAATAGGAAGCCCGGATCGAACATGGCGAACGTCCTGAACTGCCCCACGCCTCCCGGGCCGAGGAAATTGGGCGTCCACGGCGAGATGCTGTTCGAAAGCGCCGCATGGGGATCCAGATGGTGCCCGGCATACGTCATCCACGTGACCAGATCGACGACGAAGACCGGTGCGATGACGGCCGTCGGAAGGACCGTCAGCCATGCATACTTACGCCTTGCGAAGAACGCTCCGAGCAGCGGGAGCAGCGCTGCTGGAATAGCCAGCCACGCCATTTTGCGCTCCGTGGCCGCGATCGTATCGAGCGGGCGGAACCCGATGTAATGGTTGAGATCATCGATCTCCGCGGTGTCCCCCGACACGTTGAAGAGGCTCACCGAAACGCGCAACCCGTCAGGGTACTGCGGCGCGTGCATCGAGATAAACCACCACGGGATCAGGAGCGAGAGCAGGGCGAAGGCGGCGGTCGCGAAGAGCAACGTTCGATCGCTCGGTCGGTGCATCGTCATGATACCAGGAAGTATCCCATGATCTCGAGGTGGAGTGCGGAACAGAAGTCCGTGCAGTAGAACGGATAGACTCCCGGCTTGTCCGCCACGAACCGGACGACTTGCTCGGAGCCGGGCTCCGAACTGACGCTGATGTTGTATCCGGGGAGAGCGAACCCGTGCATGGCGTTCTTGGCCCGTTCGACGTTGGTGATGCGCCACGTGACGTTCGAGCCGGCGGCCACCTTCACGACGTCGGGCTGGAAGTGGCTCCGGACGACAGCCATGCGCACCTCCACGCCGTCGGCCGTGGTGTGGACGCCGGTGTCGGCGAGCAGGAGCGTTTTCGGGGCTTTGGGGTCGACCGCCATCGCGACGGCTTCGAAGCCGACTTCCGGATAGACGGCCCAAGGCTTCACCAGCGAGGCCTCGATGACCTGACTGTAGTGCGGCTCGGCCTGACCGATCGGCATATCGTACAGCATCTGCATCTTGTCGCCGGTGGTGTCGATGAGTTGGAAGTTGCGAGGGTAGAGCGGGCCGACCAGGGCGAACCGGTCGAGCGACCATTTATTGAACGCCATGACGTAGCCGCCGCGAGGTTTGGTGGTGTCGCCGTGCGGTGCGCCGAGATGGCCGATGTTGTATTGCGTCGGGATCGTGTCGACCATGGTCCAGCCCTGACCGTTCTCGTCACCCATCTTCCATCGCGCGATCGCCGAATCGAGGAACAGGCTCGTGTAGGCGTAGCCGCGATCGTCGAACTGCGTGTGGAGCGGGCCGAGCCCGACCTTGACCTGCGCGATGGAAGCTTTCTCGAATGGGACGATCGGGATGCCGTAACGATCCTTGTGCAGTCCGCCCTTCGCGATCGCGTCCTGGAAGCGCGCGAAGCTGTAGATGGTGACGTGCGGGTCCAACTTTCCCGCCACCACCATGAAGCGTCCGTCGGGGGAGACGTCGACGCCGTGTGGGCTCTTGGGCTCGGGCAAGAGGAACAGGATTCCCTGCGACGCCGCCTGCTCGAGCGGAATGAACGCCATGCCTTCGCGCCGCTGCGCCGCACCGCTCTTGACCAGAGCTTCGGCTTTGCGCCAATTGATGACGTGCATGAAGTCCATGTCGTTCTGCGAGGCTCCGACCTCCAGCGGCGGGCCGCCCTTGTAGTCCAGCGGCGTCGCGAGTTCGCTGTTGAACGAATTGGTGAAGGACCAGCCGTCGCTTGCGAGTTTTCCGGCGTCGGTCAGATCTTGGAAATAGGGCGGCAACTCGATGGTGAACGATTTCGCCGGGTCGATCTTACCGGCTTTGCGGTCGAACTTCCAGTACGTCGCCGCCCCGCGATAGGCCGTCTTGAACTCGGAGAGCGGAGCGTAGCCCCAACCCAGGGGAGTGGCGTACTGCGACGTCTCGATCACGTAATCGGTGTTGGGCGTGACGCACGTGCCGTGGTTGGAGATGATGAACGGGTTCTTGACGATCTGCTTGCAGCCGAAGTCCTTCAGGCTGATGACGGCGATCCGGGCATTGACCTTGTCGTTGATGAAGACGAATTCGCCATCGTAGTCGCCGTTGGTCTCGCTCAATGCGGGATGGTGCGTGTCACCGTGCGTTATCGTCTTGCCGTTCACGCCGGCGCCGGCCAGCATCTCTTGCGAAGGCACGTTGTAGCCCCAACCATCGTACGGATCGGGTGTGAAGACCGGGATCGTCTTGAGCAGCCGCATCGAGGGAACCCCGATGACCAGGACCTGGCCGCTGTGCCCGCCCGAGGCGAACATGTAGTAGTCGTCGAGTTTTCCCGACGGCACGTAGGTCTTCAGCGCGGCGGTGACGTCGGAAGGGCTGAGATTGCGCGCCGAGATGATGCCGTGGGCGTCCGTGCCGAGCCCGGCGATGGACGCGCTCGACCCGGCCGACGAACCGCTCTGAGGCGTGTTGCAACCCGCGAGGAGTGCCGCCGCACCTCCCACGCCCAGTGTCGTTACGAACTCTTTGCGGCCTACGGTGCTCATCGGGTTCTCCTTGCAGCGTGCAGAATTGCTCCGCTTTGGATCCAATGATAGGCACACGACGGGAAGAGCGAAGGTACCAGCGGAGAAGAACTCGCGAACTGCGACAAAAGGCCAAACTCGCGCTCCCGACGCCGGCTCGACGTCGGGCCCTAGTGCCGACCTCCCGACGGAACGGCGGCTGGTACGGCGCCGAGCGTGCCGTCGTTCAGGAGCTTGCTGAACTTGTCGAGCGGAAGCGGGTAGCTGAAGAGGTACCCTTGCGCATCGCCGATCGGGAGGTTCTTCACGAACTTCAACTGCTGTTCGTTCTCGATGCCTTCGGCGATCACGTGGATGTCGAGCGTCTGCGCGAGCGAGACGATCGCTCCGACGATCGCCTGGTCGTAGGCATCCGTCGTGACGTCTCGGAGGAACGCGCGGTCGATCTTGACGGCCCCGACCGGGAGCCGCTTGAGATAGCCGAGCGAGCTATAGGCCACCCCGAAGTCGTCGACCACGATGCGGACGCCGAGCTGACGCAAGGCGAGCAACGTCTCCATCGCGTTGTCGTTGATCATGGCGCTCTCGGTGATCTCGATGTCGAGCGCGTCGGGCGGAAGCGAGGCCTCTTCGAGGGCGCCGCGGATCATCGCGACCAAAGTCGATTCGTAGAAGTCGCGCGCCGAGAGGTTGACGGCGATCCTGAACTCGGGGTGGCCGCTCCGACGGATCGTGGCTGCCGCTTCGCACGCGCGATGGAGCACCCAGCGCGAGAGCTGCACGATCGTGCCGGTCTCTTCGGCGATCGCGATGAACTGCTCGGGCGGGATCTCGCCGTACTTCGCGTGGAACCAGCGCAGCAATGCCTCGGCGCCGACGACGCTGCCGTCCTTGAGCGAGACGATCGGCTGGAAGACCAGGTTCAACTCGTCGCGATCGGCGGCGTGATGCAGATCCTGTTCCAAGCGCAAGCGGTAGAGCGCGCCGGTGTCGCTGGTCGGATCGTAGCTCTTGATCGTGTTGCGACCGCTCTGCTTGGCGCGATACATCGCGAGATCGGCATGGGTGATCAGCTCTTCGGCGGATTTCGCGCCGTCCGGGAACGTGCTCGTCCCGATCGAGGCGGTGATCCGCAGTTCGCGCCCGGAGATATAGAACGGCTGTGCGAGCGCGGACTGGATATCCACGGCGATCATCGGGATCGAGAGCGTATCGCTCAGCTCGATGAGCGCGATGAACTCGTCGCCGCCGCTGCGGAAGACGGTGCCGCGCGTATCGATGGTCGTGCGCAGGCGGGTCGCGAACTCGCGCAGGAGCCTGTCGCCGGTGCGGTGGCCGAGGGTGTCGTTGACGTGCTTGAAGCGGTCGACGTCGACGAACAGGATGCCGAGCGAGCGGCGGGTACGGCGCGACCGTTCCATCCCGGACTCGAGCGACTCTTCCAGCGCCAGGCGGTTCGGCAACTGCGTGAGCGCGTCGATGCGCGCCAGATGCGCGAAATGCTCGGCGGTCTCTTTCATCTCGGTGATGTCGAGGGCCACGCCGATCGCGCCGAGGATGGCGCCGTTGGCGTCGCGGAGGGGCTCGACGTGGTGCTGGAGCCAGCGCTCGAAGTGACGCGTCTCGAAGCGCGCCGATTCGCCCGTGAAGACGCGCCGGATGGTCGAGATGGCCGAAGCCTTGGATTCGGTGCCCGCGAGGATCTTCTCGAAGCGCTGACCGCTCAGGTCCTCTTGCTGGAAACCCTGCGTGACCAGGCCGGCACCCACGATCGACGTGAACCGCATATCCTGGTCGACCGTCCACAACAGCGCCGGGACTTGGCCGAGCAGAAGCTTGAGACGATGCTCGCTGTCGCGCAACAACATCTCGGCGTGTTTGCGGGCCGTGACGTCGCGCAGGTAGACGACCGCTCCGTGCGCGGCCGGTTGGATCCGGATCTCGATCCAAGTATCGGTCGCTTTGGAGTACTGCATCCGCTCGACCGGAACGCCGTCCGCCACGGCGGCCCGCATCTCGGGTAGAAGATCCGAGGCGAGTCCGTCGAGCACGTTGGCGATACGCTTGCCGACCAGGTTGCCGGCGGTCGCGTGCAAGAGCTCTTCGGCTTTTTCGTTGACGTGGGTAAAGCGCCAGTCGCGGTCGACGATGAACATGCCGTCGGCGACGGCTTCGAGGATGCTGTAACGATGCTCTTCGTTCGAAACCGCGCGGGAGCGCTTGAGCGCGAACCAGCCGAGCACGATCGCGCCCGCCAGCGCGATGCCGCCGACGACGACCAGGATCACAGCCCCCCGCGCTCCTCGAAGCATTCGCGCAGACCGGAGAGATTGCGCACCCCGAAGGTATCGAAGACGGCCTTGGTCTCGCGTCGGATGGTGAACTCGCTGCGGCTGAAGCGGTGGGAGAGATCGGCCGGATCGAGGCCTTCGCAGAGCGCGGCCGCAAGTTGCCGGCGGAACGGATTGAGCGTGATCGTCGCAGCCGACTCGGGCTTGGCCGGCGTGGCCAGGTACGTGTAGAGCGCGCTCTGCGGGAAGCGTGCGGCGTGTTCGATCGCGCGCGCGGTCCACTGCTTGTCCTGGGTCAATTCGCCGAGCGCTTCGGCGACCAGTGCGGCCCGGAAGTGGTATTCGGCATCGACGAAGATCTTATAGGAAGCCTCGAGCGCCTTCTTGGCACCCGACGTATTGCCGAGGACCTGCTGCACGCGACCGGACGCGTAGAGCGCGAATCCGTCGGCGCGGCGATCCTGCGTGATGGCAAGCGATGCGTCGACGTTGTCGACACCGATCCGGATCGAGGTCGAGACGTAGTGCTGGGCCTGCGACATGTCGACCGACGCGAACAGAACCGCGAGCATCGCGAGCGATTGCCGTTCTTCACCGTGGGTCTCCGACCAGGCGACGGAGCGCGCCATTGCGTGCGCTTCGAAGACCTCGTCGATCGCCCAGGCATCGTTGCGATTGAGGCGCGCGACGGCGGCCCGGTCGACGTGGGCCATGACCTTCCAGGCGTTGCTCGGAGCGACTTCTTTGGAGTCGCGGAAGAGCCATTGAGCGCGGGCCGACTGTCCGCGCAGGAACGCGTCCCAGCCGAGCGCGCGCAGGAGCAAGAAGTGTTCTTCGCTCAGGTCGTCGGTCCAGACGATCCGCTCGAAGAGCCGTTCGCCGAGGTCGGCCGCGTCGGTATCGCCGAGCTCGAGGGCGACCCGCAGGAGCGTGTGCAGAACGCGGGCGACGGCGCGAGCATCGCACCGTTCGAGGTGCTCGTCCGCGATTTCGATCGCCGCGATGAAGTCCGCCAGCTGTGCGCGATAGTTGCCGACTCCGGCGTGCATCCACGCTCGGATGGCGAGCGCTTCGAAACGTAGGCCGGCGTCGTCGGACGCGATCGCCGTTGCGAGGTCGGGGGAGTTCGGATCGTATTCGTGCCGCAGCCACTGGAGGCGGCCGACTTGGTAGGCAAGCTCCGCCGCACCGGTCGGATACTCGTCCGCGACCACCGTTGCCGCCGTCGCGAACATCTCGCCCGCCGCATCCAGGTTGCGGCTGTGGGCGTACGCTTTGCCGGAGGTGAGGTAGTAGCCGAAGCGTCCTTCGGGGGTGACGAAGAGATCGTTGACTCGTGCGAGGAGTTCCAACGCCGAGACCGGATCGCGTCGTAACGCGATTTCAGCCCGTAGGAGCAGCGCCGGTTCGTTGAGAGGAGCTTTCCAGTCCTCGCAGTCGGAGAGGATATCGACTGCCAGACCGTAGTTCCCGCTCAGAACGTACTCGCGCGCCCGCCCGAGTTCGTTTGCTGTGCCCATGGTATCGTCTGTTAGTCGTGGATCGCTTGGACGTTGGTGATTTGACCCGCGGTGACCGTCACGTATCCGCCGTCCAGATTGGAGTACGGCGAGGTGTCGTTGGCGGAGTTGACCGTCTGTCCGACGTTGGTTCGATAGGTGTTATAGACGACCAGGTGATAGGTGCCGACCGCAAGCGTGTGC
>JBEPVY010000025.1:0-22213 GCA_041690835.1 Vulcanimicrobiota bacterium | reverse complement strand
GATATAGGCGTCCGAGTCGTGGGCTCGTATATTTGTATACTAGACAGCACCAACGCCTCGCACGCTACGTATAAACGCAAGAGGGCGCGTATCGTGTGATCCGCGCCCTCTTCATATCTCGAAACGGAACGACTACGAACCGAGCGTGAATCCGTTGGCCCAGCTGCTCGTGCAGACTTGCGCGGTGACGATCTGAACCGGTGCAGGCGTCGTATAGTGGTACACCCAGCAGTACGTCGCGACCGGATTCAATCCGGTGAACATCGCCTGGCCGCCGGTCGGCAGCGTACTCGGATCCGTATTCACGGTCGCGATCAGTGCACCGGCCTGCGGAGCGGTATCCGTGCCCGAGTTGGCGTGCAACTCGATCGGCTGGTTGTAGAGCAAGGTGCCCTGATACCGTGCCGTGACGGTGGAGGTCGTCGCCGTCGGAACGGCGGTCGGTGCGGCGGTGACGAGCGCGTTCGGGTCCACTCCCTTGCCGTTGCAGGCAGCGAGCGTGAGTGCGGCGATCGCGAGGGAGATTATCAGTCTGGTGGGCATAGCGCCGACCTGTTCGTTTGAGGGGGTGCGCTGGCCTCTCGGCAATATCTCAGGTCCGGCCGAGGTCCAAGACGCCTTCGAAGAAGCGCGCCGACTTGGCGGCGATCTCGGCATAGTACTCGCGGAAAAGGGCGGCCGCCACGTTCCCCTGCCAGTGCGCGGGCAACAGCTCGCTCGGCAGGCCCGGGTCGACGTAGGCGAATTTGCGGAAATCGTGGACCAGCCACATCCGTTCGATGAAGGCGGCCTCGTCGTCGAAGGTCGAGGCGGCCCGCTCCAGGTCGAGGCGAGGTTGGTAGCGCGCCACGAACTCTTCATACGCGGCCGCGATCGCGCCGAGGTCCCAGCAACGCTCGAGGAGTTCCCGATCCGAGCGTGGCCCCCGATACTCGCCCACGAAGAGATCGATCTCGGCCAGCACCCCGGCAGCCTCGGCCGCGTCGCGCGCGTCGTCGAGCGCGTCGCTCGGCGAGATCCAGGTCGAAGCCGACAGGGGCGCCCAGCCGAGCACGCTCAGGTCCTTGCGCAGACGGTCGCGCCGTTCGCGCTTGGTCTCGGCGACGCTGTAGGTGAGCATCCGCCAGCGCCCATCCCAGTCGACGACCGGCCCGTAGATACGCGGGCTGAGCAGCTCGATCCGCCGGCGGCCGCGCCCGGTTACCGTATAGAAGGCTCGATTCCCGCGCCGGGTCGCTTCGAGCCACCCCTGCCGGGACATCCGTGAGACCGCCTGGCGAACGGCCGGCTCGGAGATCCCGAACGAGGCCATCAGCCGGGCCAGGCTCCCGATCCAGATCGCCGCATCGCCGCCCTCGGTCCGATGGACGAAGTCTCCGTAGAGCGTGAAGATGAACGAGTTCGGGCGTGTGACGGGGCGGTTCACCGGGCTTGACACCTCCGGGCGGACGGGGCTAGCATAACGATATTCTCACGATACCGCGATTTTTCGTCATACGGCGAAAGGGAACCCCGATGACCCGCATTTCTACGTTCGACGACTGGATGGACCTGCTCAAAGCGTGGCAATCGGACATCGGGCTCGATCGCGAGCTGATCGACCGGTACATGCCGGGCTACCAGTTCGAGGCCAAGTACGGCGAGCTTGCGACGGACGAGATATACTTCGGCGACTTCAAGGGCGATCGCCGTTGGGATAAGCTGATGGAGATCCCGGACCAGCGCATGCGCGACGCGGTCCTCAACATGGTCGTCTATCAGGGCGACACCGAGTTCGCCTCGAACGAGCAACAGCGCTTCTTGGTCGGCAACGCGCCTTCGGAATACGATCTCGCATCGCTGATCCGGATCATGGTCGAGGAGACCCGGCACGGCTTTCAGATGTGCCACTTGTTGATCGACCAGTTCGGCAGCGAGGGCAAGATCGAAGCCCAGAAGATGCTCGAGCGTCGCGCCTTCGGCAAGAAGAACCGTCTGTTGAACGCGTTCAACGACGACGTCACCAACTGGCTGGATTTCTTCGCCTACACCAACTTCATGGATCGCGACGGCAAGTTCCAGCTCACGATGCTCTCGCATTCGGGCTTCGCACCGCTCGCGCGCTCGATGGGCCCGATGCTCAAAGAAGAAGCTTTCCACATGGGCACCGGCATCACGGGCCTGCGCCGCATCGCCAAGGCCGGCATCATCCCCGTGCCGATGCAGCAGAAGTACTACAACAAATGGATCTCGGGTTCGCTCGATCTGTTCGGGACGGACCACTCCGGGTCGGCGCAGTGGGCCTACGCGTGGGGCATCAAAGGTCGCGTCGATGAGGACAAGACCGGCGACGTGGCCGATCGCGAGCATCTCAACGAGCGGGCGCGCGAACAGTTCTACGAGGAGATCTCCAAGACGGTCGACCGCGTCAACGAAGTCAACGTCAGCGAGACGAAGTTCTACGTGCCGGACATCCGGTTCAACCGCGCGATCGGCGCGCACGCCTCGGAGCGCTGGAGCGCGGACGGCCGCCGCATGACCGAGGACGAATGGCGGGCCTACGCGCCGACCGTCCTCCCGACGCCGGGCGACGACGCGATCCTGGCCGAATTCTTCAAGAATCCCGATTGGATCGCGCCCAAGGGCAACCTCGCCTAAATCCGCATCGCATCTTCAAGAGAGAGAACCAGTATGAGCAGCAACGGAACGACTCAAGCGACGCCCTTCGGTCGCGAGGCTCGCGCGTTTGACGGCAAGCGCGTCATCAACTTCTTCAAAGAGGGCCACGTCGGCGTCGTCGAGATCGACGATCCGCCCGCGAACACGTACACCCACGAGATGATGCGTCAGCTCGATGAAGCGATCTTGGACGCGCGCTTCGACGCGGACGTCGAAGTGATCCTGATCACCGGCAAGGGCGAGAAGTTCTTCTCTGCGGGCGCCAACATCGCGATGCTCAACAACGTGACGCCCGAGTTCAAGTACATGTTCTGCCTGCACGCAAACGAGACGCTCTTGCGCTTGGAGCAAACGCCCAAGCTCGTGATCGCGGCGCTGAACGGCCATTGCGTGGGCGGCGGCCTGGAGATCGCGATGGCGGCCGACCTGCGCATCGCGCGCAAGGACGCCGGCAAGATCGGCCTGCCGGAAGTCGCGCTCGGCGTGCTCCCCGGCACGGGCGGTACCCAGCGCCTGGCGCGCTTGGTCGGCAAGCCGCGCGCGATCGAACTGATGATCACCGGCAAGACGTTCTCGTTCGAACAGGCGATGGACTGGGGCATCATCAGCGACATCTACGAAGGCGATGGCGCCTCGTTCCGCGAGCAGGCGTTGACCTACGCCAAGCAGTTCTGCACGCCGAACAAGGCCCCGATGGCGGTCGCGCACATCAAGCGGGCCGTCCAAACAGGCGCCGAACTCCCGCTCGAGGCGGGTCTCGCGCTCGAGCGCGAACTGCAGTCGTTGCTCTTCAAGAGCAGCGACGCCAAAGAAGGCATCGCCGCCTACAACGAAAAGCGCACCGCCAAGTTCACCGGCAAATAACCAACAGTCGTAGGGGGGCGCCGCGTTCCTTCCGTGTCATCCCGAGCGTAGGGAGCGCAGCGACCGTAGTCGAGGGACCACCGACACCCCCTGCGAAGCCTCATCTCATGATGGGGCTTCCTTGATCCACACCCTCACCGAACTGCCCGAGGCCATCGCCTACGTGCTCGTCCTGCTCGCGTACTACGCGTACGCGATCGGTGGCCTGCTGGTCGCGCGCGCACTCCTGGGTCGCGCCGGCGTCGCGATGACGCAGCCGGTGATGGCCGGTTGGTCGACCGCGCTTGCGGCGCTGACGGCCTTGCTCTTCACGTTCGTCGTCGCGAATCTGTGGCTGAACGTCAACCTGACGCGCACGCACGTCAACGGCGAGGCGGCCGCGATCCGTCTGCTCTCGCGCGACGTCGCGCCGACGCAGCTCGGATTGCTCCGCGACTATGCGAACTCGGTCGTCACCGACGATTGGCCGTTGCTCTGCGGCGGCGCCGGGAGCGAGAAGACGACGGCGATCCTCGCGCGCCTGGAGACGCAAGCCAAGCCGGCAGATCCGACGGTTCGCGGCGACTTCTACGTGCAGTTGGCGGCGCTCGAGAATCTGCGCGGCGATCGGCTGCAAGCCGGCGGCCCGACCATCCCGCTCGAGATCTGGTTCGCGCTCATCCTACTCTCGATGCTGCTGCTCGCGATCACGTTCTTCGGCTACCACGAACATCTCGGTTTCCAGCTCGGGCTTACGCTGGTGCTGGCGACCGCGCTTGCGACGCTCTTCTGGCTGACCGTCCAGCTGGACTTCCCGTTCTGCGGCGGCACGACCGTCGGCCCGGGCGCGATCCTCGACGCGTTGCGGTCGTTACGATGAAGAAGTGGGAGACGCTCCTGGCGCTCTTCGCCGTCGTCTTGGCAAGCGCAGCCGCGTTCCCGATCGGCCTCCGCCTCCCACTCGCACTGCTCGCGATCGCCCTGCTCTTCTCGATCGGCGTCGCGCGCCTACGCTCCGCCGCCCAGAACAAGAAGCGGACCAACATCCCGGACGCCGCCGAACGAGCCGAGCGAATCCGCGCCGAACGCGAAGCCCGCTTCCACCACTAGGCAGGCTTGACTTACCGTCTCTTTGGACGACATGGATCGGGCGATCCGCACGCGTGGTGGAAGTCGCCCGTAGTGCTCGGTCTCGGCACGAACGTCGTAGTCCGCTTGCTGGATCTTCCTGAGCAGGAGTAGAAGAACAAGCGGGTCAAGGCGGCGGCGGCGCGAAGCGGGATGGTCATGGTTACGGCTTTCATTCTCCTCAACGTCGAGCGCGGTCACATGAAGGCGGTCTCTGACGGGCTCTTGCAGATCGAGGGTATCGCCGAGGTCTATTCGGTCGCCGGTCCGTTCGATCTGGTCGCGATCGCCCGTGTGAAAGAGCACGACCAGCTCAACGATCTTGTGACCGACCATCTGGCCGCCCTCGAAGGCATCGACTCGACCGAGACGCTGATCGCTTTCAGGTCGCTTGCCAAGAAGGACCTCGGCATGCTCTGGGACATCGGCGTCGACTAGACGCTACGGTTCGTCCGTTCGGAAGATCACGCCGCCGGGCGTTGCGAGGGCTTGTGACTTTCCGCCCACGACGGTGATGAAGCGGATGCGTTCGGGGCTCCAGGTAGTGTTGCTCGGGCGGAAATAGTTGCCGCCGAGCGAGACGAGCGGCGTGCCGTCGTCGTAGATCAGCTTTCCCTTACGCACGATCACGCGGACGTCGCCCAGATAGCCTTCGGCGTCGATCGCGACGTAGTGACCGGTGTACGTATCCCAGAGCTTCGGATACGCGAACGTCGTCGGACCCACGTAGCCTTTGCCGAGGTACCAGTCGGCGCCCCAGAACGCTTCGACGACGTTCTTTTTCGCATCCCGCGAGAACTGCAGCGATTCGCGCGCGTACGCGGGGCTGTCGACCCAGAACGAATCGTCGCCCTGCGGGTAGAGTGCGTAGGTCCCGTTCGCATCCGTGAGGGTGACGCGATCGCCCTTCGCCGCTACGGTGAAGCGGGTCGTGCCGCCGTGCAGCGCATACGAGCCGGCATAGTCGGCTGCGGCCTTCACGTGGAGCGGGTCGTCGGCTTTGGGAATCGTGGGGAGCGGCTTGCCCTCGGCATATGCGCGTAGCGCCTTGATCGCATACGTCACAATCGCGCACGGGCGCGGACCTGCATACGAAAGGTTGCTCATCGCGATCACGCCGTAGCCGCGGGTCAGGTCCAGCTGCATGCACGATGTGTACGAGAGCACGCCGCCGGTGTGGCCGACCAGTTGGTCGCCGGCGACGCGCTGATCGGCCAGGCCGTAGCCGTAGAGTCCGTACATGCCCTTGCCGCCGGCGCCCATCTCTTTACCGTCGGTGATCGCAGGCGAAGTGAGCAGATGCCAGCTCGAGGCGGAGAGCAGGCGTCCGTGTGGGCCGACGCCACCGTTCAAGATGTAGCGCATGTAGTTCGCCATATCCCCCGGCGTCGAGAGGATCGAACCGGCCGGGTCGACGTAGTGGGTGGTCGCCGTCACCACCAAACGCGGATCTACCGGCGGCGTCGGGCGGTCGTCGGTGGCGTACGTGTAGCCGGTGGCGGCGTCCGCGAGCGTCTCGGGCGACCACTGCGTGGTCGTGTGCGTCATGTCGAGCGGGTCGAAGATGCGCCGTTGGATGATGCTGTGATAGTCGCTCTTCTCGAGCGTCTTGAGAACCGCACCGAGGGTGTCGTAGCCGACGTTCGAGTACGACCAATGCGTGCCGGGCGCGTAGCCGGTATCCCAATCGCGCAAGGCGGCGATACCCGCATAGCCGCTGGAGAGCCCGCCGTCCGGTAGACCGCTCGTGTGCGAGAAGAGATCGTGCGGCGTGATCGCGCGGTACTTGGTGTGGATGGAAAACCACGGCAGATAGTGCGTCAGCGGGAGGGCATCGTCGAAGCGCCCCGCGTCGCGCAACTGGAGCAGAGCGCCGGCGGTGAACGACTTGGTGATCGAGCCGATCCCGAAGCGCGTGCCGGGTGTGACCGGCGTCCGGGTCTCGAGGTTCGCGTAGCCGATCGTGACGATTCGCAGGGTATGGGATGCGTCCACGATCGCGACCGACATACCGGGCGCGCCCTGGCGCGCGAGAGCGATCGGGGCGAATGCGGAGATCGCGTCAAGCGTCTGATCGAGCGTCGGTGCCGGCGCGGGCGTCGCGCCGATCAGTACGACCGCCAGCAGAGCGGAGCTAGAAGAGCGCAAGCTGAGCATGTTCCTCCAGATATTCGGCGTCGAAGCCGGCGGCGCGAACGCGGGTGACGAAGTCTTTGAAGCCGTGGTTGAGCAAGACCTTGCGCGGCTGCGCGAGCTCGAGGTAGCGCAAGAGCGAAGGATAGTCGGCGTGATCCGAGAGCGCGAACGCTCGGTCGGCGCCGTAGCGGAAGGTCGCGCTCCGGTCGAGCGCCCAGCCCGTCAACATGGCCGTGCGCTTGTGGCGATTGCGCAGCGCGCGCGGCAGCCCGCGCCCGGATGGCGGCCAGATCAGGACGCTCTCCGGGACGTAGCTCGTCTCGTCGTAGCACGCATACGGCGGCAACGCGACACCCTGCGCCACATACACGTCGGAGATAGCCGCGACCGACGGATGCACCGTCAAAGGCAGGCCCGCGCCGCCCAGGATCGCCATCGCCTCCTGCGCCTTGCCGAGCGAGTACGCGTAGAAGATCGGCACGCCGCCTTCTTCGAGCGCGCGCCGTGCAAACGCGATCATCTCGGCGTGTAGTTCGTCCTTCGGCGGAAAGACGTAGTGCGAGCGCCCGAACGTGCACTCCATCAGGACCACATCGCAGGGCTTGACCTCGGGCGGTTCGCACGTGAGCGAGGGTGCGAGCTTGAAGTCGCCGGTATAGACGAAGCGCCCGCGTTCGCCTTCGACCAGCAACTGCGAACTGCCGAGCACGTGCCCGGCCGAGAACAGCGTGAGACGATGTTCGCCCTCATCCCACGGCTCGTTCATGCCGCGCTCTTCGAAGACGCAGGGCGGCCGCGGCGGGCGATGTTCGAGGAACGAGGTCTGTACCGGCTTCTGCGAGCGCTTCGAAAAGCGCACGCGGCAGATGGCCGCGGTGTTCGGCGTCGCGACGACGGTGCGATGCTCGCGGGCGTGATCGCTGTGCCCGTGCGAGACGTAGCCGCGTTCGCGCGCCCGCATCGAATCGACCCAGAGATCCAGGTCGGCGACGTAGAGCGACTTCTCGACGAGGGAAAACACGACGAACATCCGTTCGATGCGCGCCTCGCAACGCCTCGGACGTGCCCGGGGTTATGCGGGCATGAGAGTCTACGAGAACCTGGCCGATACGTTCGGCAACACCCCGCTGGTCAAGCTGCCGCGCCTCGCGAAGGGCACCGGCGCGACCGTCCTGGTCAAGATGGAGTCGTTCAATCCGGCCGGCTCGGTCAAGGACCGCATCGGCGTCGCCATGATCGAGGCCGCCGAGCGCGACGGGCGTCTGCGTCCGGGCGGGACCATCGTCGAGCCGACCTCCGGGAACACCGGCATCGCGCTTGCTTTCGTCGCGGCGGCCAAGGGCTACCCGATCATTCTCACGCTGCCCGAGACGGCCACCATCGAGCGTCGCAACCTGCTCCGCGCCTACGGCGCGCAGGTCGTGCTGACACCGGGTCCCGAGGGCATGCCCGGTGCCATCCGCAAGGCTCAAGAGATCCATGCCTCGGATCCGGCCCGCTACTTCATGCCCCAGCAGTTCGACAATCCGGCCAACGTCGAGATCCATCGCCGCACGACCGGTGAAGAGATCTTTCGCGATACCGACGGGACGGTCGACATCTTCATCGCGGCGGTCGGAACGGGCGGCACCATCACCGGCGCGGGCAGCCTGTTAAGAGAGCGGAAACCCGGCGTGAAGATCATCGCGGTCGAACCCGACGCATCGCCCGTGCTCTCGGGCGGTAAGCCCGGCCCGCATAAGATCCAAGGCATCGGAGGCGGCTTTATCCCGTCGATCCTGGACACGGACCTGTACGACGAGGTGATCCGGGTGACCGACGCCGATGCGATCGCGACCGCCCGTCGGGCGGCCCGAGAAGAAGGCATGCTGATCGGAATTTCGGCCGGCGCGAACATCTGGGCGGCGTTGGAAGTAGCCAAACGCCCCGAGTCGAAAGGCAAGACGATCGTCACGATCGGCTGCGACACCGGCGAGCGCTATCTGAGCAATCCGGTCTTCGCCGATCAGGAAGCCAACATCGTCGAGCCTTCGCTCGTCGCGCCCGTCTAAGTAGAAAGCCCATCTCGCAACAGCCGCAAGCGCCATCCGGAGAACCGCTTGTCGAGGTCACTCGCGGTGACCTCGTCGAGTCCGTGCATCGCGTCGCGGCCTGCGCTACCGACGATTCCGGTCGCGTGCTGCTCGCCGTCGGCGACATCGACGCGCCCGTCTTCCTGCGTTCGAGCGCCAAGCCGCTCATCGCCGCCGCCGTGATCGCGGCGGGTGCGCGCGAAGCGTTCGGACTCTCGCAGAGCGAGATCGCCGTGATGGCCGCATCCCACGTCGGCGAGCCGTTTCACATCGAAGCGGTCGCTTCGATCCTGGGCAAGATCGGCGCGAGCATCGACGACTTGCAGTGCGGGACGCATCTGCCGTACAACGAGGCGGCCTCGCATGCGCTCCAACGCGCGGGGCTGGCGCCGAGCGCGCTCTACAACAATTGCTCGGGCAAGCACGCCGGCATCCTCGCGCTCTGCAAGCTCGTCGGGGCCGATCCGGCGACCTATCTGGATGCGACGAATCCGGTGCAGCGCGACATCCTCGCCTTCTGCGCGCGCATGAGTGGCGACGACCCGAGCCGCTGGCCGGTCGGCATCGACGGCTGCGGCATCCCGGTCTATGCGACTCCCCTCCGGCGCGCGGCGCTGGCGTTCGCACGCTTTGCGACCCTGCACGGCGTCACGGATGCCGACGCGGCCGCGCTTGGGATCGTGCGCGACGCCATGATCGCTTTCCCGGACTACGTCAGCGGCACGGGCGAGTTCGACGCCGCGCTGATGCGCGCGGGCGCCGGAGCGATCGCCAGTAAGTCCGGGGCCGAAGGCGTCCACGTGGTCTCGGCCGTCCCGCAGGGGATCGGCTTGGCGACCAAGGTCATCGACGGGGCCTCGCGCGGCCGCGCCCCTTCGACCATCGCGGCCCTGCGGGCGCTCGGCCTGCTCGACCCGGCCCAAGTGACCAAACTCGCCTCGTTCGCCCGCCCGGTACTGTATAATCGGGCTGGGCGCGTCGTCGGAGAGATCCGCTGTCGTCCGATCGTCGCCATCGAAAAAGCGAGATGAACGAATTGTCCGACTACCTCAAACGCGTCGCAGAGCGAGTCCTGGTCTATGACGGAGCGATGGGCACCGAGCTCATGGCGATGGAACTGCGCGCAGAAGACTTCGGCGGTGAGCGCTATCTCGGCTGTTACGAGGCGCTCGTCCTCTCGCGCCCCGACGTCATCCAAACCGTTCACGAGACCTACTTCGCGGCCGGCGCCGACGTCGTCGAGACGGATTCGTTCACCGCATCGCGGCTGAAGCTCGACGAGTTCGGCCTCGGCGCTAAGACCTACGAAGTCAACTTCGGGGCCGCGCAACTCGCGCGTGCGGCCGCCGCCAAGTTCTCGACGCCCGAGTGGCCGCGCTTCGTCGCAGGTTCGATGGGCCCGACCGGCATGCTCATCTCGTCCTCCGATCCGTCCCTCTCGAAGGTGACCTACGAAGAGCTGGCCGCGCTCTACGGCGAGCAGGCACGGGCCCTGATCGAGGGCGGTGTCGACGTGCTGCTGCTCGAGACGATGCAAGACATCCTCGAACTCAAGGCCGCCATCGCCGGCATCCATCGCGAGTTCGCCAAGGGTCTCAAGCGCGTTCCGATCCAAGCCCAGCCGACCTTGATCACCGAGGGTCGGATGTTGCTCGGGACCGACGTCGCCGCGATCTGCGCGATCCTGGGTTCGCTCGACGTCGAGATCGTCGGCTTGAACTGCTCGACCGGTCCTGCCCAGATGCGCGACTCGATGCGCTATCTGACCGAGAACTCCGCGCAGTACGTGAGCGTCATCCCGAACGCCGGGCTGCCGTTGATGGGCCCGAAGGGCGAGACCATCTACCCCGAGTCGCCCGACGAGTTGGCCGGCGAACTGGCCGACTTCGTGCGCGAGTTCGGCGTAAATGTTGTCGGCGGTTGCTGCGGGTCGACGCCCGCGCACATCCGCGCGATCCGCGCGCAGATCGACAAGCTCGAGAGCGAGGGCGTTCGCGGTCGCACGCCGACGCCGAAACCGTTGCAGTGGGCGGCGTCGGCCATGACCGGCGTCGCGCTCGATCAGGAACCGCGTCCGTTGCTGGTCGGCGAGCGCATCAACTCGCAAGGCTCGCGCAAGATGAAGCGCCTGCTGCTCGCCGACGACTACGATACGATCGGACTGGTCGCGCGCGAACAGGTCGAGGGCGGCGCGCACGTCCTGGACATCTGCGTCGCATTGACCGAGCGCGTCGACGAAGACGTGCAGATGCGTGAGGTCGTGCGCAAGCTCGCGCAATCGATCGAAGTCCCGCTGATGATCGACTCGACGGAACCGTCGGTCGTCGAAGTCGCGCTCCAGAACTATCCGGGCCGGGCGATCGTCAACTCGGTCCACCTCGAAGCCGGCCGCGCCAAGATGGATATCGTCGTGCCGCTCGCCAAGGAGCACGGCGCGGCCTTGGTCGCGCTCACCATCGACGAAGTCGGCATGGCCAAGACGGCGCAGCGCAAGCTCGAGGTCGCGCAGCGTATCCACGGCATCGTGGTCGGCGAGTACGGCATTCCGGCCGGCGCCCTGATCTTCGACGATCTCACCTTCACGCTCGCGACCGGCGACGCGGAGTTCGCCGACTCGGCCGTCGAGACGATCGAGGGCATCCGGCTGATCAAGCGAGAGCTGCCCGGCGTGCTCACCTCGCTTGGCGTCAGCAACGTCTCGTTCGGCTTGAAGCCGGCCGCACGCGCCGCGCTCAACTCGACCTTCCTGCATCACTGCGTCGACGCGGGACTGGATTGCGCCCTCGTGCACCCGCAAGAGATCACGCCGTACGCCGAGATCGATACGGAGCTACGCGGACTCTGCGACGACCTGATCTTCAACCGGCATCCGGATGCGCTGCAGCATCTGATCGAGCGATTCGAGAACGTCACCGTCGAGAGCGCGACCAGTGTCGACGAAGAGGCCGCGCTTCCGGTGGAGACGCGCATCCACAACGCGATCCTGCGTCGTCGTAAAGACGGTATCGAAGCCAAGATCGACGAGGCGTTGCTCGGACGTTCCCCGGTCGACGTGCTGAACGAGATACTCCTACCCGCCATGAAAGACGTCGGCGACAAGTTCGGCGCAGGCGAGTTGATCCTGCCGTTCGTATTGCAGTCGGCCGAAGTGATGAAGCGCGCGGTCGCGCACCTCGAGCAGTTCTTGGAACGCAAAGAAGGCACCACCAAAGGCACGGTCGTGCTCGCCACCGTCTTCGGCGACGTCCACGATATCGGCAAGAACCTGGTCAACACGATCCTCACCAATAACGGCTATACGGTCCACGACCTCGGCAAGCAAGTGCCGATGAACGTGATCCTCGAGAAGGCCGTCGAAGTCGGCGCGGATGCGATCGGGCTCTCGGCCCTGCTCGTCTCGACCAGCAAGCAGATGCCGATCTGCGTGCACGAACAGGACGCGCGCGGTCTGCAGTTCCCGGTGATCGTCGGCGGCGCCGCCATCAACCGCGACTTCGGCCGGCGGATCACGTTGCTCGACGAAGGCGAACGCTATTTCGGCCCGGGCCTGTTCTATGCGAAGGACGCCTTCGAAGGTCTCGACATCATGGACCGGCTGACCGCAGATGCGGGCGCACGCGAAGCCTTCATGGAGAAGATGCGCGGCGAAGCGTTCAAGCAGCGCGACCGCGCGCGCGAACCCAAACCGGAACGCGGCCCGGCGGTCACCACGTCGGAGGTCAAGAGCGATCTGGCCGCAGTCCCGGAGCCGCCGTTCTGGGGACCGCGCACGTTGCGCGATATCGACCTCCGCGCGCTCTGGCCGTGCTTCGATCTCAAGAGCCTCTACCGTCTCTCGTGGGGCGCGTCCAACACCAAGGGTGCCGAGTTCGACCGCTTGGTGCGCGAGGAGTTCGAGCCGCGCTTGCAACGCTATCAGGCGATGGCCTTGACCGGCGATCTGCTCCAGCCGCGCATCGTCTACGGCTACTTCCCGGCCGCCGGCGAAGGCGACGACGTGATCGTCTACGATCTCGAAGATCGCAAGCGCGAAGTCGCGCGCTTCCGCTTCAGCCGTCAGATCGGCGGCGAGCATCTCTGTCTGGCCGACTACCTGCGCGCACCGCTCGAGGGTGGCGCGAGCGATCTGATCGCGATCCAGGTGGTCACCGCCGGAACCCGCGCGTCGGAACGAACCGACGCGCTGCAGGCCTCGGGCGACTATACGGAATCGTATTTTCTGCACGGCTTCTCGGTCCAATCTGCCGAGGCGCTGGCGGAGTGGTCGCATCGCAGGATCCGGCGCGAACTCGGGCTCGGCGACGAGACCGGAAAGCGCTACTCGTGGGGCTACGGCGCCTGCCCGGACCTCTCGCAACACGAGACCGCCTTCGCGCTGCTGAACGCGACCGCCGCGATCGGCGTCGGTCTGACCGAGGGCTTCCAGATCATGCCCGAACAGTCGACCGCCGCGATCGTCATGCATCATCCGAAGGCAGCCTACTTCAACGCCGCGGCCGTCCGCGAGCTCGACGCCGTCTAATCGGAACTTCATCCGCCCCGCTCAAGGCGCCTTGTCGGCGCTCGAAGAAGGCTCGCGGATGCAGAACCGCCGTCGCTTCCTGACGCTCACCGCCGCCTCGGCCGGTGCCGTCGCCGCCGGGACCCTCTTGCCGGCCTCGATCTTGCGCGCACTCGCTATTCCGGCGGCCTCGCGGACCGGCACGATCCGCGACATCGAGCACGTCGTGATCTTCATGCAAGAGAACCGCTCGTTCGACCACTACTTCGGGCAGTTGCGCGGGGTGCGCGGGCACGGCGACCGGTTCGCGATCGATCTGCCGAACGGGTCGCCCGTCTGGCATCAACCGCGCAAGGGCGATCCGTCGGCGATCGTCACGCCTTTCCGCTTGGATACGACCTCGACCAGCGCGCAGTGCGTCGGCGACCTGGACCACTCGTGGGTCAAGACCCAGCGCGCGCTCAATGCCGGCTTGCACGACCAGTGGCCGCCGAACAAGACCGACATGACGATGGGCTACCATACGCGCGAAGATCTGCCGTTCCACTACGCGCTCGCAGACGCGTTCACGGTCTGCGATAATTACTTCTGTTCGATCCCGTCGCAGACGCATCCGAATCGCACCTATCTGATGACCGGCATGATCGATCCGACCGGATCCGGTGGCGGCCCGTTGCTCGACAACAACGATGTCGTGGACGCGCCCGCTCTCGCCCCGCTCACCTGGACGACCTTTCCGGAACGTCTCGAAGCGGCCGGCATCGATTGGCAGATCTACCAACAAGGGCTGGACTATACCGACGAGGTCAACGGCAACTTCGGGACCAATGTCCTCGCGAACTTCAAGCAGTTCCGCAACGCGCCGCAAGGTTCGTCGTTGCAGAAGCGCGGCATGTCGCGGCGCACGCTCGACGATCTGCGTAGGGACGTCGGCGAGAACAAGCTCCCCCAGGTCTCGTGGTTGCTCCCGCCGGCCGTCTTCTCGGAGCATCCCAGATACACGCCGGGTTACGGCGCGGACTACACCGCGCGCATCCTGGATGCGCTGACCTCGAATCCTGAGGTTTGGAGCAAGACCGCGCTCTTCGTCATGTACGACGAGAACGACGGCTTCTTCGATCACGTCGTGCCGCCGCAGCCGCCCACCTCGAACAAGAACGGTCGCAGTACCGTCAGCACCGAAGGTGAGATCCACACCTACGTGGATCCGAACCACCACCCGCTCTACACCGATGATGGGTTGGCTTACGGCCTCGGGCCGCGCGTGCCGATGACGGTCGTCTCGCCGTTCAGCAAGGGCGGCTTCGTGTGCTCGCAGGTCTTCGATCACACCTCGCTGATCCGGTTCTGCGAGACCCGCTTCGGCGTGCACGAGCCCAACCTCACCGCCTGGCGTCGGGAGGTCAGCGGCGACCTCACCTCGGCCTTCGATTTCAGCAAGCCCGACGCGAAACTGCCGTCGCTCCCGAACACCTCGGCCTATCGGGCGCTCGCGGATACGCAATGCAAGACGCTCGCGCGCCCGACCGTGCCCGCGACCTCATCGCCGTCGGTGCCGACCCCCGAGCCCGGCGTGCGTCCGGCGCGTCCCTTGCCGTACAAGCTCTTCGTGGACGGCGTCCTCGGCGAGAGCGGCTTCACGATGTTGCTCCAGAACAGCGGAACGGCGGGCGCCAGCTTCTACGTCTATCAGGCGAGGACCGCGTTCGCGCCGCGTCGCTATACGGTCGGCGCGGGCAAGACCTTGGTCGAAACGTGGGCGATCGCGCCCGGCGCCGACTACGACCTGCTCGTGTACGGTCCGAACGGGTTCCATCGTCGCTTCAAGGGCACGAATGCCGTCGCATCCGCGCCGGTCGAGATCCGGATGAGCGCCGACAGAGCGGGGCGCGCCGTCTTCTCGCTGATCGAGCGGACGAACGCCAAGACGCACGTCGTCATCCACGACAACGCGTATGGCGCACCGGACACGGTCAAGGTGCTAGGACCGTCCGCGAGCGCCCAGATCGTCGCGAACCTGGAGAAGAGCGCGCACTGGTACGATTTCACCCTCTCGGTGAGTGGAAACGACGAATTCCGGCAGCGTTTCGCCGGACACATCGAGACCGGAGCCGCGAGTACCAGCGACCCGGCGGCCTAGGCGTCCTCGGGAAGCGATTAGCGCACCACTTCGGCCGCCAGCCAATGGCCGGTTGCTCCGCCTCCAAGTACTCCTCTGAGCGAAGTCTTAGCACGCCTTAACGCATTTTGACGCGTGGGTACGGGTAATCTGCGTAGGACCGACTCGCCGGGTGACCCATGTAAAGGCGCACAAGTGACCCACTCTCCCGACCCGCTATTTTCGGCGCCCTCAGCGGGGGCGTTGCCCCACGACGGCTCTCCGCGAACGGGCCTGCTCCACAAGATCGAGACCGGAACCGCACGGATCGCCGTGATCGGTCTCGGATACGTCGGCCTTCCGCTAGCCGTCGAGTTCGCGAAGCGGTTCCCGACCGTCGGTATCGACATCAACGAGACCCGGGTGGGCGCGCTTCGCGAAGGACGTTCCTATATCGGAGACGTCCCGGACGACGAGATCGCGCCGCTGCTCGAGGAAGGCTCGTTGCGCGCCGAAACCGATTTCGCGGCGTTGGCAGATGCGGACTGCGCGATCATCTGCGTTCCCACGCCGCTCGAGGCGGGTGCTCAGCCGGACATCTCGTTCATCGTCGCGGCGACCGAACAGATAGCCCGACACCTGCACCACGGTCAACTCGTGGTTCTGGAATCGACGACCTATCCGGGGACGACCGATGAGATCATGCTGCCGCTCTTGAGCGCGGGCGGCCTCTGTCTCGATCGCGATTTCTTTCTCGCCTTTTCGCCGGAGCGCGTCGATCCGGGCAATCCCGACTATAAGATCCGCGACATTCCGAAGATCGTCGGCGGAACGACGGTGGATTCGACCGCGGTCGCCTCGGCGCTCTACGGGCGGATCGTCCCATTCGTCCATCGCGTCAGCTCGACGCGCGTCGCCGAGACCGCGAAGCTCTGGGAAAACACGTTCCGCGCGGTCAACATCGCGCTCGCCAATGAGATGGCGCTGCTCTGTCGTTCTTTGGCGATCGAGACGTCCGAAGTGATCGCGGCTGCGGCGACCAAGCCGTTCGGATTCATGCCGTTCTATCCGGGTCCGGGGGTCGGCGGTCACTGCATCCCGATCGATCCGCAGTACCTCTCTTGGACGGCTTCCAAGTACGGTTTCTATCCGCGCCTCATCTCGATCGCGGACCAGATCAACCGCTCGATGGCGGATCACGTCGTCGACCTGGTCTCCGAGGCGCTCAACGACGAAGCGAAAGCGCTACGCGGCTCCCGCATCCTCGTCCTGGGCGTGGCCTACAAGCCCGACGTCGAGGACGTCCGCATGAGCCCGTCGATCGCGATCATCGAACGCTTGCGCTCGAAGGGCGCGACCGTGCGCTATCACGATGCATTCGTCCCGCGCCTCAAAGTCGAAGATGCCGAGCAGCCGCCCGCGCCTCGGCGCGATCTACGCGAAGATCGAGTCGAGCGCCGTCAATCGGTCACGCACGATCTGGCCGACTCCATCTCGGAAGGTCGGCGCCGGAGCGATCCGCTGGAGTCGCGCGAGCTCACCGGAGCCGAGGTACGTGGGGCCGACTGCGTCCTGGTGCTCGCGGCCCATACGGAGATCGACTACGACTGGGTCGGACGAACGGCCCGCACGATCGTAGATACGCGCAACGTCGTTCCCAGCAACGACAGCCCCGGCGCTGCCAGATTGATCACCCTGTGAAGAAGATCCTGATCACCGGGGGCGCCGGATTCATCGGCTCGCACCTGAGCGACGCGTATCTGGCGGCCGGCTGGAACGTGACCGCGGTCGATGATCTCTCGACCGGAAGCCGAGAAAATCTCGCCGGCGCGCTCGGAAACGAACGCTTCGAACTGATCGAGGGCGACGTCTGCGACGACGACGTGACCGCGCGAGCCATGCGCGGTTGCGATGCGGTCGTGCACCTGGCGGCGCGGATCGGGCTCAAGCTGGTGATCGAGAGCCCGCTCAAGACGCTCGAAGCCAACGTCAAGGGAACCGAAATGGTCCTGCGCCATGCGACCCCGTTGCGCGTTCCGACGCTGATCGCGTCGACCTCCGAGGTCTACGGTCTCGCGACAAAATTCCCGTCGAACGAAGACGATCCGATCACTTTCGGCTCGCCGACCAAGGGTCGCTGGAGCTACGCGTGCTCGAAGGCCTACGACGAATCGTTGGCGCTCGCGCACCACCGCGAGAGCGGACTGCCGGCCATCGTGGTCCGTCTGTTCAATACCGTAGGGCCGCGACAATCGACGCGGTACGGCATGGTGTTACCGCGATTCGTCCGCCAAGCGCTCGCGGGCGAACCGCTCACCGTCTACGGGGACGGCGCGCAGACGCGCTGTTTCGGACACGTGCGCGACGTGGTTCGCGGGATCGCCGCTCTGCTCGACGAGCCGCGGGCCGTCGGGGACGTCTTCAATCTGGGAAACCCGGCGGAGATCTCGATCCGGGATCTGGCCGAAGCCGTCATCGCGGCGACCGGATCGACCTCGACCATCGAGTACACGCCCTTCGACCGCGCCTATGGCGATGGCTTCGAAGAGATCATGAAGCGCATCCCGGACATCACGAAGATCTCCGCACTGGTGGGCTTTCGCCCGCAGGACTCCGCGATCGGGACGATCATCGGCGACATCGTCGCGGCGCAGCGGGCGCTTCTCGTAACGGATACGGCTTGATGCGAATCGTCTACACCGCTGCGGCGGTGGTCGCATTCGGGCTGGCTTCGGCCACCGCCGCGCACTCGGAAGCGACGCCGGCGCCGGTCGCGACCGCAGCGCCCTATACGCTCCTCGAAGCGGGTGCTTCGAGCGAGCAGCTCAGCAACGGCCGCGGCGTCTGGCAATCGCAGTACGTCTTGCTCGCGCGGCACATCGCGGCGCGCGAAGCGATCTACGCCGGCGCCGCCAACGACGCCCGGTTCGGGCACGCCGATCGGCGATATCTGGCCGGGTTCTACGCCCCGACCTCCACGAACACGTTCGTCAACGTCGAGGTCGACGTCAGCCCCTCGCATGTGGTGCTACCGCAAGCGGAGGTCTTCGCCTCGCTCGAACATCGGCTCGCCCGCGGATGGGGCTATGCGATCGGCCTGCGACATCGGACGTATTCGTCGCTCGGAGTCGATACGGCGACCCTCACGGTCGACCGATATTGGAAGCACGATCGTGCCGGCTACGCGCTGAACGCGACGCTTCTCTCCGACGTGCCGGGCGCTTCGCTCGGCGGCTCGGTGTTCTTCACGCGCTACTACGGAACCGACGATCGGAACTCCGCGACCTTCTCCGTGCAGGACGGGCGCGAGGCCGAGAACGACGGCGCCGGGGTTCTCGTCTCGAACGTCGTCGGCGCAAGTGTGGGCGGCGTGCAGTGGATGGGCGGCCCGCTCGCGTTCGTATGGTCGCTCTCGTCGTTGCGCCAGGGCGCGCTCTACACCCGAACGGGCGGGCAACTTGGTCTCCGCTACCGCCTCTAACTGGTTCCTCGTCCCGGTCCTCTGGAGCGCTGCGTCGATCTTCGCCCTCGCGCTCGCGATGATGGGGTACGCGCTGGTGCTGCGCGCCCGTGCGGTTGCGCGACGTCGGCGGAATCGCCGGCTGATCGATGCGTGGAGCGAGCGCTTTAGCGGAACGCCTCCGAGCACCCCGATCCCGCTTCGGCGTCGCGAGGTCGCGATCGTGCTCAACCTCTGGGACGAGTTCGTGCGGCTCCACGTCGGCGAGGCCCGCGAAGCGGCCTTGCAGAAGATCGCCGGCGCACAGGGTTTCGAAGCCCTAGCGATCCGTCTCGCGCACCATCGCGGCCCCGGCAGTCGCCTGATCGCGATGACCGCACTCGGGACGATGCGCTCGCGCGCTGCGCTCCCGCTTGCGGAACGCCTGATCGACGACGGGTACGGCCAGGTCTCGCTTGCGGCCTGGCGCGCGATCGTCATGATCGATCCGCGACGGATGGGCGCCTTCGCCGACGCCATCGCCGGACACGCCGATTGGCAGGCCCGTAGCGTTCAACAGGTGTTGCTGGAGTTCGGGGCGGCGACGATCTCGCGTCCGCTCGCACGCGCCGTCGAGCGCGCACCGAACGAGCGTGTCCTACGCGTCGTGCGCTATCTGATCTTCGCCGATCCGCGGGTCGCACGAGTAGCGTTACGCGGCATCCTCGCGAACCGCTCCGATCCGGAAGTCGTCGCGGCGGGTCTACGTGCCCTCGCACCCCTTGCGACGTCGCGAGAACGCGACCTCGTCCGGCCGTTTCTCCGCAGCGACGTCGCGTTCGTGCGGATCGCCGCCATCGGCGCGCTTGCCCCGATCGCCGTCGTGGACGATCGCCCCGCGCTTCTCGGCCTGTTGGCCGATGAGAACGCATGGGTCCGTTATCGTGCCGCTCAAGCGGTCGTCGGCTGCTTCCCGGGGTGGGACCCGCGGATGGAAGTGGGAGACGATTACGGGCGCGACGCCCTCGCGCAGGTCCTGGCCGAGCGATCCGGGGATGGCCGGTACGACATCGTCCGAGACGCCGTCGACATCGCTGACGATCACCCGGTGGAACGTGCCATGGGGCGCATGCGAGTCGAGGCATGAGCGCGGCCGAGGTGATATTGACCATCGAGGTCGCGCTGTTCGCGTATTTCGTCGTGGTCAATCTGGTCTACGTGGCGACGTCGATCATCGCGCTCTTCCGCATGCCGCGATTCGTGCGGCTTCACCGTGCCGATCCGATCCACTATCTCTACTCGCCCTTCGAAGTGCCCGTCACGGTGGTGGTACCCGCATATAACGAAGCCGAGAGCGTCCTCGATACGGTCGTCTCGTTGCTCGACCAGCGCTACAGCGAGCACGAGGTCGTCGTGGTCAACGACGGCTCGAACGACGCCACCCTCGAACTTCTTCGCGAGAGGTTCGCGCTCGAGGTCTTCCCCGAGGCCTATCGCACGCGCCTCGCGACGCAGCCGATCCGAAGAATATACCAGTCGAAGAGCCACCCAAATCTGCGGGTGATCGACAAGGAGAACGGCGGCAAGGCAGACGCGCTCAATGCCGGCATCAATGCGGCGCGCTATCCGCTGATCTTCGCGTGCGATGGCGATTCGCACTACTCGCGGGACGCGATCCAATGCCTGGCCGAGCCATTCGCGCGAGATCCGCGGACCGTCGTGAGCGGTGCGTCGATCGGGATCTCGAACGACTGCGATTTCGTCGACGGTCGTCTGGTACGCCGACGCTTGAGCGCCCGTTGGATCGTCCGATTTCAGGTGCTCGAGTACATGCGGGCGTTTCTCTCATCCCGACTCGGGTGGGCTCCGATGAATGCCTTGTGCATCGTCTCGGGGGCCTGCGGTCTCTACGACCGGGACGTCCTGATCGAGGTCGGGGGCTACCGGACCGACACGATTTGGGAAGATATGGAGATGACCTTGCGCGTGCACCACTTCATGCGCGCGAACCGGCGTCGGTACCGGATCGCATTTACGCCGTTCGTCGTCTGCTGGACGCGCGTTCCGGATACCTTCGGCCAGCTCTGGAGTCAGCGACTGTCCTGGCATCGGCACGTCTCGGAATGCGTCACCATCCATCGCCGACTCTTCGCGGCGGAGGCGAGCGGCACGGTAGGCTGGTTGGCGTTTCCAAATCTGATCGCCGGCGAGTGGCTGGCCCCGCTGATGCTGACCTTCGGGTTCGCCTTTGGATTCGTCGCGGCGTATCTCGGCTTTCTGTCGTACGTTTCGCAGTTCGTGCTCCTGGCGCTGGTCTTCGCTTTGGGGCTGGCGGTCTGCGTCGCCGCGCTGGTCCTGGACGAACTCTCGTTCAACACGTACCGATTTCGCGACGTGCTTCGGCTGCTGGCCGCCTCGCTCTTCGAGTTCTTCGGATTCCGGCAGTTCGTCACGATCGCCAATCTTGCCGGACTTTGGGCGTGGGCGGTCGGAAGCCCGATTCGCGGTAAGCCGGCACGGCCCGGATGGCGACTGCCCGCGTACGATCCAAAGGCCGGTCGGTAGGAGCGACGCACCGGGCGGGCCAATCCGCCCGGATATGCAACTGCACCCTCTCTTCCGTGCGGCCGCGGCCGTCTGTGCCCTCGCTTTGGCTGCCGGTTGTGCCGGTGGCTCCGCCGGACCGACCGGGACCACTATCAAGATCGGCATCGACCTGCCGCTCTCGGGGACCGACTCGACCGTCGGACAATCGACCCTCAACGGCGCCATCCTCGCAGTCGAGCAGGCGAACGCGAAGGGTTTGCCCGGCGGCTTGAAGATCGAGCTCGACCCGCTCGACGATACGGTGCAGGGCGTGCATAATCCGCAGCAGGGCGTGACCAACGCGCGCACGTTCATCTCGGATCCGAACGTGCTCGCGATGCTCGGGCCTTACAACTCGAACGTCGGCAAGGCGCAGATCCCGGTCACCAACGCCGCCGGTCTCACCCAGATCAGCCCGGCCGCGACGGCCGATGGTCTGACCCTGGGCGCCGCTGCGGCCGCGCTGCGACGCGCCAATCCGGTCAACTCGTTCTTCCGCACCTGCACGACCGATTCGCGCCAAGGCTCGGCCGGCGCGACGTTCGCCCAGCACCTCGGGTTTAAGACCGCCTACATCGTCGACGACAACGAGACCTACGGCCTCGACCTCTCGTCGGTCTTCTCTGCCGACTTCCAGAAACTCGGCGGCAAGATCATCGCCCAAGACCACCTTGCCCAGAACACGCAAGATTTCAAATCGCTGCTGCTCAAGATCGCGGCGGCGAAGCCGGAGATGCTCTACTACGGCGGCG
>JBEPVY010000024.1:0-22319 GCA_041690835.1 Vulcanimicrobiota bacterium | reverse complement strand
TGCGCGCATTCGGTTGGTACTGCCTGCTGTTCGGCGCGCTCTGCCTCATCCTCGCTAAAACCGGAGTGATCAGCTGACCATGAAAAATCTCGCCATCGTGCTCGCCTTCGTCTTCATCGCGCTCTCGATCTGCGTCTACTTGGGCGTCTGGAACGGCCTGCCGGCGATCGGCCTGGACGGCACCCATCACGTCAAACACGCCATCCTCTACGCGATCCTCGCGATCCTGAGCCTGCTCTGGTTCCGCTTCCAGACGAACGCGAAGACGTAGCTTCCGAAGCTACTTCTTGGCGATGATGTAGACTTCGTTCGGGTACGGGGCGAGGATCTCGACGCTCGGACGGGCGTTGCGGACCAACGATTCGAACTCGGCCAGACGCCGGTCGGTGGTCTGGAGGATCAGCAACGGATAGTTGGCCGCCGCCGAGAGGACGCTTGCGATCGCGCGCGCGTAGCTCTGCTCGTCGGCGCTACGCGCACCGAAGAGCGAGTCTTTGTAGGCATGCTCGATGGTGAAGTACGGATTGCCCTGCCACCAGGCTTCCCACATCCAGATGCGAGCGTCGGCCGTCCGGAACGAGTTGCGCGCGGGCGGCGCGATGAAGAGCGCATCGGCGGTCTGGGCCGAGATGGTGGTGAGCACGTCGCTTGCGCGCACGGTATTGTGGCGCAGGTTGGTGGTCACCCACGATTCGGTTTGACGGATGTAGGACCACGCGAGTTCGCTCGGCGGGACGTCCGGCATAGCGTCGGGCGCTTGCGCTTTTTGGAGCCAGTAGCAGAAGACGCGCCACAGGCCGAGAATCGCGAGGCCGGTCTGCCCGTCGCTGCGCAGGTTGCGCACGTTATCGAGCCAGACGCCCAGATACATGCACTGTTCTTCGGTGAAGAAGACGCCCTCCCAGGCCTTGAACGCATCCAGCGGATAGATCCGGCCGGGAAGCATCTCGACGATCTCGGCGACCTCGCTGTCGCGCAGGATCGTCTGGTCGTTGACGACGATGCCCTCGCCGACCCGCACGAACCACTCGAGCAGATCGCCGCCGTGGACCGCGATGCCGTGCCTTTTGAGATAGTTCAGATGCGTCGGGAGACCCATGAACGGGTCGACCAGGCTGCGCGCGTCGTTGGTCGCGAGGATCTCGTGTAGGCGCGACGGCGAGATGCGACGCGTCCGCTCGGTCAGTTCGATCATGCGTGCGCCTTGGTCACGTCGAGCAATGCGCGCGCGACGGCCGGATCGAACTGCGTGCCGGCGGCCGTATCCAGCCGGTCGGCAGGCGACGTGCGGTCTTCCCGGATCTGGGTGCGATGGACGCTCTCGAGCGCGTCGTAGGCGATCGCTGCAGCCAGGATCTGTGCACCTTTCGGGATCGCGTCGTGGATGAGCGCGGGTTGCCCGGTACCGTCGTACCATGCCGCGCGGGCGCGCAGCACCTCGGCGGCGTGCTCGAAGGTCGCGTTGCCGGCGAACAGATCGGCAGCGATCGTCGCGTTCTCCGCGCGGGCGGCGATGCCGAGGCGCGCCAGCGGGTCGAACGACTCGTCCTCGGCGTGCGCGAGCCCGAGTTCGCCCGCGCCGAACGTCCGGGTCGCCAGGCCGAGCGCGTCGCGCTCGGCGATGGCGAGGCCGACGCGCTCGGCGACCGCGTCGACGACGCGCGCGATGCGCAGGCGCCGGCCATGGGTGTTGTTGTGCGCGTCGATCCGGTCGGCGAGCAGATCGAGCACGGGTGCCGGCTGCGAGAGCTCGGGCTTCAAGATGTCGACCGGAACGGTCGTCGCTTCGACCTCGCCGCCCGTCATGTGGAACCAGCGGACGAAGACGTTGGCGAACTCGGGGCCGATCGTGCGCCCGCTCAGGCCGCCGACGATCGCCAGCGTTTCATCGATCTCGCTCGCGCGCGCGACCAGGTCGGCGAGTTGCAACAGTTGCGCGCACTCCGGAATACCCTGCCAGCGGAGCTGATCCGGGAAGCCCGTGCCGTCCCACGTCTCCGCCTGCCAGCGAACCCAGTCCGCGATCTCGGCCGGAAGTGCGGCGATGCCGGCACAGACGCGCGCGCCGTCGGCCGGGAAGTCCCAACGCGCCATCGTGGCGAGGCGTGGCGAGAGGGTGTTGCCGCGGCGCAGGCCCGCATTGTCGATCGCGCCGACGGCGTGGAGAAGGCCCGCGAAATAGAGCGCTCGCGCTTCATCGTCGGGTCGGCCGGCGGCGCGCGCGATCGAGGCCGCAGCGGCGGCTTTGCGACGCGCCGTACCCGGCGGGTTCCCGGCAGCCCGGTCGCCGACGGCACCGAACGCGTCCAACACGTCGGCCAACCGCGAGGCGGCCGTCCGAGGAACGGCGTCCGGGTCCTGGAATAGCGTCATCGCTTACGCCGATTAGTTGTCGCTGTGCATAAACCCTCACATATCTCCGCTGACGGCTCCGTTTCGATGGTAGACGTCTCGGCAAAACTGCCCACCGTCCGAACCGCGCGCGCCGAGGCGCTCGTGCGGATGGCTGCGCCTGCCCGGGCCGCTCTGGTCGACGCGATGGGTCCCAAGGGGGACGCGTTGGTCACCGCGCAAATCGCCGGCATCACGGCAGCCAAGCGAACGGCCGACCTGATCCCGCTCGCGCACCCGCTCCCGCTCGCGCACGTCGGCATCAGCTTCGCGTGGACCGACCAGGGTCTGCGGATCGAATCGACGGCTACCACCTCGGCCCAGACGGGCGTCGAGATGGAGGCGATGGTCGCGGTTACAGTCGCGGCGCTCACCATCTACGACATGGCCAAGGCGCTGGACAAGGGCATCGTCCTCGAACGCGTCCGCTTGCTCGAGAAGACCGGCGGCAAGAGCGGCCATTGGAGGGCCGCCGAATGAGCGCGTTTAGGGTAGCCTTGATCGTCCTCTCGGACCGGGCGGCTTCGGGCGAGCGCGAAGATGGCTGCATCCCGGTGATGCGCGAGAAGCTGGGCGGCGCGTATGAGATCGTCCGCGCGTCCGTGCTGCCGGACGATCCGAGCGCGTTGCAGGCCGACCTGATCGATCTCTGCGATCGCGGAGCGGCCGACCTGATCCTGACCAGCGGCGGCACCGGACTCGCTCCGCGCGACCGCACTCCGCAGGCGACCGCCGCGATCCTCGACTACGAAGTCCCCGGCATCGCCGAAGCGATCCGGACGGCGTCGATGCAGATCGTCAAGAGCGCCATGCTTTCGCGCGCGCTCGCCGGCGTGCGCCATCGCACGCTGATCGTCAATCTTCCGGGCAGCCCGAAGGCGGTCGCCGAATCGCTCGACGTGATCCTTTCGACCTTGCCGCACGCGCTCGAACTGCTCGCCGACCGCGTGACGGACGGCTGAGCGAGAACTCGTGGACTTCCGGCAAGCCGAAGCCTACCTGCTCGGCACCATCGACGAGAGCATGTCGCGTCGCGAACCGTATCGGCTCGACCGCATACGCGCGTTTCTGCACGAACTCGGGGATCCGCAGAACGACTATCCCACGATCCATATCGGCGGCACCAGCGGCAAGGGCTCTACCTGCACGCTGGTCGCATCGATGCTGGTCGCCGCCGGCACGCGGACCGGGTTGCACACCAAGCCGCATCTGCGTTCGATGACCGAGCGTGCCCGCGTCGACGGCCTCGACGTGCCCGAAGCGCGCTTCGCCGAGCTGCTCACGGAGATGATGCCGGCGATCGAGCGAAGCGCGGCCGGCGAAGGGCGTCCGTCGTACTACGAGACGTTGCTGGCGCTTGCATTTCTGCATTTCGCACGCGAACGCGTCGAGGTCGCGGTGATCGAGGTCGGGATCGGCGGGACGCTCGATGGGACCAACGTGATCGTTCCGGAGGTTTCGGCGATAACGACGATCGGTTACGACCACACCGAGATCCTGGGCGATACCCTCGAAAAGATCGCCGCGGACAAGGCCGGCATCGCCAAGCCCGGCGTGCCGTTGATCTGCGGCGTCACCGATCCGGGGCCGCGCGCGGTGATCGAAGCGCGCTGCGCTGCCGTCGGCGCGCCGTTCGTGCCTGCCTGGGAGACGACCCGGATCGAGGTCGAACCGGGCGAACGCTACGCGCAGCACTTCGCGGTGACCACGCCCGACGATCGCTACGACGTGCGCCTGCCGTTGCTCGGTGCGTTCCAGCGGACGAATGCGGCGCTGGCGTTGCGCATCGTCGAACGGCTGAAACCGGAGTTGCGTCCATCCCGCGAGGCATGCGAACGGGGACTGGCCACGGCGATGCTGGCCGGTCGCATGGAGTTCTTCCCGGCACATCCCGGCGTCGTCTTCGATGTCGCGCACAATCCCGAGAAGGCCGCGCGCCTGGCCGATGCGTTACGCGAGCAGTTCCCGGACCGGCACTTCTGGTTGATCGTCGCGATCGGCACCTCCAAGGACGCGGGCGAGATCGTCCGCGCGCTCGGCACGCTGCCGGCGACCTTCGTGTTCACGTCGTTCGCTGCGGCCGGCCGCGAGGCGATCCGGCCGCAGCGGCTCGCGAGCATCGCCGAAGACGCCGGCTCGTGGGGCCGCGCGATCGCCGATCCGGTCGAAGCGCTTGCGATCGCGCGTCGCAACGCGAGCGCGGACGACATCGTGGTCGTGACCGGCTCGACGCTGGTCGTCGCCGAACTGCGGGAATGGTGGTTCGAGCATGTCGCAACCGTCTCGTGATCGGGGGGCTCTCCAAGTACGCGGAGTACGGCTGCCCTGGGGCGAGCGCACCTACGTCATGGGGATCGTCAACGTCACCCCGGACTCGTTCTCCGGCGACGGCGTTCTCGCGCCCGAAGACGCGCTGACCCGCGCGCTCGCGCAGGCTCGCCGCGGCAGCGACATCGTGGATGTCGGCGGCGAATCGACTCGGCCGGGACACGAACGCGTCGGCGAAGCCCAGGAGATCGAACGGGTCGTGCCCGCTATCCGCGCCGTGCGCGAGCGCCTGCCGCATGCGATCGTCTCGGTCGATACGTACAAGCCGGCGGTAGCGCGCGCCGCCTGCCAAGCTGGTGCCGATGCGATCAACTCGGTATGGGGTATGCCCGACCCGCTGCTTGAGGTCGCCCTCGAGTTCGGAACGCCGGTCGTGATCATGCATAACAAGGAGCGTGCCGAGTATGCGAGTTCGATGCTCGACGAAGTGCTCGCGTTTCTGAGCGAGGCCGCCGAGCGGGCCGTCAAGCGCGGCGTGCCGCGGGCGCACGTGATCGTGGATCCGGGCGTCGGCTTCGGCAAGACGCCGGAGCAGAACGTGGCCGTCCTGCACGGCCTCGAACGGGTCGTCGGACTCGGCTTTCCCACCCTGCTCGGCGCGTCGCGCAAGTCGACGATCGGCCGACTGACCGGCCGCGAGCCGAACGAACGAACCTACGGCACGGCCGCGACGACGGCGCTTGCGATCGCGGCCGGCGTCGACGTGGTGCGGGTCCACGACGTCGCCGAGACCCGCGACGTGATCGCCGTCAGCGATGCGGTGGTCCGCGATTGGAGGCCCGAAGGATGGACTCGATAACCCTGCGCGGGATCCGCGTGAATGCGCGCCACGGTGCCTACGAAGGCGAACGCGACCACGAGCAGCCGTTCGATATCGAACTGCGTCTGGAGATGGATCTGCGTGCGGCCGAATCAAGCGACGACCTCGGCGATGCGCTCGACTACGACGCATTGCACAAGGCGGTCGTCGGGATCGTCCAACAGACGTCGTTCGCTTTGCTCGAAAGGCTCGCGGGCGAGATCCTTCGTGTCGTCTTCGCGGACGCGCGCATCGCGCGCGCCGAAGTCGAGATCGGCAAGCCCCGCAAACTGGACGGCGCGACCGCCGCGGTCACGCTCGCGCGCGAGAACCCGCGCTACCGACAAGCCTTTCCGTGAGTCGGAGCTACATCGGCATCGGCTCCAACCTCGGCGATCCGGTCACCAACGTGCGCGACGCGATCGCGGCCCTCGGCGAACTGGGCACGGTCGAGCGGACGTCGTCGCTGTACCGCACCAAGCCGTGGGGCAAGACCGATCAACCCGACTTCATCAACGCCGTCGCCCTGATCGAGACCGGCCTCACCCCGCGCGCCTTGCTCGCCGCGATCAAAGCCCTCGAAGACCGCCTCGGTCGCGTCCCCACGGAACGTTGGGGCCCGCGCGCGATCGATCTCGACATCCTCATCTACGACGATCTGACGATCGAAGACGACGGGCTCACGGTTCCGCACGCGAGCATGCTGGAACGCGCGTTCGTGTTGGTCCCGCTCGCCGAGATCGATGAGGCGTTCGCGAGTGCGCGCGACGCGTTAAATCGCGAACAAGTGGAAGCGGTAGACCGGCTCTAGCCCCGTCCGGTGCGAGCGGCGCGGGCGCGGGCGCAGCGCAGGAGCGGGGTGAAGCATTGTCATGCCGAGCGTAGGTGCGAAGCACCGTAGTCGAGGTGCCACTCGTCCCCGTCCCTCGACTCTGGTCGCTACGCTCCCGACGCTCGGGATGACAAGTTGCGGTACGCTCGGCGTGACAAGTTGCGGTACGCTCGGCGTGACAAGTTGCGGTACGCTCGCGATGACAAGTTGCGCTATGCTCGGCATGATAGGTTTCGCTATGCTCGGCGTGCCGAGGTTCCGAGCACATTTGCGCGTCGAATGCTACGCTGCCGGGAGGGTGACGGCGTACACTTTCTTGGTGACGAATACGTCTAATAGGAGCGGATCGATCTTGCCGCGTTCGGCGAACTCTTTGGTGAGGATGTCGAGGGCGCGTTCGATCGAGAGGGCTTTCTTGTAGGGGCGGTCGCCGGCGGTGAGCGCGTCGAAGATGTCGCTGATCGTCATCATGCGGACCTGCGGCGAGATCTGATCGCCCGAGAGGCCGCGCGGATAGCCGGTGCCGTCGAGATGTTCGTGGTGGCCGTAGGCCAGGTCTGCGACGTTCGGCCACGGGGTCGTGTGCCACGGGATCTCGCGCAAGAACAGGAACGACTGGGTGACGTGCTGCTGCATGCGATCGCGCTCGTCATTCGAGAGCGAGCCGCGCGGGATCGTCAGGTACTCGAGTTCGCGGTCGTCGATCAGCGGACGCACGTCGGTCCCGTCGCGGAACATCCGGCTGCGGGCTTCGTCGAGGGCGGCTTCGGCATCGGCCGCTACCACCGCCGGTTCGTTCGCGGCTTCGATCCGGGCCAGCAATGCGTAGAGGTCGTCGCGTTCGGCTTCATCGTGGCTCTGCTCGATGGCGAGCAAGAAACGCAGGCGGACGGTATCGAGCCGCCCGTCCGGGAGCTTCTTCGATTTCGCGAAGATGTATTCGGGCACGGCGACCTTGCCGAAGTCGTGGAGGAGCGCCGCATAGCGAAGTTCGCGCAGATGATCGACGGTGAAGAACGCGTCGGCGAACGGTCCGCTCTCGATCGCGTTGAGCGTCTCGGCCTGCGCGACCGTCAGTGCGGCGACGCGTTCGGAATGCCCCTGGGTCGCGGAATCGCGGACCTCGATCGCCTTGACCGACGCCCGGACGAACGTCTCGAACAGACCCTGGATCGACTCCACCAGCCGCGCATTCTCCATCGCGACCGCGGCTTGGGACGCCAGCGCGAGCAGAATCTGCTCGTCGTGGTCGTCGAACGGCTCGACCACTTGGATCGTCTGCTCGGGCGTTTCGAGGGTCGTTTCGAAGGACGGTTTACGATTGATCAGTTGGATCGCGCCGACCACTTCACCCGCGACGTTCGTCATCGGCACGCACAGCACGGACTTGGTGCGATAGTGGCTCGCGCGATCGAATGCATCGTTGAAGCGATACGGAAGATCCTTTTGGTGCACGTATGCGTCGGTGATGCGCACCGGTTCGGCGGTGCTCGCGACGTAGCCGGCGATCGAAGCGTGCGAGAGCGGAAGCATCGAGCCGAGATAGATGCCGGCATCTTGCGGTCCGGTCTGCGCGACCGCGAAGCGGAGCATCGGCGGGTCTTGGCCGCGCTCGACCACGTAGAGGCTGCCGCCGTCCGCGCGGGTCAACTCGCGGGCCTTGCGCACGATCAGTTGTTGCAGGGTGGGCGCGTCGCGCTCGGATGAGAGCGCACGGGCGATCTCGAGCAAGTCGCTGCTCTCACGAGCGAGCCGCTCCTGGGTGATCGAGGCTTCTAAGGCGAGCGCGGCTCGAGCTGCGGCCTCGAGGGCGATCCGGTCGAGCGGGGGGCGTAAGACGGCGACCACGCCGGGCTCGTCGGCGAGCCAGGCCGTGCCGGGCACATCCGGGGCGACCGCGATGACGGCGACCGGGGTCCGCTGGAGGGCGTTCATCCCGCCGATCGCGCCCAGCCGCTCGAAGTTGACCTCGCGGGGCGAGAAGCCGGCTTTCGCCAGCAGATCCGGAAACGGTCCCAGATCCATCCCGATCGGGTACAGGAAAAGCGGCACGGCCCATGCTTTCTGCCCCGGGGCCGGGCGTCCCGGGTCCGGATAAGGGCGCGCAGGCCACGGCGACGAATCAGAGGCGCTCATGTCCGACCTGCAATCCGCTCCCGACGGTATCGCCGCCCGGGTCCGCCGCCTGGTTGAATCCTTCGTCGAGACCGACCTGATCCGCGTCCGCATCGAGCGAAACGGGGACCGGATCGAACTCGGCCGGCCCGCACTCCGGGTCGACCATAACGAGGTGGCCGAAGCGGTCGCGCTCGCAGCCGAGGCCGCCCCCGCTCGCAACGTCGAGAGCATCAAATCCGATCTGGTCGGGATCTTTCGCTTGAGCCGGCCCGCGCCGCTGGAAGGCGACCTGCTGGAAGGCGACCGCGAACTGGCCTACGTCGAAGCCCTCGGCATCCGAAACCCGGTCCGCTCGCGCGGCGCCGGTCGGATCGCGGCGATTCTCTGCAAAGACGGCGACGCGGTCGATTACGGCCGCCCGCTCTTCGAATTAGATCGAGGCTGACATTTTCCGTAAAGTATTGATCGCCAATCGCGGCGAGATCGCGCTCCGCATCAATCGCGCCTGCCAAGAGTTGGGCGTGAAGACGGTCGCGATCTTCTCCGAGGCCGATCGCGAATCGTTGCACGTGCGTCAGGCCGACGAAGCGTTCTGCGTCGGGCCCGGACCGGTCCAGCGCTCGTATCTGAACATCCCGAACATCATCTCGACCGCACTCGTGACCGGCTGCGATGCGATCCACCCGGGCTACGGCTTCATGGCCGAGAACGCGCGCTTCGCCTCGATCTGCGCGGATCACGGCATCGTCTTCATCGGACCGAAACCGGAAGTGATCGCGGCGATGGGCGACAAAGCCACCGCCAAACGCGTGATGAAAGAGGCCGGCGTCGCGACCACGCCCGGTACCGACATCCTCGCTTCGGTCGACGAGGCCCGCAAGGCCGCCCACAAGATCGGCTATCCGGTGCTCATCAAGGCGACCGCAGGTGGCGGTGGCAAAGGCATGCGCGTCGTCGAGAAGCCGGAAGATCTCGAACGTTCGTTCAAAGGCGCGAGCAGCGAGGCCGAGGCTTCGTTCAAAGACGGCCGCGTCTACATGGAAAAGCTGATCCGCGATCCGCGCCACATCGAAGTCCAAGTGCTGGCCGACGAGTTCGGTAACGTCGTGCACTTGGGCGAGCGCGATTGCTCGGTGCAGAAGCCCTCGCACCAGAAGCTGATCGAAGAAGCCCCCGCGCCGCGCCTCTCCGATAAGGCCCGCAAGAATCTGCACGACATGGCGATCAAGGCCTGCAAGCACGTGAAGTATTCCAACGCCGGCACGCTCGAGTTTCTCGCGGACGGCGACAACGTGTACTTCATGGAGATGAACACCCGTATCCAGGTCGAGCATCCGGTCACCGAGATGGTCTACAGCGTCGATCTCGTCAAGGAGCAGATCCGCATCGCTTCGGGCGAGAAGCTCGGCTATACGCAGGCCGACCTGGCGCTGCGCGGTCACGCGATCGAATGCCGCATCAACGCCGAAGATGCGAGCAACAACTTCGCGCCGCAGGCCGGCACGCTCTCCAAGGTGGTCTTCCCGGGTGGCCCCGGCATCCGCGTCGACACGCACGTCTACTCGGGCGCGCAGGTCCCGCCATATTACGATTCGATGATCGCCAAGATCGTCTCGTTCGGCGCGACCCGCGAAGCCGCCATCGCCCGTATGGAGCGCGCGCTCCGCGAGACGGTGATCGAAGGCGTGCACACGACCATCGACGAGTGCCTGGTGATCCTCGCGACGCCGGAGTTCCGGGCGGGCGATTACAATATCGGCTTCTTGCCGCGTCTTCTCGATACGCAGGCGGCCGAAGCTGCGCTTGCCTCAACCGCCGTCACGGCCGGGGCCTAGATGCCCAGTCGTCGCATGGCCCGCGAGCAGGCCCTCCAAGCGCTCTATTCCGTCACGGTCGGCAAACGCGAACCGAACGACGTGCTCACCGAGACGATCGGTGACGAAGCGCCGAGCGCTCATCGCGCGTTCGTGCGCGATCTGCTCTTCGGGACGCTCGAACATACCGAGGAGGCCGACGGCGCGATCGGGCCGCTCCTCCAGGGCTGGACGCTCGAACGCATGCCCACCATCGATCGTCTGATCTTGCGGATGGCCAACTACGAACTTCGCTACGAGGGTACGCCGCCCGCCGTCGTCATGGACGAAGCGGTCGAACTCGCGAAGAAGTTCTCGACCGAGGACTCCGGTCGCTACGTGAACGGCGTCCTGGCGGCGCTCGTCCGCACCGATGCGCCGTAAGCCGTCGCCCAAGGCGCGCCGCAAGCGGTTCTGGCGCACGCTCGCGATCGCGGTCTTTCTGATCGTCCTGTTCGGAGTGGGCACGGTCGCCGGAATCGTGATGGCCTACTCGCGCAATCTGCCCGACATCAGCCGGATGGCGGACTATCAACCGGCCCGCTCGACCCAGATCTTCGCCCGCGACGGTTCGCAACTCGGTAGCGTCTACAAAGAGAACCGCGTCTGGATGCCGATCGCGAAGATCCCGCCGATCGTCCGCGACGCGTTCATCGCAAGCGAAGATAAGAACTTCTATCGCCACCATGGCGTCGATTTCGCGGGCATCGTGCGGGCCGCCATCGCCGACGCGACCCACCAACGCCAGCAAGGCGCTTCGACGATCACCCAGCAGCTCGCGCGCAAGCTCTTCCTCAACGACGCCGACTCGATCTCGCGCAAGATCCAGGAAGCGTTGCTCGCGATGGAGATCGAGCGCTACTACACCAAGGACGAGATCCTCGAACGCTACCTGAACCTGGTCTATCTGGGTTCCGGCGCGTACGGAGTGGATGCGGCGGCACACACCTACTTCGGGCGGGGCGTCGGCACGCTCACCGCGGGGCAGGCCGCGATGATCGCGGGCGTCGTGGCGGCACCGTCGGAATATTCGCCGTACGTCAACATGAAGTACGCCAAGAGCCGCCAGACGCGCGCCCTCAACCTGATGGCCGAGAGCGGATTCATCACGCACGCGCAAGCCGCCGCGGCGATCGCCGCGCCGATCAAGCTCGCCGGCGAACGACCCGAAGGTCTGCAAGGGTACAACTCACCGTATTTCACGACGTACGTGATCTCGCAGTTGGACAAGCTGTTCGGGAAACAGGCCGTGCAAGAAGGCGGCCTCCAGGTCTACACCACGGTCGATCCCAAGCTCGAGGCGGCCGCCCAAGAGGCGGTCGACTGGGGCGTGAACGCCGGTTTGGCAGAGGGCATCGGGGCGCACGAAGCCGCGCTCGTCTCGATCCGCCCGAGTACGGGAGAGATCCTGGCGATGATCGGCGGCACCAAGTTCTCGCTGGCCAATCAGTTCAATCGCGCGTGGCAGGCGCGCCGCCAGCCCGGCTCGTCGTTCAAACCCTACGTCTACACGGCCGCGATCGACAGCGGGATGGCGGCTTCGACGATCGTCGACGATTCGCCGGTCTCGTATCCGATGGGCGACGGCACCGACTGGGCGCCGCAGAACGACGACTTCCGGTTCATCGGCCCGGTGACCCTGCGGCAGGCGCTGGCGCTCTCGCGCAACGTGGTCGCGGTCAAGGTCGCACAGACCGTCGGCATCGACCGCGTGATCGACTATGCGAAGCGGATGGGTGTGACCTCACCGCTCGAAGCCAATCTCTCGCTCGCTCTGGGTACGTCCGATGTGACCGTGATGGATCAGGCCAGCGGCTACTCGACGCTTGCCAACGAGGGCGTCCACGTCGAACCGAGCGCGTTCAAAGTGGTCAAGGATTCGCTCGGCAACATCGTGCTCGACGACCGCTTTCCGCAGCAGAACGAAGTCATCAGCGCGGGTACCGCCTTCATCGTCACCTCGATGCTCGAAGACGTGATCACGCGCGGCACCGGAACGAATGCGAACATCGGGCGTCCGGCCGCCGGCAAGACCGGCACGACGTCGGATTTCAAGGACGCCTGGTTCGTCGGCTTCACGCCCGATCTGGTGACGGCCGTCTGGGTCGGCAACGACGTCGGCGCGATGAGCGAATCGTACGGCGGCAACATTCCGGCACGCATCTGGGCGCGCTATATGCGCGCGGCGCTTGCGAAAGTACCCCCGCACGACTTCGTGATGCCGGCCGATCAGGTCCGCAAGTCCGCGGCCTGTAACGGCCGCGGCTTGGAGTACTATCTGATCGCGACCGCGCCGACCTCGCCGTGCATGAGTCAGTACGGCGGAAGTACGCCGGGCGTCCACGTCGCCCCGGTCGTGACCGCGCCGCCGCTCCCGTCGCTCGCGCCGACGCCGACGCCGCTACCGCCGGCCGGAACGCCGCCGCCCGACACGGTCGGCGACGGCACGCACTACGTACCGCTCGATTCGCCCGCTCCCGTGACGGTCGCATCGCCCGCCGCCGCCGCGACGAAGCCGCCGCACCGCCCGCGATGAACGGCGACGTCACTGACCCTGTACGCCCAATGCTCGACATTTCTGTCGGAGAATTCTCGCAACGCCTTGGAAGGATGCTTCAGCGAAAGGCGGAGTTGCAACGGATCGCGATTACGGGGGAAGTCTCCGATTGGCACCCACGAGGGGAGCAAGGGGTATATTTCTCTCTGAGAGATTCTAATAGCGTCCTGAGCTGCTACGCCTACGCGAGTGCGGCTCGAAAGTTTCCGCAAATCGCCAAGGGAGTCTCCGTCCGCGCGGTTGGAGCGGTACGGACGTGGGCCGGAAAGAGCGAATATCAACTGCTTACGGACGAGTTGACGCTGGCTGGCGTCGGCGCGATAGCTGCCGCAGTCGAGGCCTTACGTGAGAAGCTGCGCCGCGAGGGCGCGTTTGACCAGTCCCGCCGCCGACTTGTTCCGCGATTCCCACAACGCGTTGCGTTGATCACGAGCCCACTTGGTGACGCGCGGGCCGACTTTGAGAGACAGTTAAAGCAACGCGCGCCCAACGTAAGCGTATTGTTCTTCCCCGCTGCGGTTCAGGGACAAAAGGCCGATATCGAGATTGCAGATGCTCTCCGCAGGGCCTCCGCCTCCAGCGCGGATGTCATTGTTGTCGGTCGCGGTGGCGGATCTGAGGGCGATCGTTCCGCATTCAATTCGGAGCCGGTGGTGCGGGCCATCCTAGCTAGTCGAATTCCGGTGATAACGGCAATCGGTCATGTTCCGAACGTGCACCTAGCTGACGAAGTCGCTGATTTTGTCGCCGGGACGCCGACATCCGCAGTCGACAAAGTCACGTCTGAATGGGCGCGGACACTCGAGCGATTACGAAATGGTAAGAGCGGGCTGCTTCGAGGCTATCGCGAGGTCGTGACGCGATCATTGCAGCGCCTAGAAATCATTGGCCGCAAGTTGGAGTATACGCGTGAACGATTGGTCGCGACCACCTTGGCCCGCATCAGATCGGTGGACGCGGCGTTGAATGCCAGGAACCCTATCGTCCGGCTCGCGGCATGGGGAAGCCGCTTAGCTCGACTATCGGCAACGTTTGATGCATTGCGAACCCCGGCATTCGAGAGATGGCATAATTCCATCAGCGCTCGAGACGATAAATTGACGCTCGCCGCCGAAAGGGTCATTGGTAAGAAGACAAGGGAGTTGGAAATATCGGTGGCGACGCTCCTGTCGCTCGATCCCGCTCTTCCCCTCAAAAGGGGCTATGCAATCCTTCGCAAGGCCGGTGACGTCGTTCGTGATGTTTCGCGCTTGAGCCGCGGCGACGAACTCACCGCTCAGCTTGGGCAAGGGAGCTTGGTCGCGAGAGTAGAGATTGTCAACGAGACTTAACTGGAACGGTCAGTATGTTTCCCTGTACGTTGCTTCCGTGCGCGGGACGCCAGTATGCCACGCAGAAAGGGTATCGCACAAATGAACGAACCTGTGGAAAACAAGTTTGAGCGCAAGCTTGAGCGCATCGATGCAATTGTCAAACAACTCGATGGGACGGATGTGCCACTCGAGACAGCAGTGGAACTGTTCAAAGAAGGCAAGAAGCTCGCTGCCGAATGTGAAGAAGAGTTGAAACTTCATCAGGGTCAGCTCGACAAGGCGATGGGCGAAGGCTCGTCTTCCGCCTAAGCATGCCGACCGAGCGGCTCGACAACCTCGTTGCCGAGCGCGAGGGGATCACGCGGTCGCAGGCCCGCGCCCTCATCATGGAAGGCCGCGTCCGGATCGACGGCACCCCCGGCCACAAACCCGGCCAGAACGTTCGCGCGGGCGCCCTCGTCGAAGTCGAGCAGCCGCGTCGCTTCGTGAGCCGTGGCGGCGAGAAGATCGAACATGCACTCATCGCGTTCGACGTCGATGCTACCGGCACGAACGCACTCGACATCGGCTCCTCGACCGGCGGTTTCACCGATTGCCTCTTGCAGCGCGGCGCGGCGCATGTGACCGCCGTCGATGTGGGCTACGGTCAGCTCGACTGGAAGCTGCGGACCGACGCGCGCGTGACCGTGATGGAGCGGACCAACTTCCGGCATCTCCCCGACGACGCGTTCCCCGAGGGGTTCGACCTGATCGTGATCGACACGTCATTCATCTCGCTGCGGACGATCGTGGCGCGGGCGGTCGCCTACCTCCGGCCCGAGGGCGCGATCGTGGCGCTGGTCAAACCACAGTTCGAGGCCGGGCGCGAGCGCCTTGGCCGCGGAGGGGTTGTCCGTGACCCCGAGGTGCATAGGGCTGTCCTTCGCGAAGTGCGTGAAGCAATGATCGCTCTCGGCCTCGTCCCCCTCACCGCCGTCGCTTCGCCCCTGCTCGGTCCCGCCGGCAATCGCGAGTTCCTGATGCTCGTGCGCCGCTCGGGGCAACCGATGGAGGCGGGCTTTGAAGCGCTCGTTCCGGTCGCTCAGGATGACACGGCCGTTGAGTAAGATCATCGCACTTTACGTCGATGTCGAGCGCGACAACGCTCGGGCGGTCGGCAACTCGGTCGCGGAGATCTTCCGCGCGCGCGGCTACGAAGTCCGCACGAACGGCGAAGCCCTGGCGGGTGCACGGCTCTTGGTGACGGTCGGCGGCGACGGCACGCTTTTGCGCGCCGCGCGCAAAGCGATCGTCGACGACGTGCCGATCCTCGGCATCAACACCGGGCGCCTCGGCTTTCTGACCGAGTTCGACGCCGGCGATGCGCGGGTCGCGGAACTCCCCGACGCGCTCGAACGCGGGCTGACGATCGAGGAGCGGGTCGCGCTCCAGGTCGAGTACGACGGCAAGACCTATTTCGCGCTCAACGACGCGGTCGTGCGCAAAGGGAGCGCATCGCGGATGGTGCCGTTCGGTCTGAACCTGGGCGGCGAACAAGCCGCCCACATCCCGGCCGACGGGATCTGCGTCTGCACGCCGACCGGTTCGACCGCCTACTTCCTCTCGGCCGGCGGCTCGATCATCTCGCCTAATGTCGAAGCCCTGGGCATCGTGCCGCTGCTCCCCCACACGCTCTTCTCGCGGCCGATCATCGTGCCGGTCTCGTCGCGGATCGAGATCTCTTGCGACTCCGAGATCATCCACGCCAACCTGGAATGCGACGGCGACACCGTCGCCGAGCTGAAGCCGGGCGCGAGCGTCTACGTGACTCGCCACCCGAAGCCGGTCCGGTTCGCACGGTTCGCGTCCTTCCGTTTTTTCGAGCGCCTCGAAGAAAAACTGCGCTGGGGTGTTTCGATCAAGAACGCCTCCAGCAGTTGAGGTAGGGATGCTGCGCTCGCTGACGATCGAGAACTACGGCCTGATACCCAACGCGGAAATTTCGTTCGCCGACGGTGCGACGATCTTCACCGGCGAGACGGGTTCGGGCAAGACCATGCTCCTGGGCGCGCTCGGACTCGCGTTCGGAGAGCGGGCCAGCGTCGATGCGGTCCGGCGGGGCGCGACCCGGGCGGCGGTGACGCTCGTGCTCGAACCGGATGCCGCCCTGCGCGCGCGCCTGAACGAGGACGGCTACCCGCTCGACGAAGGCGAGGACGCCGTCATCGTGCGCGACGTGACCGACGCCGGCAAGTCGAGCGTCCGGATCAACGGCCGCTCCGCGACGGCGGGCTATCTTCGCGAGGTGATGGGGAATGTGGCAGACATGGTCGGCCAGCACGATGCCCAACGGTTGCTTCTGGCCGCCTACCACGGCGATCTGCTCGACCGCTTCGGAGCGCCGGCGACGACGAACGCATCGGAGCGCGTCGCGGTTGCATATGCGACCTTGCAAGGCTTGCGCGATCGCCTGGAAGCGCTCGGTGGCGACGACCGCCGCGCCCTCGCGCGTTGCGAAGAAGCGCGATACGCACTCGACGAGATCGACGCGGCCGGTATCGAGACCGGCGAAGACGATCGCCTGACCGAGCGGCGCCGCTACCTGGATAACGTCGAACGCGTCACCGGTGCATTGCAGACGGCCGATACCGCACTCGCCGGAGACGACGCGGGCGCATCGGGTACGCTTGGCATCGCGTCGGTCGCGCTGCACGGCATCGCCGAGATATCCGGCGCGCTCGCCGAGATGGCCGAACAGGCCGCCGCGCTCCAGAGCGAAGCGAACGACCTGGCCACCCGGATCGCGCGCGAACTCGAAGGGACCGAGTTCGATCCGAACGAGCTGGAGACGATCAACGCCCGCCTCGACGCGCTCGACAAGCTCAAGCGTCGCTACGGAGGCACGCTCGAGAGCGTCGTCGCCCACGCCGCGGCCTGCCGCACGACCATCGACGACTTCGCCTCACGCGACGAGCGCCTGGCCGAACTTCGCTCGCAATGCGCGACGGCGGAGGACACGCTCGAAACGGTGGCCGCCGATCTGACCGCGGCGCGCGCGGGCGCCGGCAAGGCGCTTGCAAAGCGCGTCAGCGCCGAGTTCGCCGACGTCGCGCTCGCCTCGGCGACGTTTGAGGTCGCTTTCGAGCGGCTCGCCGAGATCGGAGCCGAGGGCGCCGAGCGCACCGAGTTCGCCTTTGCCGCCAACGCCGGCGAGCCGCTCCGCCCGCTCGCCCGCGTCGCCTCCGGCGGCGAACTCTCGCGCGTATTGCTCGCGTTGGTCGTCGCGCTGGCCGACAAAGATGACCGCAGTGCTCTCATCTTCGACGAGATCGACGCCGGCATCGGCGGCGCGACGGCAACGGCCGTCGGCGCGCACCTCGGCCGACTGGCCAAGGCCACGCAGGTCGTCTGCGTCACCCATCTCGCCCAACTCGCGACCTGGGCCGATCGCCACTACTTGTTGGAGAAGAGCGAAGCCAAGAACGCCACCACGATCACCGTCCGCGAGATCGTCAAGCGCGACGACCGCGAAGCCGAACTCGCCCGCATGCTCTCCGGCGAAACCCACGACGTCGCCCTGAAACACGCCCGGACGTTGTTAGCCAGTGCCAAAGGCTAAGTCGGCCGCACCGAACGATGCGGTCGTCGAGGTCGACGGCTGCGAGGTCGCGCTGACGAATCTCAACAAGGTCTTCTGGCCGAAGCAGGGTTACACCAAACGCGATCTGCTCAACTACTACACGAGTGTCTCGAAGTGGCTATTGCCGCATATCAAGGGCCGGCCCATGGTGATGAAGCGTTATCCCAACGGCATCGGAGGTGACTTCTTTTTCATGAAGCGCGTTCCGGAGCCGCATCCCGAGTGGTTGAAGACCTGCGACGTAGCGCATAGCGACGACAACCTCATCCCGTTCCCGTTGATCGACAACCTAGCCGCGTTGCTCTGGGTGATCAACCTCGGGTGCATCGATCTCAACCAGTGGTACGGAACCTGCGACGACCCGCGCAAACCGGACTATCTGCACTTCGATCTTGATCCCGGCACCGCAAGCTGGCAGTCGGTCTGCGACGCCGCACTTTTAGTTCGCGACGGGCTCAAGGCGTTGAAGATGCCGTGCTACGCAAAGACGTCGGGCTCGAAAGGTATCCACATCTACATCCCGATCAAACGCGGTCCCGATTCATCCGAAGTCCAGGGCGTCTCCAAAGAGATCGCCCACACGCTCGCCCGGCACGCACCCGAACTCCTGACGGTGATCTATCGGAAGGAGAAGCGCCCCAAGAGCCGCGTCCTGGTCGACTACAACCAGAACCGCTTCGGCAGCACCCTGGCCAGCATCTACAGCGTTCGCCCGAACGACTTCGCCGGCGTCAGCGCACCGGTAACATTCGAAGAGATCGAAGCCGGCATCGACGTCGAGGACTTCCGCCTCGACAACATGCTTGACCGACTCCAAGATGTCGGCGATCTCTGGAAGCCGTTGCTCGCGAAGACGAAGCGCTTCGACCTTGCGAAGATGTTGACATAAGCCGGCCGGTATCGAACAAAATCTGAGATTGCGTGCGTCCCTCGACTACGGTGCTTCGCACCTACGCTCGGGATGACAGCGTTCCGCACGCAACCAGTGGGAGTGCGTACGCATACCGCAGAGCCCGCCTACGGGATTTGATGGATCTTCAGGAGGTTCGTGCCGCCCGCGCCGACCGGCATGCCGGTGGTGAACGCGATCTTATCGCCGCTGGCTACGAGGCCGGCTTGGATCATCCGCAGCTCGGTCATGTAGAGCAGCACGTCGATGCTCGCATACCCATCGATGAGCAGCGACTCGGTTCCCCAGACGATCGATAGCCGCCGAGCCACCCACTCCGCGGGCGTGAGCGCGATGATCCGTGCGCGCGGACGGAACGCACTGATGTGGTGCGCCGTGTTGCCGGTGGTGGTGCCGGTCGCGATGAACGGGATGTTCAACTCGTCGCTCGAGCGGGTCGCGGCTTCGGCGATCGAACTCGCGACGTCCGGCGCGACGTTCTCCAGGCGCCGGTCGCGCAGCGCGGCGTGCGGATAGCTCTTCTCGATCTCTTGAGCGATGGTCGCCATCACGCGGACCGCTTCGATCGGATACATGCCACGCGCGGTCTCGCCGGAGAGCATCACGGCGTCGGTGCCGTCGATGATGGCGTTCGCGACGTCGGCCGCTTCGGCGCGGGTCGGGCGAGCCGATCCGATCATGCTCTCGAGCATCTGGGTCGCGGTGACGACCGGCTTGCTCGCCTTGTTGCAGAGCGCGATCAAGCGTTTTTGGATGAGCGGCACCTGTTCGAGCGGCATCTCGATGCCGAGATCGCCGCGGGCCACCATGATGCCGTCGGCGGCCGCGATGATCGCATCGATGTCCTCGAGCGCTTCGTGCTTCTCGATCTTGGCGAAGATCGGCACGTGCTTCTTGCGCTCGGCCATGAAGGCGACGACCTTCTTGATGTCCTTCGACGAGCGGACGAACGAGACGGCGACGAAGTCGACGTCCTGCTCCAGGCCGAACGCCAGATATTCGAGATCCTTATCGGTGACGGCCGGGATGTCGAGCGTGCCGTCCGGATAGTTGATGCCCTGCTTCGAACGCAGCTCGCCGCCGAACTCGACGGTCGTCTGGACGGCCGTCTTGGTCTTGCCGATGATGCGCAGCGTGATCGCGCCGTCTTGCAGATAGATCCGGTGTCCGACCGCGACGTCGCGCGGCAGGTTCGCATACGAGCACGAGATCCGCTCGTTGGTCCCCGGCACGTCCTCGATCGTCAACTCGAACGGCTGGCCGCGTTCGAGCAGCACGAACTGCGCGTCGCCCGCAAGCGTTCCGGTGCGCACTTTCGGTCCGGGCAGATCCTGAAGGATGCCGGTATGCACGCCGAGCTCGCGACTGATCTCTCGCGCCTGTTGGATGACTTTGGCGTGCTCCTCGGGCTTGCCGTGCGAGAAGTTCAACCGGAAGACGTTGGCGCCCGCGAGGATCAGCGAGCGCATGACCTCCGGGCTGCTCGAGGCAGGGCCGACCGTAGCGACGATCTTCGTGCGTTTCTGAATCACCTTTTCCATGAGCCGCTTGCCTTGCGCGGCAAGCGTAGAAGGCTCCTGCGTTCCAATCAGCGCAATCTACGCTCCAATGCGCGCTCGCGACTCACGCGACCGGAGATATCCGGAGCGATTGACGGTTAGTTATGTCATTTCGGTGATCGGGCACGTGCTCGCGGCGCTGTTGCTGTTCTCGATCGCATCCAGCTCCTCGCAGGAGGGCGCGTCGCAGAGCATCCGGGGCGGCGAGATCGTCACCCTCGAGCATCGCGCCGTCGCACAGGCCCAGCCGGCTCCCGCTCCGACCGCCGTTCCGCCGATCCCGCACGCGCCGGTGATCGCGCCCATTCCGAAGCACGCGCCGGCTCCACAGACGGCCGCGCAGCGTCAGCCGCGCAATCTTCACGAGTTGGCCAAACAGACGCCGAACGCGACTCCCAACCCCAAACCGGTTCCGCAGTCGTCGAAGGCGCCGAACCCGCAGCCGACCGACCCGGTCTACGAACCGAAGCCCGAGCAGGGGATCCCGGCCGTTCCGATCAGCGTGCCGACTGCGCAGGTCGTCGCGGTGACGATCAAGATCCCGCCGACCACGGCGCCCTCGCCGGCACCATCGGCCGCGCCGACCACAGCCCCGACGGCCAAGCCGCAGCCCTCGACCGCGCCGACCAGAGCCCCGGCCACCCCGGCGCCCACCTCGACGGCGGCCGCCATCAAGCCGGCCGCGATCGCGCGCCAGACCGCCGCCCCCTCGAGCCCGGCGCCACCCGGTCCGCTCGCCTCGGTCGCGCCCGCCAAGACGGCCGGCGTTCCGAGTCCGGGTCCGACCACCGGCCCGGCCCAAGCGAACAGCCAAGGCACCTCGCCGACCCCCGGGCCCAAGGGCACGGGCGCGCCCGGTCCGCACGCCGGCGCGAGTGCCAACAGTCACCCCGGCCCGGCCGCGCCGATCACGGTCACGCCGACCTCGGCGCCGTCCTCCTCCGGCAACGGCTCCCACGGCACCAATGCGCTCAGCAACAAACTTCGCGGCCTGCTCCTGCCGAGCGGCCAAGGCACGCCGCCCAAGCAAGCCCACATCGCTCCGGGTTTCGGAGCGATCTCGACGCAGATGGTTCCGACGCCGCCGCCCGACGTCGTGGCGAGAACGCAGTTCATCTTTTCGAGCGACCCGGCAACCGAAGGGCTGAGGATCTTCCACATCCCGATCTCGATCGGGCCTCCGATGGCGGAGCGCGTGGAGATGTGGGTGACGTCCAGCGAGAAGCGCGGACCGGTCACCATTTGCCACGGCTGGCTGGTCCGCTTTCCGACGCCCGTCCGGGGCTCCCGGGCCCTTGCACCGATCGTCGAACCGGACGCGACCTTCATCTGCAACGGTCGCGACCTCACGCCCTACAAGCACTAGGGCGGCGACCGCGACGGAAACCGAACGCTCGCCGCTTGAATTGCGACGTTTATCGGAGTAGAATTCGATCACGCTCGAACCAACAAAGGAGGGCGGTTGGAACCGCAAGATCCGCCGGGCCATAGAGCCCGCGATGGTCGCGCAAAGTAAGAGCGCCTGATGCGCTCACGTACGCCGAACGCAATCGGCATGAGCGCGACGCATCGAAACGACTCGAATCGACAGGTCTAGGGGCCGCTCCCGATGGGGTTGCGGCCTCTCGCATTCTCATGTATTCTGGCTGTGGTTATCGAAGGAGCGTGGGCCTGTCCCGCGCTTCTGTGTTCTCCGGGGGTGACTTCCCGGGCAGGGAGGCGCGTGTGTCTGATCTTATCGACGGGTATGAAGCGGCGGTAGCTCAGATCGAACACGACGCGACTTTCAAGGACATCGAAGTCGTGACACACTCCGCGCGTCGGCAAGGCCGCAGCACGGTGCTCACGGTGACGATCGATCGCCAGGGCGGCGTTGACGTGGATTCGTGCAGACGGGTCGCGAGTGTCATCAACGATGCGCTCGAGACGATCGAAGAACAATACACGCTCGAGGTCGAGTCCGCGGGGCTGGAGCGTCCGCTGACCAAGCCTCAGGACTACGAGCGTTTCGCCGGCAAGGCGGCGCGCGTGCTCACCACC
>JBEPVY010000023.1:0-23955 GCA_041690835.1 Vulcanimicrobiota bacterium | reverse complement strand
CCTTTTCTGATACAATCTGGCGTCAGCTATGAGAAGCCAAGAACTCCGTAAAGCCTTCGTCGACTTCTTTGTCGCCAAGGGGCACAAGCATCTGCCGTCGGCGACCCTGATCCCGGACGAGATGTCCACGACGCTCTTCACGATCGCCGGGATGGAGCCGTTCGTGCCCGTCTTCTTGGGCGACGAGCCGGCGCCGGCGCCGCGCGCCGTGACGGTCCAACGCTGCCTGCGGGTGGCCGGGGCCAAGAGCGACATCGAGAACGTCGGCCGGACCGGCCGGCACGGCACGTTCCTGGAGATGCTCGGCAACTTCTCGTTCGGCGACTACTACAAGCGCGAAGCGATCGCGTGGGCGTGGGAGTTCGTCACTACCGTGATGCGGCTCGACCCGCATAGGCTCTACGTGACGGTCCACACGACCGACGACGATGCCGAGAAGATCTGGACCGACGAGATCGGCTTGGACGCGTCGCGGATCACGCGCTTCGACGAAGATAACTTCTGGACGATGGGCCCGACCGGCCCGTGCGGCCCGTGCTCGGAGATCTTCTACGACACCGGTGCGGCGTACGCCAGCGACGCCGGCGATATCGGACCGAACCTCGGCAACCGGTACGTCGAGATCTGGAACGTGGTCTTCCAGCAGTACAACCGTGGGACGGACGGCAAGCTCACCGAGTTGCCGCGCAAGTCGATCGATACCGGCGCCGGCCTCGAGCGCATGCTCGCGGTCGCGAACGGGCTCGCCTCGATGTACGAGACGGATCTCTTCACCGATCTGATCGCGGCCCAGCCGGCGGTCGGGAAGACGTCGCTGAACGCGCTCGAGCAGCGCGAGCGCCAGAACATCATCGCGGACCACGCCCGCGCGGCCACCTTCCTGGTCAACGACGGCGTCTATCCCTCGAACAACGATCGCGGCTACGTGCTGCGCTTCCTGATCCGGCGCGCCGTGCGCAACGGACGCCTGCTCGGCTATCCGGACGGGTTCCTCGCCAAGCTGACCGGCGCGGTCGTCACCTCGCTCGAGTCGGGTTATCCGGAGCTGCGCGCGAACGCATCGCGCATCGGCCAGGCGATCGCGCTCGAAGAGCAGACCTTCGATCGTACGCTCGAACGCGGTATGACCATGCTCGACCGCCTGATCGAACAAGCGATCGCGGATTGCACGCGCTTGATCGACGGCAAGGCCGCCTTCGAACTGCACGACACGCACGGCTTCCCGATCGAACTGACCCGCGAAGTCGCAAGCGAACGCGGCGTTGCGGTCGATGGTGCATCCTTCGAGACGCACATGAACGAACAGCGCGAACGCGCGCGCTCGGATGCGCGTAGCAAACGCGACGTCGTCACGGTGGCCGAACTTCCGGCGATCGCAAGCGAGTTCACCGGCTACGAAGGCTTGAAGAGCGAGGGGACGATCGTGGCGCTGTTGCGCGACGGAAAGCCGGTCGCGTCGATCTCGGCGGGCGACGAAGCGACGATCGTGCTGGACCGCTCCTCGTTCTATGCCGAGCGCGGAGGACAGATCGGCGATCGCGGCATCATCGAGCGGGACGGCGCGCGCTTCGAAGTCCGCGATACGCAGTATATGGGTGAGGCGCTCGCCCACATCGGCGTGCTGGTCGGCGGCGAACTCGCGACCGGCGAGACGGTGGGCACGGAGGTCTTCGACTGGTGGCGCCGCGAGATCCGCCGCCACCATACCTCGGCGCACTTGTTGCAGCGTGCGCTGCGCGACGTGCTCGGCGACGACGTGGTCCAGGCCGGTTCGTGGGTCGGTATCGACCGGATGCGATTCGACTTCCGCTGGCCGGGTGGCGCGCTTACGGGCGAGCAGAAGCGCACGGTCTCGGAGCGCGTGAACGAGATGATCCGCGACGACGCGCATCTAGAGACCCGCGTGCTCGCGCTGGAAGAGGCCAAGCAGACCGGCGCGATCTGGATGGCCGGCGAGAAGTACGGCGATAAGATCCGGGTCGTGCAAGCCGGCCCCTCGGTCGAGTTCTGCGGGGGAACGCACTCGCATTCGACCGGCGAACTCGGCATGTTCGTGATCCTCTCCGAGTTCTCGGTCGGCAGCGGCATCCGGCGCATCGAATCGTGCGTCTCGAGATCCGCCGAAGAGTTCGTCGAGAAGCAACACGAGTTGCTCGGCTCGCTCTCGAGCGCGCTTGCGACTACGCCCGACGAGCTGGCCGAGCGCATCGAGAAGATGCAGCGCGAGACCAAGGATCTGCAGAGCGCGGTCGGTCAGTTGAAGGCGCGCCTCGCCTCGGCCGACGCGGCCTCGTATCTCGAGAAGAAAGAAGAGCGCAATGGGCGCGCGTTCGTCGGTGCGGTCGTCCGCGATGCCAACGGCGAAGCGCTCCGGCACTTGAGCGGCGCGATCCGTTCGCGCCTGCGCAGCGGTACGATCGCCCTCGCGGGCGTCGAGGACGGCAACGTCTCGATCCTGGTCTCGGTCAGCGACGATCTGATCGCCGCCGGCGTGCACGCCGGCAACTTGGTGAAGCTCGCGGCGCCGCTGGTCGGGGGCAAAGGCGGCGGACAGGCGGCCCAGGCGCAGGGTGGCGGCAAGAACGCCGACGGTGCCGAGGCGGCCGTCAACGCGATCCGGGACTCCGTCTTCGGGTGAGGATGCTCGCCGGGCTTCTCGGGCTGCTCTTGCTCGGCGCGGCGCCGCTCGATTCGGAACTGGTCCTGCAGAACTACGCGCGCGCGCTCGCGGCGCTCCATACGCCGAAGTTCGTGATCTTCTCGTATGCCGTCTCGCAGGCCGGCCCGAACGACATCGAACAGCGTCATCGCATCTACCGGAGCGGCTTCGACGTGCGCGACGAGACGATTCTGGTCGACGGCGCGAAGCCCAAGAATGCCGCCATCTCGATCGGCAAGCGCGTGGATCGGTATGCGGTCGGCAGGATCGCGCCGCGCCCGAACGCGTACGAGTTGCTCTTCGTCCGCGCGATCGTGACGGGTGCGCGAACGGACTATCTGTTCGATGCGACGCCGTTCGCCAGGGTCGCGACCGGATTCGTCGTCACTCACGTGACCATCGACGGGCAGACGTTTTTGCCGCGCTCGATCGCGTTTCATGCGGCCTCGATCGCGGCGCGCGGCGGCGGCGAGATCCGTTACGCGCCGTTCGCGGGCCACTGGATGCCGGTGCTCGCCACCATCGGAGCGAACGTGAACGGCCAGCCCGCGCGGGAGCGGATCGCGTTCGGCGACTACCGGTTCCCGACGTCGCTCCCGCCTGCGACCTTCGGCAAGCGGTGACCTTCGCGCGCGAGCGCCTTCCCTTGTGGCTCGCGTGGCTGCTGCCGTTCGCGCTCTTTCTCATGACCGCATACCGGGACGTCGGCTATTGGGATACCGGCGAGATGGACGTCGTACCGTACATCGCCGGAATCGCGCATCCGACCGGTTTTCCGGCGTACGTCGTCTTCGGCTGGTTCTTCACGCACGTGCTGCCGTTCGGCGGGGTCGCCTTTCGGATGACGCTGATCAGCGTCGCCGCGCTCTCGCTGACCGCCTTGTTGATCGCGCGGATCGTCGTCGAGCGGTACGGGAACGCGTGGGCCGGCGCCGTTGCGGCTTGGATCTTCGCGACGGGCGGCGTGGTCTGGGCGCACGCCACCAAGGCCGAGGTGCATTCGTTCGCCGCGCTCGCGATCGCGGCGACGCTCTACTGCGCGCTGCGCTGGTACCGCACCGATGAGTCGCGCTGGTTCTATCTCGGCGCCGCCGCGTGGGCGGTCGGCATCGCGACCCATCCGGTCAGCGCGCTGTTGCTGCCGGGCCTGCTGGTACTCCTGATCGCGCGTCTCCATCGCCTGCCGAGCAGGACGGTGATCGGTGCGATCGCGCTCGCCTCCGCGATCGTGATCGCGTTCTACGCCTATCTGCCGTTGCGGAGCGCCTACGTGAGTTCGCACAGGCTCGATCCGCAGCGCGCGCTCGGCCTACCGGCCGGGCGACCGTTCTTCGACTACGATCACCCATCGACGCTCGAGGGCTTTCGGGCCGAGATCACCGGCTCCGACTTCGACGTGAACGGCGGCCTGCGTTCGATCCTCGACCCGCTCGTCTACGCAGGTCGCGGCCCCGTCTATCTCGCGGCCCTGCGCGATGAGTTCACCTGGTTCGGATTGGCCTTGCTGCTTGGCGGGATCGCGTATGCGTTTGCGCGCGACCGTCTGAGCACGTCGGTGCTGCTGGTATGCGGCGCGCTCGCGGTGCCGTTCGCGCTCGGGTACTCCGATGAGACCGATATCGGACGCTACTTCATGACCTCGTTCGTGGTCGCGAGCATCTTCATCGGGGCCGCGATCGCCGGTGCCGCGAAGTTCGCCTCGTGGTCGCGTCTGCTCGCACCGGTCGCCGCGGCGGCGATCGCGGTCGGGCTGATCGTCACCCAGCGGAACTTCTTCCATCAGCCCTACGACGATCGGCCGCGGAAAGCGATCGACGTCGTGAAGCGACTCACCGAGCCGAATGCGATCGTCGTGGCGTCGTGGGCGTACGGCGCGCCGCTGGCGTATGCGGCCTACGTCGAGCACGACTTCGGCGAGCGTGGCTTGGACGTCGCCTGGATCGACGACGATGCGGACCTGGTCCGGACCTGGGCGGAGACGCGCCCGGTCTACTTCGTCGGCGGAACGCCCGGAAGCGTTCCGGGCTATCGCCTCGAAGAACTCACGGTGACGCCGCCTCTCTACAAATTGGTCAAGCTGCGGTGAAGATCCCGCGCTCCTATCTGGTCGCGCTGCTCGCGTTCGCCGTGACCTGGCTGGTCTCGCACGGACGATCTTCGCCGTACAACAACTTCGTGTTGCTCGCCGACGCCCTGCTCCACGGACATGCCTGGATCACCTGGCCCGGCGCATACATCGACGCGCTCTACTACAACGGGCAGCGCTACGTGATCGAGGCGCCGACGCCGGCCTTCTTGCTGATGCCGTTCGTCGCGATCTTCGGGACGGGCGTCAATCAGACGTTCCTCGCGATCGTGCTGTGCGCGGTCGGCGTCGGCGCGGCGTGGGAGCTGTGCGAACGCTACGGCGTGCCGACGCACGTGAACGCGATGCTCTGCGCATTTCTGCTCGCGGGCACGGATCTGCTGTGGTGCGCGATGCTCGGCGACGTCTGGTTCATCGCACACGTCAGTTCGGTCTGTTTTACGATGCTCGCGCTCTGCGAACTCGCCGGAAAGCGGCGCGGTTGGCTGGTCGCGATCTGGGCCGCGCTCGCGGTCGAATCGCGCTTCTCGCTGATCGTCGCGGTGCCGGTCTATGCCTACCTGTTGATGGGCGACAATTGGAAGAAGCGGCTCGGTGGTTTCGCCGCCGCTCTCGTTCCGTTCGCCGCGTTCTGGCTTTGGTACAACAACGCGCGGTGGGGAACGTGGTACGACATCGGCTATACGGCTTGGTATCACCAGGACGACGCCGGCTTGCCGACCGGGTCGCCGTTCCGCCTGCAGTATCTCGGCTATCAGCTGAACTCGTTCTTCGTGCAGGGCGTACAGTTCGGGCCGACCTGGCCATACGTACAGACGAGCATCGCCGGCCTCGCGCTCACGTACACCAGTCCGGCGCTCGTGCTGGCGTTGCTCGCGCGCAAGCCGGCGAAGCTGACGATCGCGCTGTGGGTCGCCGCGCTGCTGACGGCCGCCCCGAACTTCGTCTACTACGTCAACGGCTTCTCGCAGTTCGGGATGCGCCACGCGCTCGACTTCGAGCCGTTCCTGTTCGCGCTGATGGCGCTCGGTCTGCGCGATCGACTGCCCGCCTGGGGCTACGCGATCGCCTACGCGCTGATCGCCTACTCGTGCGTCGTCGGCCTATGGGGCTGCTGGTACTGGAACGTCTTCGTCCGCGCCGGGAGCTGACGGTAGCATCTTCACCGCGACCCAGCGTACGAGCGCGAGTTGCGTCACCTGCTGGACCCAAATGCCGATTGCAAACGTCACAAGCGAGACCACGAGCACTATCCAGCCCCAGCCGGACGAGAACGGAACGATCGATCCGATCCGGTCGCCGAAATCGCCGAGCGAACTCAGGATGGAGAGCAGGACGATCAGCCCGAGGCAGTGCCAATAGCGATCTTGCGTCTCGTCGTACGTCACCGTGAAAGCGGACTCGTCGCTTCCTTGCGCACGCAAGAGCGCGTAGACCTGGGGCAGTGGACCGAAGCGCGCGACCACCCAGAGGCCGGGTAGGATCAAGAGGACGATGCCGATCGCGGTCATGAGGCAGAGCACGATCGACCATCCGATCAAGCCGAGGACGTCGCCGAGTTCCATCTCATAATCTGGCATCACCGAGCGAATGGCGCTTGCTAGGGTGAAGAAGTATCCGACACCCACGAACGTGGCGGCGATCACCGCGCCGTGTTCCAGGAACTCATGCGGTGTCTGCTGTGCGACGAAGTAGTCGATGGAAGCGGCGATGGCCGCCATCCCGACATACCACCAGAGGCGCGGCTTCATCACCGGCAACGCGTCGCGGAGCGCACTGACAAAGGCGCCCCAAGCATTCACCCAACTCGGATCCATGTGCCGCACGTTACCGTGCGGCACTCGCTTTCCCTACGCTCCCTGCTGGCGCCGGACTTGGACGACGGCGGGGAGACCGCCGATGGTGGCGCCGGTGCGGCCGCGTTGCGGTGCGGGCGCCGGCGGGATCTGCGTGCCGGCGAAGGCCCACGAGAGCAGCCAGTAGTCGACTGCATCGTTGTACGATTCCGTATCGCGATAGACGCCGAACAGGCTGATGAGCCAGATCGGAACGGTGATCAACGCACCGACACCGGACGTGGTGCCGATCAGCATCAGGACGCCGCGGGTGATGTTGCCGAGATAGAAATCGTGTGCGCCGAAGAGACCGAACACCAGGTCGAGAGCGAATGCGAGGGCCGGGTCCTTACGGTTGCGCCTGGATTCGTAGGCGAACCAGGCCTGTTGGTCCGGCGAGAGTTGCAGGGCGAGGTTGCTGATGTACGGGTTCACGGATGCCTCCATCTTTCACCCCATTTACGGCCCGGCTGCCAGCAGTGTTTCGCGGGCGGCGGCGAGGCCGACCGGGTCGGTGACCGGCGCCCCGCAGGTCGTTCCGGCGCAGAGGTAGGCCGTGCCCGGGGTGGCGGGCAGTCCCAACCCTGTAGCGGCCGCCGGGGCCACCGTTCGCACCGTCAGCAGCGGGTCGCCGAGGCGCAGGGCGGCGGACCGGAGGGCGGCGGTCGGCCCGGGCGGCCCGACGAGCCGGACCGAGCGGGCGGGGCTGAGCAGGCGCCGGAGAGCTCGGCAGTACGAGGCGGCGAACGAGCCGGCGGCGGCGTAGGTCTTGGCGTAGAGCAGCAGCGTCCGCTCCGCGGCCTGGCCGAAGCGCTCCTCGCCGGTCAGATCGGCGAGCCGGAGCAGCGAGTCGGCGTGGGTGCCGTTCTCGCCGATCGGACGGTCGGCGATGGTGAGGTTGCCGATCTGCTGCTCGAGGCCGGCGTGATCGTAGAAACCGCCGTCGGGCGCTTCGAACGCTTCGCGAACCCGATCCGCAAGCGCGATCGCGCGCGAGAGAAAGCGCTCTTCGCCGGTGTGCTCGTGGGCGTCGAGCAGGGCGCGCAGATATGCGACCTGATCCGTCAGCAGCCCGCGTACTGCGGCCGGCTCACCCGGGGCGAGCACGTGCTGCAAGAGGCCGCTCGCGTCGAGCATCCGTTCGTGCAAGCCGTCGAGCGCGACGATCGCGTCGCGTGCGAACGCCTCATCGTCGAGCGCGCGCGCGACCGCGAAGAGGGCGCTTGCGAGTCCGGCCGTCCAGTTGGAGTAGGCGCGCCGGTCGACGTAGGGTGCGATCATCGCGCCGCGCTCGGCGAGCGGGAGCGCGAAGTAGGTCTCGTCCGCATCTTGACTACCCGCGTAGAAACCGGTCGCGTCGTCGCGTAGGACCGCGCGGATGTAGCCGGTCGCGCTGCGCATCGTGTCGGCGACCCAGGCGGCGTCGACCAGCGGCGCCAGGGCGGCGAAGACCCGGAGCAGGCCACCGTGATCTTCGGTCATCTTCTCGAAGTGCGGGACCGACCAGTCGCGCGTGGTGGAGTAACGGAAGAAGCCGCCTTCGACGTGATCGTAGGTGCCGCCCGAGGCGAGGTGGTGCATCGTATTCGCGACGATCTCGAGCAGACGCGCGTCGCCGTTCGCGCGATACTCTCCGAGCAGAAACTCGTGCGCGTCGGTCTGCGGGAACTTCATGGAGTCGCCGAAGCCGCCGAACTCGGGATCGTACGATTCGAAGAGCGATGCCGTCACCGGCTCGATCATCCCGAGCGACAGATCCGATCGTGACGCCGACGCGTAGCCGCGTCGCCGGTCGCGTAGTTCGACCGCCCGCTCCGCGATCTGCTCGCGATTGGTCGCATAGTATCCGGCGATCTCGTCGAGCGCGCGGCGCATCTCCTGCGGCGGTAGGTAGGTCGCGCCGGTGATCGTCATGCCGTCCGGCGCGAGGAATGCGGTGGTCGGCCAGCCGCCCATGTTGTAGCGCGCGTTGACGTCGGGACGTTCGTCGTTGTCGACCCGGATCGCGACGTACTTCTCGCGGATGGCGGCGATCACAGCGTCGTCGGAATAGCTGGTCTCGTCCATCACGTGACACCAGTGGCACCAGACCGCCGAGATCGAGAGCAGGATGGGCTTGTCCAGGATTTTCGCGCGCGTAAACGTCTCCGGCGCCCAGGGCTGCCAGTCGATCTCGGCGGCGCGATTCGGACGCGGTGAGAAATGCAGATCAGTCATCGGATTCGGCTCCGCGGAGAAAAGATGTGCCGTAGAGTAGCGCTACCAAGACGGTGGCGCCGAGGAGAATGACGCTCGGAACGGCCGGCCATAGGAATGCGGCGACGAAGCCGACAGCCAGCGCGAGGGCGACCAATGCATAGCGCCGATGGGTCGACGGCAGCATGCCATAGCCCGCACCGTCGTAGTGCCCGGCGCGCTGCGAAGCGCGCGCGAAGGCGGCCATTGCGACGACAAGAGAGATACCCAGACCGACGGCGTTCCACACCAGGTCGGAGGTTCGCCAAGCGAGGGTTTAACGTCTGCGTTCGCGGGGCAACAGAGTCGGAGTAACCCTGCTGTGGAGGAACCCTTTTATGAGCCAAGAGCGCCCGACCATCGTTCAACAAGGCGGAGGCGGAGGCAGCGCCACGGCGATCATCGCGATCGTCGTCGTAGTCATCATCGCCGTCGCCGTCCTGTTCTGGCACCCGTGGACCACGTCCACCACGTCGAACACGACGACCACCACGACCCAGCCCGCCGATAACAGCGGCGCGAGCACCCAGAAGAGCAACACCACCACCACTACGACAGGGAGCACACCGTAATGCGCGGATTACTTTGGACCGTCATCGTCATTCTGGTCATCTTCTGGCTGTTGGGCTTCACGCTCTTCCATCTAGGAGCGATCATCCACTTGGTGATCGTCGTGGCCATCATCCTGCTGATCTTCAACCTGCTCAGCGGACGAGGCGCGAGGGTCTAGCTCGCTGAATCGGCGCGTATGCCGGTTCGCAAAGGGAAGCTCGGCGAGAAGCCGGGCTCCCTCGAAAAATACCAAGCGATGCGCGACTTCGGTGCGACACCGGAGCCGCGCGGCGCGAAGGCGGCGCCCGCCGCCAAGTTGCGGTTCGTGATCCAGAAGCATCGCGCGACCCGGCTGCACTGGGATTTCCGCATCGAAGCGGACGGCGTAATGGCCTCGTGGGCAGTCCCCAAGGGGCCATCGCTGGATCCGGCCGAGAAGCGCCTGGCGATGCACGTCGAGGACCACCCGGTCGAGTACAACACGTTCGAAGGCAACATCCCCAAAGGCCACTACGGCGCGGGTGCCGTCATCCTGTGGGATCGCGGAACCTACGCGCTCGCCGAAGGGACCGACCCGGCGGCCGAGATCGCCAACGGCAAGATCAAGTTCTACATGTTCGGCAAACGTCTGCGCGGGATGTTCACCTTGGTGCGCATCAAGAACAAAAGCGGCGACGACGGCGACCCGTGGTTGCTGATCAAGGATACCGACAAGTACGTCGTGCGCGGGAACGATGCGGCCGATGAAACGACCTCCGTCAAGAGCGGCAAGACGATCGACGAGATCGCGGCCGATCCGAAGGCCAAGAAGTGGATCTCGCCCGAAGTGGATCGTGGCCGATCGAAATCTCGCTCCGTCAAGCGCGATCCGCTGCCGAAGATCGGCTCGCCGATGCTCGCGACCATCGCGGATGCGCCGTTCGACGGCGACGACTGGCTCTTCGAGATCAAATGGGACGGTTATCGCGCGATCTGCACGGTCGACGCGGATGGGAAGCTCTCGCTCGTCTCGCGCAACGGCCTCGATCTGTTGAAGAAGTTCCCGGAACTGGCGGACCTCGCGGGCGCCTTCCGCTCGATCCCGATCGTCGTCGACGGTGAGATCGTGAGCCTGGACGAGAGCGGACGCTCGTCGTTCGGGCGCCTCCACGATCATGGAAAGAAAAAGGTCCCGCTCACATTCGTCGCCTTCGACCTGCTCTACGCGGACGGTCGAGACCGGCGCAAGGAGCCGCTCGAAGAGCGCAAGGCCCTGCTCGAGCGATGCATCGCCGACGACGGCCTGGTGATGTTCTCGAAGCACGTGATCGGGAAGGGTACGGCGCTCTTCGAGCAGGCCGCCGCGAACGAACTCGAGGGGATCGTCGCGAAGAAACGCAGCTCGCTCTACGAGGAGCGCCGTACGCGCGACTGGCTCAAGATCAAGGCGCAGAACGAGCAAGAGTTCGTGGTCGGCGGCTGGACCGAGCCGCAGGGCAGCCGCAAGGGCTTCGGCGCACTGCTGCTGGGCGCATACGTCGGCAAGAAGTTCCGTTTCGTCGGCAGTGTCGGCTCCGGCTTCGACGCGCGCCTGCTCCGCGAGATCTCCGGCGGCTTCAAGAAGATGGCCCGGGCGACCTCACCGTTCGACGGGCCGATCGTGGCCAACGCCCCGGCCCACTTCGTCGAGCCGTTACTCGTGGTCCAAGTCCGCTTCACCGAGTGGACCAAGGACGGCTACCTCCGCCAGCTCACCTTCCTCGGCATCCGCGATGATAAGAATGCGCGAGATGTGGTAAAATAGCCGCGCTATGGCACATGCGATATGGACCGGTGCGATCAACTTCGGGCTGGTGACGATTCCGGTGAAGCTGTTCACGGCGGTGCGCACGGACGACCTCTCGTTCAACATGCTGCACGCGAAGGACGACGGCCGCATCAAATATGAGCGCACCTGCAGCGTCGACGGCAAGCCCGTTCCCTGGGACGAGATCGTCAAGGGCTACGAGTACGAAAAGGGCGAGTACGTCATCATCACCGATGAGGACTTCGACAAGGTCAATCCCGAAGCGACCCAGTCGGTCGACATCCTCGAGTTCGTGAACCTGGACACGATCAGCCCGATGTACTTCGACAAGCCCTACTATCTCGAACCGAGCAAGCAGGGCAAGCATGCATACGCGTTGCTGCGGGAAGCGCTGCTGACCGCGAACAAGGTCGCGATCGCGCGCGTCGTGATCCGCACGAAGGAATATATCGCCGCGGTCAAGCCGGTCGGCGAAGCGCTGGTGCTCGAGCTGATGCATTGGGCAAGCGAGATCGTCTCGAGCGAGACGCTCGAGCTGCCGCGCGGCGAGACGTTGCCCGAGGCAGAGATGGCGATGGCCAAGATGCTGATCGATACGATGAGCGTCGAAGCGTTCGATGCGGAGAAGTTCACCAATCGATATCGCGACGAACTCCTCGCGATGATCGACGCCCGCGCCGCCGGCAAAGAACTACCGAAAGCCAAGAAGGCGCCCGCGCGCGCGAAGGTCGTCAACCTCATGGACGTGCTGGCCGCTTCGCTCGAAGCGAGCAAGAAGCGCAAGACCGAGAAGAAGAAGAGCAGCGCCGCTTAGGGGCTGCTAGACCTCGGTGACCGGCGCCTCGGTCGCCGGCGCACCGTTGTGCGTCTCGGTGCGATGGGGCACGAAGATACCGACCGCGAGCGCGAGCAGCGAGAAGACCAGCGACTCCGCGCCCGCGAAGCCCGAACCGTAGCGGCTGAAGATCCCGGTCGAGATCGGCGGTGCGAGAATGCCGGCGGCCGCATCGAGCGACGAGCTCACGCCGAGCACCGTACCCTGATCGCGCTCGCTTGCGGTATTGCTGATCATCGCCGTGATGCCCGAGCTCGCGAGCGATTGGCCGAAGGCGAAGAGCACCATCACGAGCGCCATCGCGGGGATGTTGTGGACGAACGGCACGAACCCGAAGCCGATCACGAGCGCGGCGATGCCGACGTTGGCCATGCGGTAGTCACCGGCCCGTTCGGAGACGTTGCGTACGGCGAACACGTTCATGAAGACGCCGATCAGGGCGAACGCCGAGAACGCGTAGTCGGTCTGCGTCTGGCCGAAGCCGAGTTGCGCCGCGAAATAGAGCGCGATCACGAGATACCAGCCGTAGAGCGCCATCGATAGCGCGGACTTCTGGAAGAGGATCGGACGAAAGCGGGGATTGCGCAGCGTCGCGACCACGTCGCGCAGACCGACCGCCTCGCCGTCCTCTCGTTCGGCCTTGCTCCGCGACTCGGGCAGCATGACGATGGTGATGATCAAGGTGACGACCTGGAGGCCGGCGGCTGCGAGGAACGGACCGGCAAAGCCGAAGCGTCCGAACGTCACGGCGCCGATCAGCGGCCCGAAGACCATGCCGAGACCGAACATCGCGCCGATCAATCCGAAGGCTCGCGAGCGATCTTTCGGTTCGACCAGATCGGCGACGTACGCTTGGGTAACGCCGATGTTGCCGCCGGACGCGCCTTCGATGATGCGCGCGATGAAGACCATCAGAATGGTCGGCGCGAAGGCGAGCATCACCCAGCCGATGGTCGCGCCGATCTGGCTGATGATGAGCACGGATTTACGCCCGATGCGATCCGAGACGTTGCCCCAGATCGGTCCGGAGACCAACTGACAGACCGAGAAGACCGAGGCGAGTATCCCGACGACCCACGGCGCCATCCCGAAGTGGGTGACGAAATACGGTAGCGTCGGGATCAGAATACTGAAGCCCAGGATGTCGACGAACGTGATCCCGAGGATCGGCAGAAGTCTCTTGATCATGCAGCGGCTTCGGGCCGCTGGGTCTCATGCGAGATAGGTCGGAAGGCCGGATACATACGGTCGCTTGGAACCGCCGCCGGGTAAGGCGGTTGCAGGTTGGGCGTTTGTCCGCTAGAATCGGGTTTCGCCCGTGCCCGGGTGGCGGAATTGGTAGACGCGCTAGTTTCAGGTATTAGTGATCGCAAGGTCGTGGGGGTTCGAGTCCCTTCCCGGGCACCAGATTTTATCAACAGCGAGACGACGAAAAGAGGCGGCTATCAAGGCCGGCTCTTTTTCAATTCGAGCTGATGGATCCGCACCTTCCGGCGAGGGGTATTTCTACCTTAAAGCCGGAAGGCGGCAAGCGAGCAGGGGGTTTCCGCCTCTGCCGCGCTACCCGATCGGACGACGTTATATGAACGCCCCGGCGCCTCGCGTTTCCAGTCGCCTCATCGCATTTGCGACAGCCTTGACCTTGGCGGCCTGCGGCGGGGGCGGAGGGTCGTCCGCGATTCCGGCCGGAGGCGGAGGTTCGACCCCGGCGCCGACGGCTTCTCCGAGCGCGGCCCCTGGCTACCTGCGACCGACCTTTCGGATCACCGTCCCGCTCGCCGGGTCGGCGGGCGGCAAGACGCCGGCGCGCATCGCGTCGGCGACCCAGTCGATCACCATCACGCTGACGGCCGACGAACAGGGCCTCGATCCGCTCACGATCCCCGGCAATCCGGCGAGCACCGATATCAGCGGTGCGACCTGTTCGTCGGGGTGCACCGTTCAGGGCCCGCTCTCGCCGATCGGCCTCAACGACTACACCATCACGACCCATCTCGGGACGGGCGGCAGCGGTGCCGCGCTCGATACCTGGAGCGGCCAGTTCACGATCTTGCAAGGCGTAGCGAACGACGAGACTGCGACGCTGCTAGGGATTCCGGCATCGATCAGCTTCGCGACCCTGCCGGCCGCCTATGCGGCGGGCGCGAAAAACGGCACCTTGTTCGGCGCGATCGGCGTCGCGATCCAGGCGAAGGACGCCCACGGGGACGTCATCCTCGGGGATTACGCAACGCCGATCACGGTCTCCGATCCGGATACGAACGGCGACGGCACGCAAGTGAACGGTAGCGGGTGTCCGGGCTCGTATCCCACCGGCAATCCGGCGGTCGCGCCGACCTCACGCATCCTCACAGCGAGCAACAGCTCGTCGTACTTCTGCTACGGCGGCATCGCCGAGAATCGCGTGACGCTGACGGCTTCGGCCGGTGCGATCACCGCGACCCAAGACTTCTTTCCGGTGCTCAACGCGCCCGCCTACACGATCGGTTCGGGAACGCCGTCATCTGTCGTCGTCGGCTCGAGCCCGCCGGACGTCCAACTCTTCGCGACCAGCGGTCTCGGAAGCACCGCGTCGGTAACGTACACCGAAGCCGGCTGGACCGACGCGCCGTACGACCAGACGTTGTTCGCCGCCGGGAACGGCGTATGCACGGTCGGTGGTCCGTTCTTCATCTTTGCGACCGCGACGCCGGTCTACGACGTCACCGGCACGATCGTGACGATCGCGTTGATCTCCGGACCGACGCCGGGCGCGTGTCCGGTTCCGATCAGCGATCACGTGAACGACAACCCGCACCCGACGTCGGCCGTCCTGAATGCCTCGTATTCGACGACCGGATTCGGCATCAACTCGACGCTCAAGAATCGCTGAGGACGAACCGCCAGCGATAACGTTTTCCGCATTGGTAGGAACCGAGCGGCGGCCCGGTAACGTTGCGTGGGTATGAAGAAATTCTTTACCCGCGCGGCGTTCGTGCTCGCGATCGCTGCCGTCGCTTCGGCCTCGTTCATCGCCCCGGCAACGGCCGGGTCGCGGCTCCTGGAAGTCCGCAACAAGACCGACTACATCTTGCACTTCATCTACGAACCGTCGGGAACCACCGCACGGACCGAAGTGGCCGTCATGCCGGGCGGTACTTGGGGGCTGGATCGGGCCGGCATGTATTGGTTTACAGGGACGCTCAAAATGAGCGGCGCAGCGGACATCGTGCTGCAGAGGCACGGTATCCTCCTAAAAGACGGCCAACGGATGATGATCCTGCTCGCCGTGTACGATAACGTCGGCTCGAAGTCGTTCCGCTGGTACACGTTCATGGCATGACGCGACCGTCGTGCCCGCACGAAGAAGGCGCCGCCAGAACCGCGGCGCCTTCTTTATGCGCGCTTGACATGTGACTTTTAGGTCACATATAATCGAACGGTGGACGCGATCTTCAGGGCCTTGGCCGATCCGACGCGCCGGAGTCTGCTCGACGCTCTTTTCGAAGAAGACGGACAGACGCTCGGGGCGCTCGAGGGGCGCCTGGCGATGTCGCGCTTCGGGGTGATGAAGCATCTGCGGATTCTCGAAGAGGCCGGTCTGGTGGTCACCCGCCGACGCGGTCGCGAGAAGCTGCACTTCATCAACCCGGTTCCGATCCGGCTCGTCCATGATCGCTGGGTCAGCAAGTTTTCCGAACCGTGGGTCGCCGGATTGAGCGACCTTAAACGCACGCTGGAGGGCAACGACGATGGAAAAAATCTATGAGATCTACATCAAGACGACGCCGGAGCGCTTGTGGGAAGCGATCACGACGCCCGAGCTGCGCGCGAAATATTCGTTCGGCGTCGTCGTCACCTCGGATTTCACGCCGAACTCGACCTTCGAGGGTCGCAGTCCCAACGCGCCGATAATCCTGACGCAGGGCGTGAATCTCGAAGTCGATCCGCCGCGCAAGCTCGTGCAGAGCTTCAATGCGCTCTGGAGCGACGACGTGAAGAAGGAGCCGACCTCGCGCGTCACCTGGGAGATTGAGCAGGTCGCGGACTCGTGCCAACTCACCGTCACCCACGAACTCCGCGACGGCGCGAACTCGGAACTCTACGGCGGCTGGCCGATGATCCTCTCGGGTCTCAAGACGTTGCTGGAGACGGGCGAACTCTTGACGACACCCGGATCGCTCCGGTATGTACCTACATGACATGATCGGCATGGCGGCGGTCCTCGCCAGTTTTCTCCTGACGTATGGGCTTTGCACGCTCTTGCAGATCGACGCATCCCCCGCCGTCCTTGCCGCGGTGCTCGCGCTCAGCCTCTCGCGCCGCGCCGAACGGACCGATCGCGAGACGCTTCGGTTGCGCTTGATCTCGCTGCCGGTCGTCGGCCTGGCCTCCGTCGGCGTCGCGTTCGTCCTGCACTGGAATCCGTGGCTCGGTGCGGCGCTCTTCTGCGCCGGCATGTTCTTCTCGATCTGGCTCCGCAAGTTCGGCGAACGCCCAGCCGCTATGGGGACGATGATCGCGTTGCCGTTCATCGCGATGCTGGTGGTCCCGGTGAAGGTCGCCTCGGGGCGTGGCGCATTGGTCGATATTCTGCTCGTGATGGCCGCGGCGGTGATCGCCGTCCTTGTCTGCGCGCTCGCCGGGTCGCTTGTAAACGCCCCACCTGCAGCGTATGTATCGTCGCCGCGCAGGCCGGACCAGAGCGCGATGCCGGTCAGCACGCGAATGGCGCTCCAGATGCTGGTCGCGCTTGCGCTCGCATTTGCGATCGGCTTGCTCGCCTTCCCGCAGCATTGGGGTTGGCTCGTGCTGACCGCGTTCATCGTCTGCAGTGGCGCGCGCGGACGCGGCGACGCGCTCTACAAGGGACTGCTCCGGCTGGGTGGAGCGATCGGCGGCACGCTCGCCGCTTCCTTGATCCCACACGTCGCGCTTCCAAATCCCGAGATCGCGGCGGTCGTGATCTTCGCAGTGCTCTTCCTCGGCATGTGGCTCCGACGGATCAACTACGCGTACTGGGCGGCGTGCGCGACGTTGATCTTCGCACTTCTCCAGCCGCAGATCGCCGGCGAGGCGCTTCCGCTCTTCGCGACGCGCCTTGCATGCATATTGATCGGTGCGATCTGCGCGGTCGGGGCGGCGTGGTTCGTCTATCCGATCGAGACCGAAGCGGTCATCCGGCGCGTGCTGGCGGATGCGCTGGCCGCCCTCGGCGAGCTTCTCGCGAGCGCTCCCGACGACCCGGAGCGTGCACGTAAACGCGCGCACTTCGAACATCGCGCCGCCGCGCTCGAGCAGGTCGCCCCGCCGGTGCGGCTGCACCGGTTGGTCAGCCCGCGCGCGGATCGGGAAGACCATCCGGCCGGCTGGATCGAGACGGCGCATGCGCTCTTCGAGCACGGACGCGCGCTCGCCGACCGGGCGGAAGCACCCGCCGACGCGCACATAGCCCGCGCGATCGGGGGGTCTCGCCGCGCGATCAAGGAGCGGACCGGTATCGGCGCCGCGCTGCGCCGTCTGCACGGTCTCTTGGCGCCTAGCGATTCACAGTAATGTCCGCTACATGCCTCGTTCGCTCCCATTGGCCCGGGTATCGTGTGTGGGAGGCAGGGCCCGGGGGCCGGATGCCATGCGAGACTTGGGTCGAAGCCCCGGGCCTTTGGCGCGGGACCTTTGGAACCCCCGACAATACGCCCGCAGAAAGGCATCCTTCTGTCGGGGGTTCGAGAGCCAACCCCCGACAGAAGGCCTTCTACCCCGGGCGTTTTGCCCGGTAGGCCTGTCCGGGGTGCGACGGAGTTCTGTACTTCGGTTCAAGCAAGCCATCCCTAACTAGCTCCGGGATGTGACGCCGCCGGATCGTTTCAGCGGAGCGGCCGAGAATCAGGGCGATTTGCGAAACGATCATAAAATCGGTGGCAACCTCGAGAATCGCTGCCTTCACCAATTCGTCGCTCGAGCGTCCAGAATTCTGGACCTGAATGACGGTATCGCTGTATGGCATCTCCTCTGCTGCTGCCACCGTCGATTCCGAATGTCGCACTAGCGTGTAATATGTTCCACTCGTCGCACCATGACCCTCAAGTAGCCCTTGAGCTACAAGGCCTTGCAACAACTTCGTTATCTCTCGCGGGTGCACCGCAGAAAGATCTTGCATACGAGCATTTGTAACAAGGTGCTCCATATCAGCCGTACAAAGTGCCATGGCCTCGTCCGGCTGTATGTCCGCGATCGTCTCCGGCCCGAACCGCTCTCTAAGACGCTGCATCGATTCCTCAGATAGGAGGCTATGCATATTTAGAGTCAACGAGGTCTGTTCAGGATTAGTCTGGTCGCGAAGCAGAGGAAAGTACCACTTTTGCTCCCGCCAGGCACGCGCAATCTTTGGAAGACCTGAGCCAGCCTTCTCTGCAGCACCAACTAACATGAACATATTCTGGAGCGTGCGATTCCGGCAATCACTGTGGTTCCCCTCAAACGCCAACTTGGAAGAGACGCGGAGAACGCCGGGGTTCCTAAAGGTGAAGTACTCTTTACGCTTCTCAATCATAACGGACATGTCGCCAGCGTAATCCGCATGAATAATCGTGTTCACAAGGGCTTCACGAAGTGCCTCGCCGACATGTGAATCATCGATCCGCTGACCCGACGCGATTCTAAAAGGGACCTTGATATCGGAAAGTAGCCGTGAGCGGACTCGAACGTAGAAGTCGAAGAGGTTTCCCGACCATGTGCCATCAGGGACAATTCGGTCTGACCAACGGATGTCGTCCCCCTCAGGAACTTCGCGGTAGTCAACGTTGTATTTTGGGATCGCTTCACGGATGGCTTCGTGCTTTCCAAACATGAGGAGCCCTGCAACCGTAAGACCCTCCTCATCGGTCTCGCGATTACGCATAATCCCACCCAGGGACTTCAGGAAAGCCCTGTCGTCGAGGCTAAGATATGGGTGTGTCGGCGATGTTGCGCTCATCTGTCGCCGATATGAGCGCAACGAGTCGTCCTCAATATCGGGAAGTCCAAATTTCGAAAGGATTCGCGCATCGAGAGAATCATGCTCCGCATCGGCGATCATGCGGCGAACAGCATCGGGATCGCATAGGTAGTCGCCTTCAAAGTTTCTCCGGTAGGTACCCGTCAGCGGGTTCTCCTTGACGTAAACCGGCTTTTCTTTGCGACTAGCACGCCGAACAACTATCTCCAGCACGTTTTTTCCGTGAACAACGATTGGCGCGACATCTTGATTTCGCAAGATACAGCGGCTCACCAACTGTCGATTGTTCAGACCGTCCCACAATTGCTTTTGGACTTTATGTAAGTCTTGGATCCCGACAACCAAGAAGCGGCTACCGGCTCGTCGACTCCTGTCTCTAACTTCCCGAATGCCAAGAATGATGCGGCCACCGTCCGTATTGGCCATGGCCGAATAGGATGGCCAGAAATCGATGGGCAGCTCCCCCCGGCCATTTGCACCAAGCGCCGCCTTTACCTCGAGATCTGCATTCTCTTCAAAAAGGGGGAGACCTAATGTCTCGAGTTGCTCGATTGATAAGGAAGAGGAATCTAAATCAGACATTGTGCCCCCAGCTGCGCGCGCTTCTGACCATACGGTTCAACCCCCAGCCCTCCATATTGAAACCGCTAATCGCTCATGAGCGAGCACAGGCACAGCTTAGTGCGTGTTCCATTTCCGATTTTCTCAACGCCAACCGGATACATACACTCGGATTGGTGCTTGCCATGGCCACAGTAAACACAGATATTCCGGATATCTTCCTGATTGTTCATCCCCTGCGGTTTGACGGTTGTCCGCGGTGGCCCTATCGCGTAGATGGCCAAGATTCAAATCGAGCGCCGGACTTACTGACCGACTGGTGGTAAGATTCCATGGCGTGGCAGAGTTTCGCACCTGCTCCGCCAATCGGTGGCCTTGGCTCGGTGGGTAGCTTGACCCACACGATTGCTGCAGATGCAGGGTACGTCGAGACCTTCGCGGGCAGAGTCGGTCCGCGGTCTGCTTCTCGGCGAATACGAACCGAGGTGCTTCGTGCCGGATCAGTCCCCGCTCTGCTGCAACCACATCGGCCGATCAAGGGCGCACCGGTATCGGCGCCGCACTATGCCGGCTGCACGATCTGTTGGCGCAGGCCACCGGGGCTCGTCGCTGAAATCTGCGTAGCGCATGACCCTCTCGAACCCCCCGCTCGCCAACCACCCGAGCCTCGACGATATCCGCGCCGCCGGGCGATTGCTCCACGGCATCGCTCTGCGTACCGCCACCGAAGGCTCGCGCGCGCTCTCCCTGTTGACCGGTGCCGACGTGGTGCTGAAATTCGAGAACCGGCAGCACACCAACTCGTTCAAGATGCGCGGCGCGTATGCGGCGCTCCACGCGCTCGATCCGGCGCGACGCGAACGCGGCGTGGTCGCGGCCTCGGCCGGCAATCACGCGCAAGGCGTCGCCTATAGCGCCGCGCTCTTCGGTATCCAAGCCACGATCGTGATGCCGTTCGGAACGCCGTTCGGGAAAGTCCGTCGGACGCAAGAGTTCGGCGGTAAGGTGGTTCTCGAAGGCACCAGCGTCGCGGACGCGCTCTCGGCCGCGCTCGCACTGGCGGCGCGCGATGGCCGGTGCTTCATCTCCGGCTACGACGATCCGTCGATCGTCGCGGGCGCAGGAACGGTCGCGCTCGAGATGCTCGAAGACGCGACCGACCTCGACGTTCTGGTGGTGCCGGTCGGCGGCGGCGGATTGATCTCCGGAGCGGCGTTGGTCGCGAAGGCCTTGCGCCCCGAGATCCACGTCGTCGGTGCGCAAAGCGCATCGTTCCGGGCTGGCGATCCGACGGTCGCCGAAGGTATCGCGGTCAAATCCATCGGCGCGCTCAACGAACGGATCTTGGCCGAGTACGTCGACGAGATCGTGCAGGTCGACGAATCGTCGATCGAGAGCGCGATCTTCCAACTCCTCGATCAAGAGAAGACGCTGGTCGAGGGCGCCGGCGCGGCGGGCGTCGCGGCCCTCCTGCAGTTCCCGCAGATGTTCCGAGGCAAGCGCGTCGGGACGATCCTTTCGGGCGGCAATATCGACCCGAGTCTGCTCGCCTCGATCATCGCGCGCTCCGGCCTACGCGACGGGCGGACCGCCAAGTTGCGCACCCAGATGCTCGACATTCCGGGCGGCCTTGCGAAGGTCGCGGGCATCATCGCGCGTCACGGCGCGAACGTGATCGAAGTCGTACACGCGCGCACGCATGCCGATCTTCCGGCCAAGTGCATGGAGCTCGAGACCACGATCGAACTGCGCTCTGCCGGCGATCTCGTGGAAATTCTGAGCGAGATCCGAGCGACCGGGCTACCCTGCGACATCGCGCCGATCGAACGCTACGGCGCGGGCGTGTAGCGCAGCACGACCGTATAGCCGGTCGGTGCGGTCGCGCTCGCGAGCACCAGGTCGCGAACGAATCCACCGATAGCGACGCGCACTTGCGTCAATCGATTGCCGCCGACCGCTTCGACGCGGCCGAGTTGTAAGGGGACCTCTGCGTCGACGATCGTCGCGTTCGCGAAGAGCGGGCCCGCGAGGTCGCTCGCGTTCCCGTTGATCGCCGCGAAGGCGGTGACGCGCGTCGTGACATCGCCGGTCGCGATCGGCGTGGAACCAGGCGTTCCGTAGACGTACTCCGTCAGCGTTGCCGAGGCGGCGTCGTAGCAGTACGCGCGGAACGATGGGCGGCGTAGCGCATCTTCGGTCGCGATGTCGAGTTCGTGGCCGTCCGCGTTCGACGCACCGAGCACGTCGGTCGCAGGTACGAAGACGCTCCAGGAACCGGCGCTTTCGGTCTCGAGACGTTCGTCGAGCCGGTCGAGCGCGGCTTGGGCGTTTCCGGTCGCGGACGCGCGCTGCGACCAGCCGGCGAACGCATGCGCGACGACGACGAGAATCGCCGCCAGCATCACGGAGATGCCGGCGGCGATCAGGATCTCGACGAGAGAGAATCCACGCTGGGAATGCATGCACCGGGGTCAGTACCCCGATGCGGTTACTTTACGACAACCGTGCCCTTCATGCCGCGGTGGAACGTGCAGTAGTATGCGAACGTACCGTCCGCCGTGAAGGTGTGCTTGAACGACTGGCCCTTGGCGAGGTCCGGCGACTTGAAGGCGCCGCCGGTGGCGGTCGCGGTGTGTTTGGCGTCGTCGTTGTTGATCCACTCGACGGTCCCGCCCTTGGCGATCGTGATCGTCGCCGGGCTGTAGGCGAAGCCAGCGATCTGAACGACGACCGTATTCGAGGCCGGTGCAGACGTGGCAGAGATGCCGAGCAGGCCGATGACCAGCGCGGCAGAGAGCAGCAATGATTTCATATTCTCCCTAACGTAAGACGAGGGTAAGAAGTTGGTCCCGGATATGGGACTATTTTACCACGACCGTCGCTTTCATGTACGTGTGGTCGTCGCAGTAATACGCATAGGTGCCGGGCTTCTCGAAGACGCGGCTCCAGGTACGGCCCCCGTCGATCTCGCCCGAGTCCCACGACGTATCGTCGGCAGTGGCGGAGTGCATGACGGCATCGTCGTTGATCCACTCGACGCTCTGCCCGGCCCGAATCGTGATCGTCTCCGGATCGAACGTGAAGTCGCGCATGTGGACGATCGCCCCGGGCGCGGGCGAAGCGCCCAGCAATCCAAGCGCGAGGACGGCGGTGATAAGCAGTGACTTCATGATCCTATTAACGCACGAAACCCCCGAACGGGATGTGAGTTTCAGCGAAGATCGATGCGTCCGCGTGCGACCGTCACGGCATGGCCGCCGATACGCACGCCGGAGATCCGGTCGGGCTCGCCGAGGACGTCGACGTACACGATGCCGGGACGCCCGACGTGCCGGCCCTGGGAGACGGTGAAGTCGGTGCGGTCGATCAGCCCGCTTGCGAACGCGAGTGCGCTCATGGCGCCGCACGCGGATCCGGTGACCGGGTCCTCGGGGATGTCGCCCGGCGGCGAGAAGTGGCGCGCGACGAACGCGGGTTCGCCCCCCGGCGTCCGGGCGAAGGCATGCACGCTCAGGAACTGCCGGGCCGGATCGGCGAAGAGTGCCGCCCGGTCCGGCGCGCATCGGTTCAGAGCGGCCTCGGATGCAAGCGGGACCATCAGCATCGGGCTGCCGGTCGAGACCGTCTGCGGCTCCGGGGCTTCGAGTAGATCGGCCACCTCGAGACCCAGGCATCCGGCGATCCACATGCGGTCGACCGTGCCGAGAAAGCGTGGCCCGGGCTGGGTCATGGTATAGCGCAGCCGGTCGCCATCGGAGGTCGTCTCGACCGGCACCACCCCGGCCGGCATCTCGAAGGTCGCCCGCGCCCCGATCCGGCCGAGCCCGTAGAGCACGTGCGCGGTCGCGAGGGTCGGATGGCCGGCCAGGGGCATCTCCTCGATCGGCGTGAAGTAGCGCACCCCGACATCGGCGCGGCTGCTCGGCACCACGAAGGCCGTCTCCGGGAGGTTCAGCTCGTTCGCGATCCGCTGCATCGCCCGCACGTCGAGATCGCCCGGATCGGGGAAGACCGCGCACGGATTGCCCGCAAACGGCTCGCGCGTAAACGCATCGACCAGCACGTACTCGAGCATTCCCGTCGATTCGCGGCGCAACCACCGCGAGCCCGCGGGCCTTCTTGGAGAGGTATGCATTTTCGAACGCTCGGACATTCCGGCCTCAAACTCTCGGTCGTCGGCCTCGGCTCGTGGCTGACCTACGGCAACACCGTCGATAACGCGACGACCCGCTCGGTCGTTCTGCGCGCCTGGGAGCAGGGCGTCAACTTCATCGACACCGCGAACATCTATGCCGTCGGCGCCGCCGAGGAGGCGCTCGCCCCCGTCATCGGCGAGCTGAAGCGCGACGCGCTCGTGCTCGCCACCAAAGTCTACTTCCCGATGGGCGACACGCCGAACGAACGCGGACTCTCGCGCAAACACGTGCGCG
>JBEPVY010000022.1:0-24412 GCA_041690835.1 Vulcanimicrobiota bacterium | reverse complement strand
TCCCGGGCTGAAACGACCTCCAGGCCTTGTAAACGCGGATGAAGGCGTCCTGGGTGAGGTCGCGGGCGTCGGCTTCGTTGCGCGTCAAGCGAAAGGCGAAATTGTAGGTCGCCTTCCCGTACTGCTCCATCGCCTGCCGGAGAAACGTTGCTTGCTCGTCCATCTGCGTTCGCGGATTAATACCGCGTCGCGCCGTTTGAGCCTTGTTGAGAGGCTGCGGTTCCTCGAACTTATGACCCCAGAGCCGAGATGCCGTCGAGTCTGGCGGCGTCGTCCTGAAGGCCCCGAAAAGCGTGCCGGGTCGCCTCGCCGGTGGCCGGGGGGCCGGCCATGGGGACGACCAGGAAGATCTGACCCAGCTGGGCGATATCGAAGACGCGTCGAACGGGGCCTGGGCCCACGACCACCGTGGTCGGCGCAAAGCCACGCCCGGTCCGATGCTTTTGGAGCCGGATCAGCTCGCCGATGACGGTCGAATCGATGAACGTCACGCCGCTAAGATCGAGCGTGAGGTTCGATTCCGCGTAGAGCGGCTCGAGTTCGAGGCGTAATCGCTCGCGGCACGATATATCGCACTCGCCTTCGAAGATCAATTTCATGATCACCCCTTCTCCGATTGTCGAGCGCGACAATTTTGGCGCCGGATAGGCCCATCCTCCCGTCCGTCGTGCATGGGATATATCCAGTTTTGTGGTAGGTGGAGAGCCGGATTAGGCGAACCTAACTTAGGATGCTCGTACGCCTATTTGTTCTGACCGCCTTGCTCTTCGCCATGCCTGCGGTGGCGCTCGCCGATATGCAGATGGCTTCGGCTCCCGCCATGCCCGCGGTGATCCCGACCCCGCTGCCGCCGACCATGAAGGGCGATGATGGCTCGCTTGGTCTGGTCGACCTCAAGCCGGTCAAGATCGAAGCCGACGGCACCAAAGTCTTCGACCTCACGGCCTCGGTCATTCCATGGGAAGTCACCAAGGGCACGCGCGTCAACGCCTGGGCGTATAACGGAACCGTGCCGGGACCGGTCTTCCGCGTCAAACTCGGCGACAAGGTCAAGGTCATCTTCACGAACGACCTGCCGGAAGCGACGGTGGTGCATTTCCACGGCATCCTCGGCCCCAACGACATGGACGGCGTGCCCGGCGTCACGCAGGCGCCCGTGCAGTCCCACGGCTCGTTCACGTACGTGTTCACCGCGACCCGCCCGGGCACGTACATCTACCACACGCACTTCAACGATTTCGACCAGCTCGACCGTGGGCTCTACGGCGCGTTCATCATCGAAGATCCGAACGCGCCCAAAGTCGCGCACGACTATCCGATCGTCCTTTCGTCCTGGCGCATCAACAGCGACCAGGAGAACTTCTTCTCGATCAACGGCAAGTCGTATCCGGAGACGATGCCGCTCGAGGTGAAGAAGGGCGACCTGATCCGGCTGCGCTTCATCAACATCAGCGGCACCGAGTTCCACACGATGCATCTACACGGGCATCTGATGAAGATCATCGCGCGCGACGGCAACCCGGTCAGCTACAACGACGTCGAGAACACCATCAACATCGGGCCCGGCCAAACGGTCGACGCGTTGGTGAAAGCCGATGCTGATCCGGGCACCTGGCTGCTCCACTGTCACATCGCGGATCACGTGATGAACGGCAACGTGATGCCGGGCGGGCTCATCACCGCCATCCACTACGCCGGCACGCCGGACACGCTCCTCGGCATGGAGAGCGCGATGGGCGGTGCCTCGCACGGTTCGCACCCGGCGCTCAACTTCTGGGAGACGCTCATCTTGGGCCTGGTCGCCGGGTTCACGATCTTCTTCGGGCTCCCGGTCGCCAAACTGCGCAACGTCGCACCGCAGGCGATGTCGCTGCTCAACTCGCTCGCGATCGGCGTCCTGTTCTTCCTGCTCTTCGACGTCGTCAAGCAGGCGTCGGAGCCGGTGGAAGACTCGCTCCACGTCTGGGTCACCGGCGGCGGTGACATCAACAACTTCATCTTGCTCACCCTGGTCTTCATCATCGGCATCACGGTCGGCTTGGTCGGACTCGTCTACGGCACCAAGGGCTTCTTGCGATCCGCGAAAGAGGCGAGCGGCCAGAATCCGCTGGCGCTCTCGCTGATCATCGCGACCGGCATCGGCATGCACAACTTCGCCGAAGGGCTCGCGATCGGGCAGTCCGCCGCAAGCGGTGCGATCCAGCTCGCGCTGATGCTGATCATCGGCTTCGGCTTGCACAACGCGACCGAAGGCTTCGGCATCGCGGCCCCCTTGATGCAGGCGAAGAACGTGAAATGGCGGTTCTTGCTTCTGGCCGGCGTCATCGGCGGCGCGCCTACGTTCCTCGGCACGATCGTCGGCTACAGCTTCGTCTCACCGGTGCTCTCGGTGCTCTTCCTGACGCTGGCGGCCGGCGCGATCATCTTCGTCATCAGCGAGATGCTTCACGTCGCACGCCGGGTCGGCTTCGTCGAGATCGGCGTGATCGGCCTCGCGCTCGGCTTCCTGGTCGCGTACGGAACCGATCTGATCCTCTCGGCGGTGGGTGCCTAGGATGCGCCGCGCAGCACTGCTCGCATTCGCGTTGCTCTTGGTCGGAGCGGCACCGGTGGCGAAGGTTCCGCATTACGATCGGATCTTCATGATCGTCGAGGAGAACAAGAACGCCGAGCGTATCGTGGGTAGCCCGGACGCGCCGACCATCACCGCGCTTGCGAACGAGTATGGCTACGCCTCGCAGTTCTTCGCCGAGACGCATCCGAGCGAGCCGAACTACGTGGCGATGATCGGCGGCTACACCTACGGCATCCGCGACGACGATGCGTACTACTGTCACGCCAATGATTCGCGCCCGCATTGCAGCAACAGCGACCGGCCCGACTATGCGAACCACACCGTCGACCGGCCGTCGCTGGCGAGCCTGATGGACGCGCGCGGTCTGACCTGGAAGAACTATAACGAAGATCTGCCGGCGCCCGGATCGCTCGCCGTCAGTGCGCATCTGTACGCCTCCAAGCACGACGGGTTCATCAACTTCGCCTCGGTCCAGAACGATCCGAAGCTGGCCGAGAAGATGGTCGGCTTCGACCGCCTCTACGATGATCTGCGAACCGGCGACGTGCCCGACTTCTCGCTGATCATCCCGAACCTGTGCGACGAGATGCACGGCACCGGCAATCCGCTCGACGGCTTAGACTGCTCGTATGCGATCCGGAACAAGCTGATCGGACGCGGCGATGCGAACATCAAGAGGATCGTCGACGCGATCATGGCGTCGCCGGCGTGGAGCGCCAAGGGCAACGCCGCGATCGTGATCACCTTCGACGAGGACGACGGTGGCGGACATGCCGGCTGCTGCGGCAACGATCCGAACGATCCGGCGAACACGGGTGGCGGACACATCGCGACGGTGGTCATCACCAACCACGGCCCGCGCGGCGTGATCGACGCGACCCCTTACAACCACTACTCGCTCTTGCACACGATCCAGGATGCCTTCGGACTGCAGCCCTATCTCGGGCGCTCCGGTATGCCCGGCGTGCTGCCGATGGTGAAGCTCTTCGCGACGGGGAGCGAACGCTGAAGCTCCTCACGGCGGTCGTCCGGTTCGCGATGGGCGCCCTGCTCGCGGTTGCGGGAGGGCTGAAGATCGGCCACGCGCCGGACCTGGCCGCCTCGATCGGTGGCTTTCACCTGCTCCCGGCCGGTATGGTGGCGCCGCTTGCGATCGTCTTGCCGTTCGTCGAGGTCTTCCTCGGCCTCTATCTCATCGTCGGGCTGTTCACCCGCATCGCGGCCATCGTGGCGACCGCTCAGTACCTCATCTACGCCGGGGCGATCGCGAGCGCGGTGATCCGGCACATCCCGGCGAACTGCGGATGCTTCGGGCCGGGCGATGCGGCGACCGCGGATTGGCCGCACGTCGGGTTCGATCTTTTGCTGGCGGCGCTGTGCGCGTTCGTCGCGTGGCGCGCACCCGGCGCGCTCGCTCTCGATGGAAAGTTGAAGAAGACATGAATCAGCGGAACGTGGCCATCGGATCGATCGGCCTTCTCGTGGTCGCGATCGCGGTCGCCGCGATCTGGTACGTCACCCATCCGCAGCAACAGACCGAGGTCCAGACGGCCGCACACGTCGCGAGTTCCACGACGACGAATCCGCTGGTGACGGCCGTCGTCGGGGGCAAGGCTCCCGAGTTCGCGGCAGCTACGACCGCCGGCCCGTTCGACCTGGCGAAGACCAAGCAACCGGTCTTTCTGGAAGTCTTCGCGACCTGGTGTCCGCACTGTCAGCGCGAGACGTCGGTGCTCAACAAGCTCTACGCGCTCTACGGCAAGCAGATCGCGTTCGTCGCGGTCTCCGGGAGCGAGATGGGGATGGACGGACAGACGCCCGCGTCTCAGGCCGACGTGCTCGCCTTCGCGCAACGGTTCGGGGTGAAATATCCGATCGCGTACGATAGCCAAGAGACCGTCATGGACCTCTACAATCAGGGCGGCTTCCCGACGATCGTCATCATCGGAAAGAACAAGACCATCTCGTATGCGGCCAGCGGCGAGATCGCCTACGCCGATCTCGTCACCCAGATCGAAAAGGTCGTACGATAGCTCCGACGACGCCCGAAGGACGGGAACGTCGCCCTCCGCACCGAGCGGGGAATCGGCCGCGCCGTCATGAACGGTGCCCCATCTTCGGAGGCGCGCTTGTCTAACACCGTTTGCATCATCCCCTGGACGAACTTCGTCGTCGGACCCGATGGCAGAGCCACGTTTTGTTGCGAGATCCACGAGCCGATGACCGTGGACGGCAAGGTCGGGAATATCCAGCGCGATTCGCTCGACGCCTTATGGAATGCGCCGGAAATCGTCGACGTGCGCGCGGCGATGGCGGCGGGCGAAAGGCCGGAATCGTGCGGCGCGTGCTGGCGGCGCGAGTCGGCGGGAGGCATGAGCCGCCGTCTTCTGATGAACGCCGGCTATCGGGACTCTGCGGCCCACGACATCGAGAAATTGCCCGAGATCGGCGCGGAGTCCGGCTACAAGCTGGATCGCCCACCGACCCACTTCGTCCTGGAAATGGGCAACCTCTGCAACCTGAAGTGCCGCAGCTGCGCCGGCATCTTGAGCACGCGTATCGCCGCCGACCGCGTCCATTCCGCTTGGGCCGTCGAGCATGCGCCATGGACCAGCGTCGTCGAGGAGTCGAACGGGATCCGCGTGAACGGGTCGCCCTGGTTCGAGAATACGGACGCCTTAGCGGACATGCTCGCGACCGCTGCCGACACCGACATCTTTCTGACGTTGATGGGTGGAGAACCGTTCCTCATCCCAAGCGTTTGGCGTCTGTTGACGGCCCTGGTCGAGCGCGGAGTCGCCAAGCGCATCTACGTCGGCTTGTCCACCAACGGGCAGCAGAACCACCCGCTGCTCGCGGAACTTGCGCCGCAATTCCGCGGCTTCAACGTATCCGTCAGCGTGGATGCGTTCGGCAAGGTGTATGAATATATGCGGAGCGGCTCCAGTTGGTCGCGACTCCTCGCGACCTTGGACGCTCTGCTGCAGGTCGCGGGTGTGGACCTGTGCGTCGTCCCGACGTTGCAGAATTACAACGCGCTCGATCTCGTCAGACTGTTCCGCTTTCTCGACCAGCGCGACATCCGTATCATGTTCAACATCGCCAACCTTCCGCTTTACCTCGCGCCTACGTGCCTGCCGTCGAACATACGGCGCATCGCCGAGCGGCGTCTGCAGAACTATCTCGATAGCGAATGTCGGCCTTCCAATTTCGACGTCGTACGCACGTTTCGCGACGCGTTAGGCGCGACGAACGACGCGTTCGATGCCGTCGAGTTCGAAGACTTCGTCAGGTTCACCAACGATCTGGACGCGAGCCGCGGCGAAAATTTCCGCGAAGCCATTCCGGAACTGTTCGCGCTGTTGCGTTCGGCGGGCATCGAATGGACGGACGCTCGCCGCCACACCGAGCCGGCCGCCCCCGAGACCGCTCTCGTCTTCGACGAAGTCCTGGCGCGGGTAAACCGTAGCGTCTCGGACATGGACTACATCTTTCCGGGCTTCGAACAGTTCGAGACCGGACTGTATTTCCGCTCCGCGGTGCGGGCCGTCGTCGACATCGATATGCTCTTGCGAGAGAACGGTCACCCGGGACTTCAGAACAGCCGCGCGGTCGCCGACGTCGCCTCGCATTACGGCCGGATCACACGCGCCTTGCGGGCGGCGCTGCCCGACGCCGCGGTGTACGCCTGCGACATCGATCCTGCGGCGGTGCAATTCTGCGCGGACGAATTGGGCGCGTTTCCGGTCATGATGGGCTGGCGTCCGGAAGAAGACGCGCTTCCGGTCGATATCGACGCGATCGTCTGTTTCTCGCTTCTGACGCACACGACGTTCGATCACTGGCGACGGTCGTTGCGCGCCTGGGCGCGCATGCTGCGCCCGGGCGGCGTCGCCGCGTTCACCTATCTTTCGGAGCGGCGGTTGGCGCTGTGGCGCAACGGCGAGATGGCGCACTACGGCGACTTCTCTGCAGAATTAAAGGATGAAGTCTCCCGCTGCGTCGCCGAAAACGGTTTCGGCTTCGCTTCGCTGACGTCGCAGTACGGGAACGAGCCGCATTACGGCGTCACGTTCGTCACGTCCGATGTCGTCCGGCGTGAGATCGAGGCCGCCGGGCTCGAGGTGCTCGCGCTTCCCTTCGAATCGCCCAATTTCGGCCAGGAACTCGCCATCCTTCGTAAGCCCGAGGTCGTGATCCCGACGAGACCGGCCGCCCCCGTAGTCGCGCGCGATGTTTCGCTCATCGCGCTATACGACCCGCGTTTCTATGCCGCCGAGAGCGGCGATCCGGGCGACAGCGAATGGATGCGTCTACTCGGCGCAGAGCCGCCGCGGCCGCTTCCGACCGCCCTCGGCTTCGCGGATCCGCGCGTCGCGGAAGTTCGCGAAGCGCAAGCCGAGTTTGCGGCGCAGCACGGCGTGGATGCGTTCTGCTACCGCTACTTCTGGGACGACGGGCCGCGCTGGGACGCCCCGTTGCGTGCCATGCTATCGAGCGCGCGGCCCGATTTCCCGTTCGCGATCATGCTCGATATGCAGTTCTCGGAGCGGGTCGGCGCTGAGGCGACGATGCGGATCTTCGACGATGTCGCACCGGCCCTCGCGGACTCGCGATACCTACGGATCGAAAGCCGCACGCCGATCTTCGTCGCGCAGATCCAGCGTTTGGCCGAACCGCGCGCGACCGCCGCAGCTTGGCGCAGCGCTGCCCACCGCGCCGGCCTGGGCGAACTGCACCTGTGCGCCGTGAGTCCTGGATCGGACGCCGTCCCCGAAGACTACGGATTCGACTCGTTCTTGGATGCCCCGCCAGCACAGAGCGGGACGGCGGGAATCGCTGCCTCGATGACTGCGGCCCGGCCCGCCTATCGAACGATTCGAAGGGTACGCTGCGGGCGCAATGCGAGCGGCGACGATACGTCTGAGGCGTACGAATATTGGCTGCATGCGGCGATCGACGCAGCGCGCAAGTCGGGCGAGCCCCTCGTCTTCCTCGACGCCTGGAACGACTGGTCGAGCGGCGCATACCTCGAACCGGACGAACGCACCGACGGTGCGGCGCTCGACGCGACCCGGCGCGCCGCCCGAGGCCCGGCAAGCGGGCTCGTGCTCGTGCGACGGTTGCGGGATGCGCTCGCCGACGGAGATGGCGTTACCGCCCAGGTGGTCGACGAGATCGAACAGGTCATGGCGGCGCACGAACGTGGCCGCGAACGCTTGCGGGCGACGATCGAAGCGTCGCTCGAGCGTATCGGACCGCCCGAAAAGAGGATCGCGGCCTGGGTGCCCGTCTTGAGCCGTCACCTTCCCCCGTCGAACGGAATCGCGATGATCGATTATCTCGACGGCACCGGCGGCAGCGTGCTTCACACGCGCACCGAGCCGGTAGCCCTGCGCAACCTCGAGGCTCACATCGCGGGCTGGGCGCACGACGGCGCCACGCCACCCGAACTGGTCGATCTTTTCGTCGCGCTGGAGTCGTGCGATGGGACCGGCGACCGTATCTTCCGCATCCACGAGCGACTGGCGCGCGACCACGTCGCCGAGCAGCATCCCGGCTATCCACGCGTCTGCGGTTTTGAAGCATCCTTACCGCTCGACGACCTCCTCCCCGGTACGTATCGGGTCGCCATCGTGCAGCGCACGCCGGACGCCGCCTTCCGCGATCTCACAACCGTCATCGTCACGCGCGCGGAGGCCGATTGTTCGAGTTCCTAGACTGGCAGAGCGATCGTGCGATGCTCGGCGATCTGATCTTTCGCTTCGAGACGCCGGGCGCGGGCCCGCACGTCAACGATACCGACTTCGCGCTGTATAAGAACCGCCAACTCATAGAGCAGTTCGACCTCTTCTGGTCGTCCACGGAATTCCGTCCGCGGCGCGTGATCGAGATCGGGATATGGGACGGCGGTAGCACGGCCCTCTGGTACGAGGCACTGCGCCCCGAAAAGTTGGTCGCGATCGACCTGTTGGAGCGCGGGGACAGCCCGTATTTCCGGCGCTACTTGGACGATCGCGAACTGCGCGACCGTATCGTCACGCATTGGGGCGTCAACCAAGCCGATCGCTTGGCCTTGCTCGAGATCGTCGATAAGGATCTTGGCGGCAAGTTCGATCTCGTGATCGACGATGGGTCGCACCTCTATGCGCCGACGCGCGCGAGTTTCGAGACGCTCTTTCCGCTCTTGCCCCCGGGCGGGCTCTACATCATCGAAGACTGGGCTTGGGAGCACTGGCCCGAATTTCAGGACCCGAAGAACTTTTGGGCGGGCGAAGAGTCGCTCAAGCTCCTGGTCGACGACTTGGTCGCGGCGACCGGGACGTCGCGCACCCTGATCCGCAGGATCGCCGTGCACGAAGGCTTCGTCGTGATCGAGCGCGGCGACGGCGACGAGCGCGCCGACGGTTTCGCGCTGGCCGACTACATCCGTAGGCGTCCCTGGCGCGCCAATGCGACGGTCGCCGCAAGCGATAAGCCGCCGGACGGCGACGTGAAGCTCTTCGCGTTTTACCTGCCGCAGTTCCATCCGATCCCGGAAAACGATCGCTGGTGGGGCAAAGGCTTCACGGAATGGACCAACGTCGCGCGCGGCCGCAAGCAGTTCGCGGAGCACTATCAGCCGCACGTTCCGGAGCGCTTGGGGTTCTACGATCTTCGTCACCCGGAAACGCGCTTGCGCCAAGCCGATCTCGCGCGCAGTTACGGCATCACGGGGTTCTGCTACTACTACTATTCGTTCGGTACGAAGAGGCTGCTCGATCGGCCGGTGCGCGAGATGCTGACGAGCGGCGAACCCGACCTGCCGTTCTGTCTTTGCTGGGCGAACGAGAACTGGACGCGACGCTGGGACGGCGCGGAACGCGAACTGTTGATCGAGCAGCGCTACGGTGCCGAACTGGACGGCGCCCTGATCGACGAGATGATGCCGTATTTTCTCGACCGGCGCTATCTCCGGGTCAACGGCGCGCCGGTGCTGCTCGTCTACAAGCCGAATGCCATTCCCGATCCGCAGGCGACCCTCGCGCGCTGGCGAGCCGCCGCGCGACGCTGGGGCGTGCCGGATCTTCACCTGGTGGCCGCGCTGACGTTCGGTCTGGATGATCCTCGGCCGCTCGGCTTCGATGCGGCAGTCGAGTTCCCGCCGCACGGGGCCGTGCTCGCCGCCGATCCCTATACCGTCAGCGGGCTCGATCGGCAGTTCAACGGACAGGTCTTGAATTTTCGCGACGCCGTCGACCGGCAACTCGGCCTTCCGGCGCGACCGTTTCGCACGTATCGTACGGCCATGGCCGGCTGGGACAACACGGCGCGCCTAGGCGACCACGCAACGATCTATCACGGCGCCGATCCCGAAGCGTACGGGAAGTGGTTGCGCGCGCTGGTGAGCGAAGCGCGTCTCACGGACCCCGCCCATCGGATCGTTTTCGTCAACGCTTGGAACGAGTGGGCCGAAGGCGCGCACCTCGAGCCCGACCAGCGCTTCGGCACGGGTTATCTCGAGGCGACCAGGCGCGCGCTCGGGCCGTAGCTCATCGCTTGCGCCAGTAGACGCCCGTCCAGTCGATCTTTTCTATCGGCTCGGTGATTGCGTGCGTCTCCCGATAGTCGTGGGTCGCAGATCGGCAAGCGGCTACCGCGCCATAATCATCGATGACGGCGAAGCCTCCCGGGGCGAGTCTCGGATACAGAGCGGTCAGGGCGTCCATCGTCGACTCGTAGAGATCGCCGTCAAGGCGGATGACCGCGAATTGGGTGGCGGCGATATCGGCAAGGGTTTCCGAGAACCACCCCTCGACGAATTTCACGCGATCGTCCAACAGGTCATACTTGCGGAAATTCGCTTTCACGTCTTCTAAGGGCACCGACAGCTCGACGTAATCGACGAAATTGAGACCCCGATCGAGCGGATATTTTTCGGGATTCGGCCGTGGCAAACCGCGAAACGAATCGGCCACCCATACGAGCCGATCGGAGATGCCGTAAGCGGCGAGGACCGCACGCATCATGATCGTCGCACCACCGCGCCAGACGCCGGTTTCGATCAGGTCGCCCGGTACGCCATCGGCGAGAACTCGCTCGACACATGTGCGCAACTGAGCCATGCGGCGGGCCCCGATCATCGTATGCGCGACCATCGGCCAGTCGCGTCCTTCGCGCCGAAGACTCTCGGCGTCGTCCGAACCGTCTTCGCTCAAGAACTGCAGACTCGGGTCGGGATAGATCGAATTACACAGAATACGTTCCATGTTGTCGAGGTACAGAGCGCGAAGTCGGGCCAGCTCGCCGCGCGTCGGCAGACCCATTTCCACGTTGGCTACTCGTTCGGTGGGAACGCGTAGTTCGGCGGGGCCACGAGCGGCGTGCCGACTTCTAGGGTGATCTGCTGGTGAGCCGAGAGCGGGATCGCTTTCAGGTCGCCGTCGTACTTCGCGCCGTTCACGTAGGCCGTCACCGGTCCGACGTAGCGCGCGATCTGGGTGCGGGCGAGCGTCTCACCCCAGATATCGAAGAACAGACCGAGCGTGTACGGGCTGCCGTCGGGCGTCGTGAAGTCGGGTGCTTCGACGTGGATCAATCCGCTCGCATCGTGCGTGTGGGTCCAATAGAGACACGCACCCGTCTGCGGGAAGCCGATGTTCGGCGGAATCTGGATCTGCGTGCCCTTGACGAAGAGCGCGAGGTGCGCGTGGACGTGCATCGTGACCTGCTCGGTGGTCTCGCACTTGACGCCGTGGACCGGTTGGCCGTTGCCCGCATCCGGATTGTCGCCGCGCGCGAAGGCCGGCTTGCCGATCCCGATCCCGTCGACGATCTGGATGGCCTTCGCCTTCGCATTCGGCCTCGGCGTCGGGGTCGCGTTCGCGCTGGCGAGCTTCGCGTTGAGATCGCTGGTGGTCTTCCAATTGAAGATGCCGAAGGCGGCGAAGATCACGACGATGGCGATGGCGATGGCGATATAGACGGTCGTCATCGGATCGCGCTGGCCCTTTGGTGTAGGGGCGTGGCGGTTTCCGTGGCGGCGGGCGGTGCGGGTGGGTTGGCTCATGCGCTCCTCTGCGGAATGGCGGTGGCCGGCGTGCGTTCGTCGAGCCGGCGATCGGGGATGAGATAGTCGGTGACGTAGTCGGTCACCGCTTCGTCGAGCGGAGTGATCGGCGCGTCGTAGCCGCTCTCGCGGAGGCGATCGATGCGCGCACAGGTAGAATATTGATACTTGCCGCGCAAGCTCTCGGGCATATCGATGAACTCGATGCGTTCGGGCACGTTCATCGAACGGAAGATCGGTCGGACCAGCTCGAGCCACGTGTGCGGCGTGCCGGAACCGACGTTCACCAGGCCGCCGGCTCCGCTCTGCGCCAGGTGCACCGTCATCTCGGCCGCGTCCTTGACGTAGAGGAAGTCGCGCTCTTGCTCGCCGTCGGCGAATTCGGGGCGATAGCTCTTGAAGAGCCGGATCGTGCCGCCGGTGACGATCTGGCCGAACGCCTTGTGCACGATACTGCGCATGTCGGCTTTGTGCTGTTCGTTCGGGCCGAAGATGTTGAAGTATTTCACGCCGCAGAGCGACTCGCTCCAACCGTTCCGGGCCGCATACAGGTCGAAGAGATGCTTCGAGTACGCGTACATGTTGAGCGGACGCAGGGTTGCAAGGTCGCATTCGTCGGAGAGGTTCGCTTCGAGGCCTCCGTACGTCGCAGCGGAGGATGCGTAGACCATACGCACGTCGCGCTCGATCGCCCAGCCGGCGAGGCGCTTGGTGTACTCGTAGTTGTTGCGGATCAGATAGTCGGCATCGACCTCGGTGGTCGAGGAACAGGCGCCGAGGTGGAAGACCGTTCGGACGTCTGCGAACGCGCCTGCGTCATCGAGGATATGCAACTCGAAATCGTCCGCGTCGATATAATCCGCGAACCGGAGCGGGACGAGGTTCTTCCACTTCTCGGTCGTGTCGAGCCGATCGACGACCAGGATGTCGTCGATTCCCCGCCGGTTGAGTGCCCAGATGATCGCGCTGCCGATAAGGCCTGCGCCGCCGGTAACGACGATCCGGCCGCGTGAGAGGTCGTGCATGAGCCGAGATAGTTAGGCGCGAGCATCCCAAAACCCGGCCCGCAGGGATCGAAGCAAGAAATGGGAGCCGTTCGCAAATAAGCCTCGATCGGGGTGCCCAGCGTCGGGAGCGAAGCTTTTGTCACCCCGAGCGTCGCGAAGCGTAGTCGAGGGGCGGCACGCAGAAAGTGCGTTCGGCCGTCCCTCGACTCTGGTCGCTTCGCTCCCTACGCTCGGGATGACAGCTTCGTTACGCTCGCGATGACAGGTTCGCTCCCGACGTTCGGGCTTACAACGGCGCTGTCAGGCGGAAGAGGATCTTCCGGCCGTTGGCGATCTGGGTGGTGTTGAATCCGTTCGCGATCTTGATGACGAACTGGTGGTTGAGCAGATTCTCGATGTTGAGATCGAAGCCGAGGCTCTTGTGCTTGCCTGTTCCGGCCTGCTTGCCGAAGGCCAGATCGAACGTGAGATGCGTCGGCAGACGTCCATCGCCGCTCTCGAACTCGACCGGGAAGCCGCTGCCGTACTCGCTCTGCAACGTCGCGAACCACGCGTGGCCGGCGCCGAAGCGGTGCGTGTAGGCGGCGTTCGCCTCGTACGTCTGATCGTGGTCTTCCGGCTGCCACGAGGTGTCCGAGACGGCGTCCGGAGGGAACAGGAAGGTGGAACCGGAGACGCCCGAGGCCTGCGCGTTCGAGTACGTCGCCGAGAGGAACCACGAATCGCCGGTCGCCTGCGACGTTCCGGACAAGCGGGCCTCGAAGCCTTCGTCGCGTCCGCGAGCGTTGTTGAAGACCGCGAAGAGCGGCGTGTTCAGTAACTGCGTGGTGTCGAGCACGTTGGTCGCGAGCCGGTTGAAATAGTTCACGTAGCCGGTCAGGTTCCGCGAGAACGTATGCGAGACGCCCATCTCATAGTACGTGTCGGTCTCGGGTTTGAGGTCGTAGGTCGGCGTGCTACCGCAGCCTTCCAGCGCGACGCAGGCCTGACGCACGTCTTCGAGCGCCGGTGCGGCGTACATCCGGCCGTAGTAGAAGTGCACGACGTTCTTCGCGTCGGGCGCGACGTTGATGCCGATGCGCGGGCTCAACTGGTGGCCGCCGGTGTAGCCGGTCGAATGATCGTAACGCAGGCCGTAGTCGACCGTGACCGCGCGCGACGGGGACCATTTATCCTGCGCGTAGATGCCGATCTGCGAGCCGGACTGGGCCGTGTTCGTTTCGGTCGCATAATACGGCTGCGCGTGGACGCCCGAGCCGTCGCAGTTGGAGTCGTAGCACGCGAACGTCTCTGCCGCCGTCAGGTTCTCGCGGCTCAAGTCGATGCCGACTTTCCAGGCATGCCGGTCGCTCGCCCGATAGAGCGAGGTGCGCAGGCCCGCGTACGTCGCGACGCGGTCCTGACGAAGACCGATCAGGTTGATCGGGATGCCGGTGTCGGGATCCGGCTGGGTCGCGAGCACGTCGCTCGCAAGATCGCCGTCATAGGCGATGCGCGTCGAACGGAACCACGGGATCACCTGGAAGACGCCGCCGCCGTCCTTCGAGACGTTTGTGAAGTTCAGGTTGGCGTAACGATCGTACTCGCGCTGGACGTCGTCGGTTCCGGGGACGCTGACCTGTGGATCGTTCGGATCGTTCGGGTCGGTGTTGATCGGGATCTGGTATTGCGCGAACTGATTCGAGTAATCGAACGCGAGCGAGGCGTTCTTGCCGAGCTGCGATACGACGCGCAAGAACTGATCGGCCTGCGACGCATCGTCGTGTTGTGCCGCAAAGGTCGGCGCGTCCAGGCCGCGCTGCGAGTGCTGGCCGTTGGCCGAGAAGTACACGTCGAACGGTCCGGTCTTGAACGCCTGATCCAGGCTGAAAACGGCCTGGCCTTGGTTGCCGGTGCCGGCCGTGAACGCCCCGGAGTAGGGGCTCGTCAGCGAGTTGGCACGATTGGTCAGGATGTTCACGACCGCGCCTTGACGCGAACCGCCATATTCGGCCGGGAACGCGCCGGTCAGGATCTCGATCGAGTCGACGTTCTTGGGATCGATGATCTCCGAGAAGTTCGAACTGGTCGCTTGAGGGATCGGCGCGCCGTCGATCTCGTACATCAGGCCGTGGAAGCCGTGCGCTACGGGCTCGTCGTACGAGAAGCGCACGATGCCGGGAACCGTCTGCACGACGCGGTCGAGGCTGTTGTTGGTCGGCAAGGTCGCGAGCGTCTGACGACCGAGGACGTTCGAGGAAACGGGCGTGCCGCTCGCGCCGCGGCGGCCGGACGCCGACGTCACCACGATCGTCTTGAGGGTCGTGAACTGCACGTCGAGCGCGACCACCGAGTCGCTGGCGACGTCGAGTTCGGTCACCTGATCGGCGGAGCCGTCGAGGTGCGCCGTGAGGCGATAGTGACCGAACGGGATCTGCGAGAAGATATAGGCGCCCTTTGCGTCGCTGGTGGTGGTGAAGGTCGAGCCTTCGCCGGCAAGCGCGAGCGCGACGCCCGCTTTCGGGGTGTTGTCGAAGGTGACGACGCCACGCACCAAACCGTCCGTTGCGGCGGTGGCGGGGATCGAGAGGCAACCGAAGAGCACGGCCAGCACGGCCGCGATGAGCTTACGCATGAAGTCTTCCTTAAAAGAGAACGCGATAATGGCGGCGCGGTCTCCGCGCCGTGGGGCGTTGCGCTTAAGGAAGCAGCGGGGGCGGGCGCGCGAAGCGCCGGCGGACGTGGCCGCGTGAGACGACCGGCGGGACGCTATAGGCGAACCGCAGGCTGGCCAGCCCGGGCCGGGCGGCGCGGGCCGGGGCGTACCAGGCGACGGCGAGCGCGGCGAAGGCCCGAACCGCGGCGCGGGCGCCGCGAATCGCGAGAAAGGCGAGGATGCCGAGCCAGAGCAGGGTCAAAGGGTCGATCGACGGGGTCGGTGACTCGAGCCGCTCGATTCCGATGAACCAACCGAGGGCACAGATGACCAGCGGCAGCCAGACCGGCAGGTAGGTCGAGATCCGCGTCGCCAGAAGCGAGCCCGATTGGGCCGAGCGCGAGGAGAGCAAAGTTCCGGTCAGCCCCGCCACGCCCGCGAGCGCGGCCAGCACGTAGCCGACCTGGACGAGGAGCGCGTGCTCGGAGCCGCCCATGACATGCTCGTTCCCGAAGGTCGCCACGTGCGCCAGGAGCGCGACGGGCAGGCCTAGGAGCACTGCGCCGGTCCAGCCGGTCAGCCGTTTCATCCGGGCTATCATACGCGGTCGGGCCGCCCCAAACAAGCCGAAAAAGCTGAAACCGGGACCTGGTCGCCCCGGTTGATGGGTAAGCCCCCGAAACTGAGGTTGAGTCCGATGTACACCCGCCTGCCCCTGGAAAATGCCGATACCGTCAGCCTGGTCTGCGCGCTGCTCGCTCGCTTTCCCGAGGTCGCCTCCTTGCGTTCGTCGCCGGCCGAGGGGACGGTCAGGCTGACGTTCGCCGTGAAGACGCGTCTGGACAAGGCCGCTCAGGCGGCGCTTGCCGAGGTGGTCGCCGACCACGTCGACGGATTCCTGATGCTCGGCAAGGACGAGGCGAGTACCGTCAAGTTCGATTGCGAGACCGACCGGGCGATGGCGTTCGTCCACCTGAACCGCGACCTCGACTCGTTCACCAAAGACGAACTCGAGATGCTGGTCGCGCTCTTCGCCCAGCGCTTCGGCGACGTGCTGGTCCGCAACCCGGTGGCGGACGACGAGGCCGACGCCGACCCGGCGATCGCCGACGAGATCGCCGTCTACGCGATCGAGGCTCTCCGGGATCCGACCCAATCGAAGAGTTTGGTGGGCTTTCGCGAAGAGAAGCGCGTGCTCGTATACTTTTTGAAGTCGCGGAAAAAAGCGAAGGCGGCGCGCCGCTGAAGCCGCTCGTCATCCTTCTGATCGGCGACGTCGTCGGCTCGCCGGGACGCGAGGTCCTCAAGCGCTGCGTTCCGATGATCCGGGATCAGTACGGCGTCCACGGTTGTATCGCCAACGGTGAGAACGCCGCCGGCGGATTCGGACTCACGGCCCAGACGGCGGATGAGATGTTCGCGGACGGCGTCGACTTCATCACGTCGGGGAATCACATCTACGACAAGCGCGATTTCAAGAACTACTTGGAGTCGTCCGGCCGCGTCATCCGTCCGGCCAACTATCCGCCCTCGGCTCCCGGCCGCGGCTACGGTTTCTTCGAAGCGGACGGCGTGACCGTCGGCGTCCTCAACCTGATGGGGCGTACCTTTATGCCGCCGGTGGACGATCCGTTCCGGGTCGCCGACGAAGCCGTTGGTGCGCTGCGCGAGCGTACCAACGTCGTGATCCTGGACATGCACGCCGAAGCTACCTCGGAGAAGGTCGGCATCGCGCGCTATCTAGACGGGCGCGTCTCGGCGATCTACGGCACGCACACGCACGTGCAGACGGCCGACGAACACATCCTCCCGGGTGGAACGGCCTATCTGAGCGACGTCGGCATGACCGGCCCGAGTGAAGGCGTGATCGGCATGGAACAGACCGCCGTGCTGGACCGCTTCACGGTCGGCATCGCGGACCGCTTCTCGGTGCAGAAGACCGGTCCCAAGCAGTTCTGCGGGGCGGTCGTCTCGATCGATCGCGAGACCGGCCTTGCGACCGACATCAAGCGCATCTTCCAGCGCGGCCTCGCATGATCGTCGATTTCCACTCGCACACGCGCGAGAGCGACGGCAGCCTCGAACCGCAAGCGCTGGTCGATATGATGGCCGAGCGCAAGGTCGAGGTGTTCGCGATCAGCGATCACGACTCGCTCGGCGCGTTCGGACGCTTCGAACCCCCGGCGGGCGCGCGCGTGATCACCGGGATCGAGATCAACACGACCTGGCGCGGCAACGAAGTCCACGTGCTCGGTTACGGCATCGGACTCGACGATCCGACCTTCGCGGAGTTGATCGAGAACAATCGCCGTTCGCGCCGCGAACGCATGGAGCGGATCGTCCAGAACCTGCGCATCGCCGGATACGGCGTCTCGATGGAAGACGTCGAGCGCGAAGCGGACAGCGGCGCGGCGCTCGGTCGCCCGCACGTCGGGAAAGCGTTGATCGCCAAAGGCTACTTCAGCGACATCAACAGCGCGTTCAAGACCGCGCTCTCGCGCGGCGGTCCGGGCTACATGCCGCAGACCTACATCACGCCTGCGCAGTCGATCGCCGCGATCCACGCGGCCGGCGGTGTGGCCGTGCTCGCCCATCCGGGCCGCCTCAAGGACGAAGCGATCATCGACGAGATGGTCGGACACGGGCTCGATGGTCTCGAGGTCTTCTACCCGCGCCACGACGCCGAAGACGTCGCTCGCTATCGCGCGGTCTGTGCCACTCACGGCCTGGTGATGACGGCGGGCTCGGACTTCCACGACATCCGCTACAACACCGGCGGCGTTGGCATGGAGGTCGCGGAGAGCGACATCGCACCGTTCCTGGAACGGGTCTCGGCCATTCGTTAGCGAAGCATCGCTTGTGAAAAACCGTCTTATCGCCGGCCTCATGGCCGGCTTTTTCGTACTCGGCGGCACCGCCGTCGCAGCGCCCGACCAGGGCACCGGCGTGGTCCGCGAGACGCTCGCGAACGGCCTGAAGGTGGTGCTCTTACCCGATCGGCTGGCGCCCGTCGTCACGCTCTCGCTCGCCTACGAAGTGGGTTCGAACGACGATCCCGCTCCGGGCGTGGCGCACGCGACCGAACACATGCTCTTCCGCGGCACGCGCGACGTGAGCGCGGGACAGTACGCCGACATCACCGCCCGTGCCGGTGCCGAATACGATGCGCAGACGACCAATCTTTTCACGCAATTCTACGGATCGTTCCCATCCTCGTACACGGGACTGATGGTCCGCCTCGAAGCCGATCGGATGACCGGCGCGACCATCACCGACGCGGCCTGGGCGACCGAGCGCGGCGCGATCGAACAAGAGATCCGCGCGCACGATTCGGTGCCTCTCATGAAAGAAGTCGCCAAGATCCGGATGGCGCTCTATGCGGGCACGCCGTATGCGACCGATGCGGGCGGCACGATCGAAAGCTTCGAGAAGATGAAGGCGGCCGATATCCGGGCGTTCTACGCGACCTGGTATCATCCGAACAACGCGACCCTGGTGATCGCCGGCGACCTGGATCCGACGCAGACACTCGCACAGATCCACGCGGCGTTCGACGGAATTCCGTCGGTCCCGGTCCCGGTCCGCGCGCCGATCCTCCCGGCACCGCTGCCGACCGCCGCGATCGATGCGGGCGTCGCCGACCTGCCGGTTCCGATCGTGGATCTCGCCTATCGATTCCCCGATCTCGGGAATCCCGATTATCCGGCTTCGGAGGTGTTGATCGCGGCGTTGGACAGCGGGCGTGGGTCGCTCGCGGATCTGGCGGCGAACGGCAAGGTGTTGCTGGCGCTCGCGACCTCCTCGGCGTTTCGCGAGATCGGCGAGGGCGAAGTCGTCGCGGCGGGCTTCCCCGGCACGAAGCCGGTCGACGCGCAGAAGACCTTACAGGCCGTCATCGACGACTACGCCGCCAAGGGCGTCCCCGACGACCTTATCGTCGCGGCGAAGACGCGTATGCTCGCGAGCCAAGCCTACCGGCAGGCCTCGATCGCGGGACTCGCGGGTGCGTGGACCGGAGCCTTGGCGCTGGGCGGTAACTCGCCCGACGAGGTCTATGCGGGAATCGCGGGCGTGACGTCCGCCGACGTCGACCGCGTCCTGCGGACCTACATGAAGAACGGCATCGCGATTCTGCTGGCGCCGAAGGCCTCGGCCTCGTTCGCGCGCCCGGTCGCCCATGCGGGCGCGGAGAACGTCAAGTATCACTCCGATAAGGTCGAGACGCTGCCGGAATGGACGCGCGCGTATTTCCGCGCTCCGTTACGCGCGCCCGACGAGACCATCCCGTCGACGCACAAGCTCAAGAACGGCCTGGTCTTCGCGACCCGTCGCGAGTCGATGTCGCCGATCGTCTACGTGTCGGGCGAGATCTACACCGCCGATGCGCTGAACGAACCGCTCGGGAAATCCGGTGTCTCGTCGATCACGGATCAGCTGCTGGGCTACGGCTCCGTGACGTACGACCGGACCGCTTATCAGGCGCAGAGCGACGCGATCGCCGCGAACATCGACCTCGGCACGAGCTTCAGCATGAGCATCCCGGCGGCCAACTTCGACGAAGGCATGCGTCTGCTGGCAGACGGACTGCTCCACCCGGCCTTTCCGCTGGCGGGGCTGACGGTGCTCAAAACCCAGACCTCGAAGTCGCTCGCCGCTTCGGCCTCGCTGCCGAGCACGCGCGCGTCGCGAGCCCAGATGGACGCGCTTTATCCGCCGGGTGATCCGCGTCGCCGGCACGCGACCCCGGCCAGCATCGACTCGCTCTCGAGCACCGATATCCGGCGCTGGTACGGGCTCACGTACCGGCCCAACCTGACGAACATGGTGATCGTCGGCGACGTCGATCCGGCCGAAGCGGCCCGCGTCGTGCAGAAGTATTTCGGCGGTTGGAAAGCCGCATCGGGCGCGGCGCCGACGTTCGACTATCCGGATCTGGCCGCCCACGTCGGCAAGAGCGTCAAAGTGATCAGCCCGTCGGACGTGCAGTCGTCGGTCACGCTCACCCAGGTGCTCTCGGTTCACGACGATCGACCCGCCGATCGGATCGCGCTGCAACTCGCCAATACGATGCTCTCCGGCACCGGGGTCGGCTCGCTGCTCTTCCGCGACGTGCGCACCGCCAAGGGACTCGTCTACAGCATCGACTCGTCGATGTCGATCGGCCGGACGCAATCGACCTTCTCGATCTCGTTCGCCGCCGACCCCAAGAACGTGCGCAAGGCGCAGGCCGAAGCGGTCGCCATCGTGCGCCGGTTGCAGGCCACCGACATTCCACTCGAGACGTTGCAGAGCGCGAAGGCGATCCTGCTCGCCCAACAGGTGCTGCCGCTCGCGAGCTATGGCGGCGTTGCCGGCGACATGCTCTCGGATCTCCAGATCGGCTACTCGCAGAAGGCCAGCTCGACCTACTGGAACGCGCTTCTGAACACCACGCCCGCGCAGGTCCGCGCGGCCATGCGCCGCTGGATCGACACCAAACGCTTCACCCGCGTCGAGGTGGCACCGGATAGCTAGCCGATGGCGCGGCGGACCTGCAGGAGTCGAAGCGAGAAGGCCCACCCTTGCGGGGGCGCTAACTCCGCGGTGTCGATTCTGCCATAAGAGTGTTGACAGGGGTTTGGCCACCGTGCTTATAATCATAGAGTTATAATTGGCAAAGAAGAAGCCGCAGCGCGGAATTCGGATTCTCTATCATCCGGAGGCGCAGGACGATTTGCTTAGATCACTGGCTCCTGACGTGCTTGCAGATGTTGTCGCGCGGGTTGATCGGCTAAATGGCCGAACGCAACCCGAAATCGTGGCGATGCTGGACCGGCGGACTGAGTCTAAAGTGTTTCAATCCGAGAGTAGCGCTGAAGGCGGCACGTTACGAATCATCTTCGCCTGGGGAAAGGGATGTCTCTGGATGATCGGTGCATTCGTCAAAGTAAATGACAAGGAAGGCGAGCGTTATATGAAGCGCATTCTTCCGCGGGCAAATGAAGTTAAAGATTGGGACGAAAATGAGTGAGAAGATCCAGAAGCCGCGTCGTGCGCTTTCGGCCGAGGAATTCTCTGCGCTCTTTCGGCGGAATGCCGAAAACGAGCGTTTGTATCGCGAGAGCGAAATCCGCTTGGATCTTGCCGAGCGGATGACCGAAATGCGGCGTGCGGCGGGGCTTTCGCAACAAGAGCTCGCCGATCGCGTGGGACGCAAGCAGTCGTTTGTAGGGCGCCTTGAAAAAGGTGCCTACGATCGCTGTGCGCTTAGTACCTTACGGACGTTTGCGCGCGCGATGGGCTACGATATTAGCGCAACCAACATGTTCGTCGAAGGAGGTTCGGCGCATTTTACAGGCAGCTCATCATGTTCCGGGCTCGAAGAGTCATTCGATTTTTTTGACGAGAACAGTGGCGCAATTGCTAGCATTTCGCTCGCTTCTTGGGAGCGTGCCGACTTCATGGTAAATCGCACTCCCAATGCAAGTTCCCAGCGGGTGAATTACCCTGCCGCGTAAGGAACCTGTCCCGACGAAGCGGCGACGGTCGGCTGTAGTGCAGCCTGCGCAAGTCGCCAGCGACGCATCACATGATGCGCTGCCCCCGCTACAGATATTGATTCGTCTTGTACATGAGGGAATTGCAAGTCGGATACGCCATCGAGCCTTACTTAATGTACTAGCTGCCGGCATATTTGATTTCGGAGCATACAAGAAAACCTATATAGATCTGCTAGAGCGTGATCGCGATGCGCTTCTGGCAAAGACACTTCTGAGCCACGACGATTTCAGCGAGTTGTTCCATGATTGGATGAGCGAAGATACGATCCGATACGGCATTCCACCTGATCCACCTGAGGCGATCGAGGCCCGGAAGGTCCCGCGGAAGCGAGCTCAGAGTTCTCGATAGCCGTTACTCTAGCTCCCCAGCTAGCCGATGGCGCGGCGGACTTGCTGGAGCAACGCCGCGCTCTCCCGTTCGAGCCGGGCAAGACGCTTGGCTTGCGCGGCGACCGCGTCGGCGTCTCGCATGAAGCGGTGGTTGATCCGGACGTTGTACCTGCACGCGGCGATCGCGGCCGCCGCGAACTCGGCGGCGCACCCGAGGTCGCTTTCGAGATTGCGGTTTCCCAACTCCAGTCCTCGGGCCGCCAGCCGGAGCACTTCGAGCGCCAGGTGGGCGGCGTGGAGCGGCGCCTCGGCGGCATGCCGTAAGGCGGGGGCCATCGCGCTCGCGCGAGCATCGCCTTTGGGCATGGCTTGGACCTCGACCACACGCTCGAAGGCCGCTTCGTCGCGCCCTCGCGCGGCGAGCAACTCGGCCCGCAGCCGGTCGGCCTGGAGGATCAATCGGCCCGCCAGCCCGGCCGAGGCCGGCGTGCTTTGAGAGATCCTGGCGACCATTGCGACCAGAGCCGCCCCGGAGGCGGCCACCAAGGTTGCGGCGCTTCCGCCTCCTGGGGTTGGCGCTTTCGAGGCCAATCGTGTTAAATAGTCGTCGAAAGTGTCCACACCGCTACTTTATCGCTGGCGGGGGGTATACGCCTGGTGCAGAATCCGTGGGTAGCCCCAATTCTTAGGAGTACTGAAGTGCCCGTACTGGAAAATACCGCCGGGATCGCTGGTGATGTCAAAGACCGCGCCCTGGCCGAGGCCGGCCGTTCACGCATCGCGTGGGCGGGTGCATATATGCCGGTCCTCAAGCAGGTCTACGAACGGTTCGAAGAAGAGAAGCCGCTCAAGGGCATTCGCATCGGCGCGTGCTTGCACGTGACCACCGAGACGGCGAACCTGATGCTGGCCCTGCAGGCCGGCGGCGCCGAAGTCGCGCTCTGCGCGTCCAACCCGCTCTCGACCCAGGACGACGTCGCCGCAGCCCTCTGCGAGTACGGCATTCCGACGTATGCGATCAAAGGCGAAGATAACGCGACCTACTACTCGCACATCGAATCGGTGGTCGCGACCAAGCCGCATATGTCGATGGACGACGGCTGCGATCTCGTCAACACGATCTATACGAAGCACAACGAGCTTCTGGCCGACATGATCGGCGGCTGCGAAGAGACGACCACCGGCGTCATCCGCCTCAAGGCGATGGAGAAGGACGGCGTTCTGCCGTATCCGGTCGTGGCCGTCAACAACGCGCTGACCAAGCACATGTTCGACAACCGCTACGGTACGGGCCAGTCGACCCTCGACGGCATCATCCGCGCGACCAACGTCCTGCTCGCGGGCCGCACGCTCGTCGTGGTCGGCTATGGCTGGTGCGGACGCGGCGTCGCCTCGCGCGCGGCCGGCATGGGTGCGCACGTCGTGGTCACCGAGATCGATCCGCGTAAGGCGATCGAAGCGGTGATGGACGGCTACCGCGTGATGCCGATGGAAGATGCGGCCAAGATCGGCGACGTGTTCGTCACCGTGACCGGCAACTTCCACGTCATCAACGAGTCGCATTTCAAGCTCATGAAGGACGGCGCGATCGTCTGCAACTCGGGTCACTTCAACGACGAGCTGGATCTCGAAGGCCTCAAGAAGATCGCCAAGGGCAAGACCGAGCCGCGCCAGTTCGTAGAGCAGTACGAACTCCACGACGGTCGTAAGATCTGCATCCTGGCCGACGGGCGTCTGGTCAACCTGGCCGCCGGCGAAGGCCACCCGGCCTCGGTGATGGACATGTCGTTCGCGAACCAGTCGCTCGTGGCCGCGTACCTCGCGAAGAACTACAAGACCCTCAAGAAGACGGTCTACGACGTGCCGCTCGAGATCGACGAAGAAGTCGCGACCCTCAAGCTCGCCTCGATGGGCATCGATATCGACGTGCTCACGCCGGAACAAGTGAAGTACATGGCGTCTTGGTCGGAGGGTACATAAATTGGCGTACAAACGGCTCTTCACTAGCGAATCGGTGACCGAGGGTCACCCGGATAAGGTCGCCGACGCGATCTCGGACGGTATTCTCGACGCACTGCTCGCGGCCGATCCGGCCGCGCGCGTCGCCGTCGAGACGTTTGCGATCACCGGTCAGGTCCACATCGCGGGCGAGGTCAGCACCTCGACCTACGTCGACATCCCGAGGATCGTACGCGACACGATCAAAGAGATCGGCTACGACCACTCGGCCGTCGGTTTCGATTACGAGACCTGCGGCGTGAGCGTCTCGATCGACGA
>JBEPVY010000021.1:0-25066 GCA_041690835.1 Vulcanimicrobiota bacterium | reverse complement strand
ATCAGGATAGGCTCGCTCGGGTGCAGGCTTTCGTCCGCCCCGGCGACCGAGCAAGGATATCAGAAGCCCCCCCGCCCTGTCCAGCGCCTAGGTCGGGCCGGGGTCCCTAGGCGTCGCGGACCGGGGTGGGCTTGCCATCGGGCCCGATGGCGACCATCACGAACTTCGCCACGGCCGAGAGCCGCCGATCGGCGGTGAGCGGGTTCTCCGCCCAGAGCTCGACCTCGACCACGATCGAGGTCCGTCCGATGTGGACGACCCGGCCGATCGTCTCGGCGAACTCGCCGACGTAGACCGGCTGCTTGAAATCGGTCCGGTCGATCGAGGCGGTGACGACCGGCTTTTTGGCGGTCCGCAGGGCGGCGATCGAGGCGACCACGTCCATCATCGAGAGAGCCTTGCCGCCGAACAAGGTGCCCAAGTGGTTGGCATCATTCGGGAAGACGATCTCGGTGCGGCGCTCGACGACGAAATCGGACGGCTGTTCGCTCATGGGTCCACTATAGGGTTCGCGATGCTAGGCGGTCAAACGCTTCTGCCCTATGGCCGACTCTTTGCTCGTCCCGGTGATCTACGGCTCCGTTCGGGCGGAGCGCCAAGGCATTCGTGCCGCGCGTTTCGTCGTCTCGCGCTTGAAAGAGCGTGGACACGAGCCCGTGCTGATCGATCCGCTCGAGAAGCCGCTCCCGATGCTCGACAAGATGTACAAGGAGTACGCAGCCGGCACCGCGCCGCCGGTGATGGAAGAACTCGCGCAGCTCTTCAAGCGCGCGGACGGGTTCGTGGTGGTGACCGGCGAGTACAATCACGGCGTTCCGCCCGCGCTCAAGAACACCATGGATCATTTTCTCGAAGAATATTTCTGGCGACCCGGCGCGATCGTGAGCTACTCCGGCGGACGTTTCTCGGGCGCGCGCGCGGCCGAGCAGTTGCGCTGCGTGATGGGCGAGATGGGCATGGTGACGATTCCGTCGATCTGTTCGTATCCGACCGTCGGCAAGACGTTCGCGGAGGACGGCACGACCCACGAGGAGTGGCTGGTGAAGCAGACCGACGAGTTCATCACCGAGTTCGAATGGTACGCGCAGGCGCTCAAAACGCAACGCGCGACCGGAGTACCGTACTGAAGGGCACGCAGACCGGCTTCGATCCACTCCGTATCTCTGAGGTAGCGGAGACGATCGCGCCACACGTCCGACGCACGCCCGTGCTGGAGATCGACGACGACGTCGTCGTCAAGCTCGAGCATCTGCAACACGTCGGCACGTTCAAAGTGCGCGGCGCGTTCGCGAATATGCTACTTCTAGGCGTGCCGGAAGCGGGCGTCGTCGCCGCATCGGGCGGTAATCACGGCTCGGCGGTCGCTTATGCGGCCGGGCGCTTGGGCGTCCCCGCTACCATCTTCGTCCCGAGCTTTTCGTCGCCGGCGAAGCAAGAGCGTATCCGCAAGCTCGGTGCGACCCTGGTGATCTGCGACGATATCCCGGCCGCGTTCGATGCCGCCGATGCGTTCGAGCTCGAACGCGGCGCGTTCTACGTCCACCCGTTCGAGAGCGTCGAGACGATGCTCGGCAACGGCACCGTCGTGGCGGAATTCGCAGAACAGGCGACCTTCGATACGATTCTCGTGCAGGTCGGCGGCGGCGGATTGATCGGATCGACCTCGGCCTACTTCGGCGGACGCGTCCGCGTGATCGGCGTCGAGCCGGAGGGCGCGCCGACGCTCGCACACGCGCTCGCCGCGGGGAAGCCGGTCGTCGCACCGATGGGCAGCGTCGCCGCCGACTCGCTGGGTCCGCCGTATGTGGGTACGATCATGTACCCGTTCGCGGAGAAGTACGTCGAACGCGTGGTGCTGGTGAGCGACGACGCCATTCGCAACGCCCAAGCGCAGCTCTGGGAGCGTGCGCGCATCGTGGTCGAACCGGGTGGAGCGACCGGCTATGCGGCCCTACTGAGCGGGGCTTACGATCCCGCGCCGGGCGAACGGGTCGGGATTCTGTTGACCGGCGGCAATACCGTCGCTGTCGATTTCAGCCGCTAGGGGGAAACGGATGGACCTGGGGATTCGCGGGAAGACCGCACTCATCACGGGCGCAAGCTCGGGGATCGGCGAAGCGGTCGCGCTTGCGCTCGCCGCCGAGGGCGCGCGCGTCGCGGTGGCGGCGCGCCGAAAGGACGAACTCGATCGGGTCGTCGCGGAAGCGCGTAAGGCGGGCGCGGACGACGCGCAGGCATTCGTAGTCGATCTGAGCGAGCCGTCGTCGGTCGTGCGATTGCTGCACGAAGTGCGGCAACAGATCGGCGCCCCGGATATCTTGATCCTCAACGGCGGTGGTCCGAAGGCGGGGACGTTCACGCGGACATCGCTCGACGACTGGGATGCCGCATATCGGAGCACGTTGCGCGCGATGGTCGAACTCGCGAGCGGCGTGATTCCCGAGATGCGCGAGCGTGGCTGGGGACGGATCGTGGCGCTCACGTCGACCTCGGTCAAACAGCCGATCGGCAACCTGACGCTCTCGAACGCGTTTCGGGTCGCGCTGGTAGCGGCGATGAAGACGCTCTCGAACGAAGTCGCGGCCGACGGCGTCACCGTGAACAGCATCGGCACCGGTCGCGTGCGCACCGATCGCCTGCGCGAACTCTACGGCGACGACGACGCCATGGACGCGGCTGCCGAAGCCGAGGTGCCGATGAAGCGCGTCGCGGCGCCCGCCGAGTTCGCGCCGCTGGTCGCCTTTCTCTGCGGCGAACCCGCGCGCTACATCACCGGACAGACGATCGCCGTCGACGGCGGACTCACGCGCGGAATTTTCGGGTAGATCCGCGAACCGGATGCAGGCATTGAGTCAGTTCGTTCGCGTCGGCGACGTCGCCGAGGTGCCGCCCGGCACCGGCAAAGCCTATCCGGTGGGCAACATCGAGATCGCGGTCTTCAACATCGCGGGGACGTTGCACGCGCTCGAGAACGCCTGCCCGCATCAGGGCGGCCCGATCGCCGAAGGCTGGCTGGAAGGGCCGCTCATCACCTGCCCGTGGCACGCCTGGTGCTTCGACGTGAGGAGCGGCAAGATGACGCTCGGCGATTTCGCTCGCATCGCCCGCTTCCCGATAAAGCTGGAAGACGGTGGCATCTACGTCGACCCCGAACCTATGCCGGAAGAAGTATGAACGATTCAGTTTGGAACGGCCGCGACGGCACCGCCGGCGGCCCCGGATTCGGCACCGCGATCGCGGCGCTCGCCACGGAGCGTGAGGTCCGCACCGATCAACTGTCCGAGGCGCTCGGCTATAGCGAGCCGGAGCTGGCAGAACTGCTGGCCGGCACCCGCCGGATCGGGGTAAGCGGCCTCGCGGCCCTGGCCGTGGTGCTCCGGACCAAGCCGATCGAGTTCTTCCAGAAGACCGGGATCCTGAGCTTGACCGCCTATGCGGCCGGCCTGGATCCGCTGTATTTTCTGCCCGAGGGGCCGACCCGGTACGATGCCCGGATCTACATGCGCGAGATCAACCCGCGCCACGCCGTGCCCGAATACGACATGACCAAGCGCAATGCGACCCTGAAAGCGGTCAACGAGGATGGCCTCCTCGACCCGCTCGGTCGCTCGGAGGTCGAAATGGCCTACCTGCTCAGAGCGGCTGTGCAGGATACAGGAGGTATCCTCTGACCCTCGTCCTGTAAGGACCGACCGCCTTGCGGGGCGAATCCGCGCCGGATGCAAGCAGTCGAAGGTAAACGAATCGCCGCGCTCATTGGCGACGGCGTAGAAGAGATCGACCTGACCGCGCCGCGGCAGGCACTAGAAGAAGCGGGAGCGGTCGTGACGATCGTCGGGCTCGACGAGAAGTCGCGCGCCAAGATCCGCGCCAAGCGCGGCTTGGATGAAGGCACCGCCCAGAAAGCGGAAGAGCTGGTCGCCGATTGTACGGCCGAAGATTTCGACGCGCTGCTGATCCCCGGCGGAACCTCGCCGGATCGCCTGCGCACCGATGCCAACGTGCTCCGTTTCGTCGGCGAGTTCGACGCCGCCAAGAAACCGATCTTCGCGATCGGCCACGGCGCACAAGTCCTGATCTCCGCGCGTCTGGCGCGCAGCCGTCAGCTGACCGGATCCGCGTCGATCGCCGACGACATCCGCAACGCCGGTGGCCTCTACCGCGACCAGCCGACCGTGCAAGACTCGAACTGGGTCAGCACGCGCGGCGCCGAGGACATGGGCCTCTTCAACCGCGCCATGCTCGAAAAACTGGCCAGCGCGGGAGCCGTCGCGCCGCTCTAGCCGCCGCGCCTTAAGAACGAGAAGTGTCCCATACGCAGCGCGTGTGGGCACTTTTCTTTTTGTGGGCGAGCAACGCGGGTTCACGCTCGTCGAGACGGTCGTCGCCGTCGCCATCGTCGCGCTGCTGACGTTCGGAATCGTCACGCTCTCGCTCGCACTCCGACCGGCCGCACTTCGCGCGACCATCGGGTCGTTCGACGCATCCTTTGCAGCCGCGCGCGCGATCGCCGCGACCAGCGGGAACGGCGCGACCATCGTCGTGCTCCCGCGCTCGGATGCGAGCGGGAGCAGGCTGCCGGGATTTACGTTGCGCCTCTATCGCGGACGGCCAACCGCCGCGAATGGGGTGACGCTGGCTGATGCGCCGGCGGTGATCGCCGATGCGGACGTGCGCGAGGCGACGCTCGGCACGCCGCCGTTCGCGATCTTTCTCTCGACTGCGGGGAACGCCAGCGGTCAGGCCGCGTATCCGGCCATCGCATCGGACGGGACGCCCCGGTTCGCTACGATCGCGAAACAGCCGGCCTGCCCGGCCGGCGGATTGGTGCTGACGTTCTCGAGCGTGCACGCCTCGCAGACGCGCGTTCTGCCGTGCGGCGCGCGCGCGTTCGGCTCGCCGATGCCGCTCGCGACGGAGTCGCCGGCTCCGGTACTGCTGACGCCGAAGGCGTTGGTCTTCCATTGGCCGACGGCACCCGCCCAGAGCTTCGTCGCGACCGAGTGGGGCTACACGCGCTGGTTCGCGGCGACTGCGTTCGCGTGCGGCGCGAACGTCGCGCAGTTTCCGCGGACCGATCCGGCGCCGCCGTATTCGCCGGCGCATTCGCCCGACGATGCGAGCGCAGCGCCGATCGCGCCGTTCGGCGTGCCTGTGTCGTATGCCGATGCTCCCGACTCGATGCAAGATGCACCGGCCGTATTTCCGATCGCGCCGGAAACCGCCGGGCTCTGCACTGCGACCATCGCCGACGCGTTCGGACAGAAGACGGAGATCGGCGTCGAGGTGATGGGACAGCTCACGCCATCCCAGTCGACGCTCTCGTGGAGCAGCACCGATTCGAGCCCCAAACGCATCGCGCTCGGCAAGACGTACGACGCGGAGGCGCTGCACCCAAGGTTGACCGACGCCGCATGTGCCGGAATCGTTACGGTGCGATCTAGCGGAACGCCACTCGTCCCGACCGATCCCACTGAAGCCGCGTCGGCACAAGCGATCATCGTAACGCCGGTAACGGACGCCGCGGGGAATAACGTGGGCGGAGCCTGCACGCTCACGTATGCAAGCCAGTACGCGGGCGAACCACCGGCGCACATCGCCGTCAACGTCACCACCGGCCTCGCCGAACAAACGTGGCCGGCGCAAGTGCAGTACGCGGTACAGGGGCAGACGTTCAGCGTCGACGGTGAGACGTGTAGCGCGCAGGCGCTCACCGCAGATGGAAGCGGTGATGCGGGGCCGCCTGATTGGGTGCAGACTCTTATCGCGGCGTCGCCTGGGATGAGTGCGGTGGATAGGGATGGGTGCTATGGAGGTGCGATCTTCTTTCGCGAGCCGTCTGGCCTAAGTAGGACAATCAGCTTCTTCGCGACATCATGTGACAACAGCGTTCTGCGTGCCGTTGGGCTGTCTGAAAATCCAGCCTCGCTAGCAGTGCTGACGATGGCGGCACAGAGCACGCCGGGCAAGTGCTCCATAACGCTGGACGACGGAAGCGGTGGGATGAAGTCGTTCTACAACGGGCGCATCGACGCGAAGGTAGTGCAGGCATCGAACTGGATTGCGATCTGGCACATCGACTACCAAGACGCGTGTGATCTCCAGGTTGGTGATTGCCGAGGTTCTCACGACGACGGGACCGTCGCATGTCTTGGCCCCCAGCCGGACGCGGGAGGATATGAGAACGGAATGATAACGCTCGGGTCGATTGCTTCTGCTGCCGGGGAGCTCAGCTATCTCTACAACGACGCGAGCTACACCGCCGCTACGAAGGTTCCAACCGGGTATTCATACCATGCGTCGAGTCCCAATCTTCACGATGATTGGCAGATCACGCTGGAAGTATGGAGCTGTTACGATGCTAGCAACGCGACACAGCCAACCGAGTTACGATAAGGCGCTGCGGCGACGCGGGTTACTTGGCTTAGCGACAGGCTACGGCCAAATGACACCCTTGGCACTTGCAAGAGTAGCCGGGTCAGCTTGCTCTTGTTGATTGCCAGAAACCGCGTTGACGTAGTAGGCACCATACCAGATTGTCAGTGGATTGAATGCAGCGCTTCCCGGCACGGTGAATGGGCTATCCGCTAGCGCTGGACACGTCGATCCGCCAACGAGACCATCATAGGTATCGGAGAGTCCACCGTTAGCGTTCCCAACCCACGGGGGATTCGCAAACCATCCACTCTGCTGGTACCTCGTTACATCCCTGATGTTCTCCAACAGCCATTCGTCCGCGACCACTTGTGGTAGTAGATGGCCGACCCGCTGCAAGTTGAACTCGGTGAAGCACGGTTGCATCGTCACCGCATCGAGCGTTTGGATGCGGTAGTCGCCGTTGCTCTCCCAGGGGTGCGGGGTGATGGTCGGAATCGGGGGCATGGTCGGTGCGACCAGCGCGACCGTTCCGCCCGAGAGCGTGACGTTGGCATGGACGGTCGTCGTGTTCGAGCCCGGCGTGTCGTCCCCGATCACGAGAAAGTAGTGGCCGTTCGGCGCGCCGGACAGCGTGAACGTCCCGTTCGCGGCGGTCGTCGCTTGGGGCGCCGGGAGCGGCGTCGGGCAGCTCACGGATGTCGGCGTCGGCGTCGTGCATGCAGTCCATGGGCGCAGCGCGACGCGTATGCCGGCGAGCGGGCTTCCGGAGGTATCGTCGACGACGGTCCCCGACGAGTTGGTCGTGCTCGGAGGTGGCGTGGGTGTCGGGATAACGCCGCCTCCGCCTCCGCCGCCGCCACCCGTTCCACCGCCTCCACCACCACCGCCGCACGCGGCAACGGCAAGCGGGGCGACGAGGCTACAGACGATAGCAAACGATCGAATCGGCGACACAACGGATCTCCCACACTCGTGCGGCCGCACCCGGCCTCAGCATTCTATCCCGGCGACCCTTCGCTCGCTCCGAGGCCGCCCCCTCGCGATTGAAAGCTTGACCGGTTCCCATCCATAATCAAGCTTATATGATAAACTTGATTATGGATGGCTTCTTTCGAACTTCGCCGCTGGGTTCCGGATCTTTCTGCAAGCGGATTGCCTCGTCGCGACCGTAAGGCATGCGACTATCGGTCCTATCTTCCGGATCCTATTCAAGGTCGTGGTTTTGTCTTCGGATCGCGGGAAGCGGCCGACGTGGCCGATGCCGAGCGTGAGATAGCGCGCTTCAACGATTCGGCCCGTGTCCTGACCGATACCGAGGGACTGGCGCGCCTGCTCCTTCGAGCGGAGTCGGTCGCTTCGTCGCGGATCGAGGGTTTGGAGATCGGCGCGCGCCGGCTCCTCCGCGCGGATGCGGCGGAGCGCCTCGGAGAGCGCGATCCCGACGTAACCGCCGACGAAGTGCTGGCGAACATCCGGGCGATGACGTTTGCACTGGATGCGATTCGCGATACGCCCGCGATAACGGTCGGCCTTCTCTTGGAGACGCATCGGCGTCTGCTCTCGTCAACGCATCTCGCACATCTTGGCGGCGTGGTGCGGACCACGCAGAATTGGATCGGTGGGAGCGGCTACAATCCATGCTCGGCAGCATTCGTTCCGCCACCGCCGGAGATGGTCTCGAGCCTCCTGAGCGATCTTTGCGGATTTTGTAACGAAGATAACCTGCCCGCCGTCGCGCAGGCTGCCATCGCACACGCGCGGTTCGAGACGATCCACCCGTTCGCGGACGGGAACGGGCGCGTCGGGCGCGCTCTCGTCCACATGATCTTGCGACGTCGAGGCCTCGCGACGAACGTGTCGATCCCCGTATCGTTGGTGCTGGGGTCGATCGCGAACGAATACGTCCGAGGACTCGATGCCACGCGTTATGATGGTGATGCGGATTCGCCACAGGCATTCGAAGGCATCAACCTTTGGATCGCGATCTTTGCGGGGGCGTGTCGGAACGCCGTCGCGCGCGCTAGCGAGTTCGAAGTCCACATCCGCGCTTTGCAGCAGGCTTGGCGTAAACGACTGGGGACCGTTCGCGCGAACTCCGCCCTCGATCTTCTGATCGAACGACTCCCCGGGGTTCCGATTCTCAACGTCGGTGCTGCGGCGAGGCTCATCGAACGCAGCGTTCAAGCGACCAACGAAGCGGTAACGCGTCTCGAAGAAGCACAGATCCTTCGAGCGGTGCGTATCGGACGGCGCAATCGCGTGTTCGAGGCACGTGAGATCATCGACGCCTTCGCGTCGCTTGAGGAGAACCTCGGAGCTTAGCTCTCCGGGATCGGGTCGTACCGCGCCAGCGCTTCGCCGTATTGGCGTAGAGCGAAGAAGCCCACGATCGCACAGAACGCGAGTTCGGTGCCGACGCCGATCGCGTCGGGATAGTGGGCGAGTTGGCGCGGGACCGGGCCGAACGTGTCGGCGTAGACGGCCATCAGGTAGGCGGCCGCGCTGGTGGCGCAGGCGAGTCCGATATAGAGCCAGCGCGCGCTCCCACGCCGTAACGTCGCCGAGAGCGCGACCAGGGTGGCGGCGAGCACCGAAGCGAGTGCGAGCACGAAGTAGGTCGGCGGCGCGGCGAAGCCGGCGGCGTACTGCGCGATCCAATAAGCGACCGTCGCGAAGGTCGCGGCGATGCAGGGCACGGCGGCGGTCGCCCGTGCGAGTTCGCGGCCGAAGATCGGGGCGGCGTTCTCGAGCAGCTCGAGCTGACGCATCCGCTCGCCGCCGCGTTGGATCATCGCGACCACGATGCCGAGCAGGCCGCAGAAGAAGGCCGGACCGGCCAGCCAGACGCCGCGCGTGATCAGATCCGCCTCGAGCGGGTTCGCGACCGCGAATATCCGATGCGGTTGGAGGAACGCGACCAGCACTGCGGCCACGCAGCAGGATGCGATCACGCGGCGCTGCGCGCGCAGGCGGGCCATCACGATCGCTCCGATCGCTCGGGCGTTTACGCCCATGCTGCGGCCTCGCTCTGGCTCGCGTGCGTCGAGAAGATCGCACGCGTTCCGGCGACGGCGAGCATTCGGGATGCGTACGCGGCTTGCGGGCGGTCCAGCACCAGGATCATCGGATCGGCCAAGAGCGCGCCGACCAACGGGTAGGCGAACGACTCGTGCACGCCGTCGAGATGTTCGAGCAGGTGACGGGCGTGCCCGAGCGCGCGCTCCGCATCCAGGTTCCAGAGCGCCGCGCGATATTCGATGTAGCGCTCGAACGTCGAGAACTCGAGCGGCACCAACTCGTGCGGCACGTAGCCGGCGAGGCGCTTGCATTGCGTCGGTTGGACCTTCGGGTCGAAGCCGTCGATGAAGACGCTGCCGCTCGTCGCCTTGACGCTGCCGCTGGCCATCAGCGCCACGATGTCGGCTTCGCGTCCGGTCGCGAACGCGCGCGCGATCCGCTCGCCGTCGTTGACCTCGAGCGTCAGGCGTGCGACGAGCGCGTCGGCGCCGGAACCGAACGCGGCGTCGCGCATCTGGAGCACGGGCACGGCTAGGTGACGATTTCCAGGCGCGCGTTCGGCCGCTCGGGTCGGCCGACCTTATGCGATTCGCACCACACGCCGTCGCGTTGGAGGGCGACGATGTCCGCCGTAAAATCGAACTTCCCGCCGTTGTCGAAGAAAGCGCTTCCGACCGCATAGGCATCCACCGGCACGCGCTCGGCTTCGAACGCGCTGATGCGCGCCGGGTTGAATCCGCCGCTGACCACGATCTTGACGTGCGCGAAGCCTTCGGCATCGAGCGCGTTGCGCACGTTCCAGACGAGTTGCGGCACGACGCCGGTCGGCTTGAACGTACCCATCTGCGGGACCACCGAGGCATCGACCAGCGTGCCGGACGTATCCAAGCGCACGCCCCAGAGGCGGTCGCCGAGCGCGCGCGCACATGCGAGGCTCGCACCCACGCAATCGTTGTCGTAGTCGACGAGCGAGATCACGTTGACGTCCGGATCCATGTACTCCGCGAATTTCTCCGTCGCAAGCACGGTGTCGCCGCCGTACGCCGCGATCAAGCCGTGCGGCACGGTCCCCATGCCGCGCGCCCCCCACCACTCCGCGTTGGCGTCGGTCGAGACGCCGAGCGCGCCGGAGATGTGGGCGGCGTATCCGTCCCCGGTCTGGACCAGATGATGGTCGAAGCGGGCCGGGAAGAAGAGCACGGTCTTGCCGTTGGCGGCGTCGACGATCGAACGCGCATTGGTCGCGATCCGCGTGCGCCGCGAGAGCACGCCGAGATACGGCGTCTCCAAGCGTGCGAATGCCTCGTACGGCCCTTCGATCGTCAGGACCGTCTCGTACGGCGCGATCGTATCGCCGTCGTAGAGCGCGCGGACGGTCAGCTGAGACCAGTCGTCGCTGCAGAGCTTGAGGATCGCGAGCGCCTCGTCCATGCCGCAGAGCACGCCCTCGCTGCGCTGGAAGACCTGCATCCGTACGATCGGGTGGTGGTCGTCGCGCTCCAGGATGGTCCGCGTGCGGTTGAAGTACGCGTCGGAGTAGTATCCGGCACGCATCTTTTCGACGGGAAGGTTGAAGATGGCGGGGTCGAGGCGTTGCTTGGTCGTCACTTGCTGGAAAACATCGAGTTGCGACGAAGAATGTCCTTGTGCCCAGCAATGCCGAGGTCGCCCGCAAGCTGCTCGATATCCGAACGCTGATGGAGCTGGACGGCGAGTCGTTCCATCGCTACTCGGCCTTCGAGCGGGCCGCCGCGACCCTGGAGAACGCCTCACCGGTCGAAGATCTGATCGCCGCCGGGGAACTGCTGGCGCTCCCGGGCGTCGGCAAGTCGATCGGGGCCGCCATCGAGCAGATCGTCGCGACGGGCACCTCCGAGGCCCTGGAAAGCTACTTCACCCGCTATCCGCGGACCATCTTCGAAGTGCTCGGCGTGAGCGGGATCGGCGCCAAGACCGGCGGGATGCTCTTCAGCCGGTACGGCATCGGGTCGCTTGCGGACCTGGAGCGCGCGATCGAGAGTGGCGCGCTCGAGGGGGCGCCCCGGCTCGGGCCCAAGACGTTGGAAAACTGGAAGCGCGGCATCCTGGCCTACAAAGGCCGGCAGGCGCGTACGCCCATGCCGCAGGCGCGCAAGATCGCCCGCGAAGCGATGGCCTATCTCGAAGCGGGTCCGTCGCCACTTCACCGGCTGCTCTACGCGGGCAGCCTACGACGTCAGGAGATCACCGTCGGCGACGTCGACATCGTCTGCACGTCGGACGAAGCGGCCGTCGTCACCGCGTACTTCGCGAAGTGGGAGCGCGCCGAGGCGGTCGTCGCCGAGGGTCCGACCAAGTGCTCGATCTGGCTTGCGAGCGGCTTGCAGATCGATCTGCGCGTGTTACCGGATCGGGTCTACGGGAATCTGCTCCAGCATTTCACCGGGAGTCGCGAGCACAACATCAAGCTGCGCGAGCACGCCGTCCGCAAGGGCTTACGCGTGAGCGAGAACGGCATCCTGGATCTGGAGAACGGCACCGTCGTCACATGCGAAGACGAAGAGAGCGTATACGAAGCGCTCGGCATGCAGTACGTTCCACCGGAACTACGCCAAGGGCTCGACGAGGTCGACCGGGCGATCGCGCGCGAGATCCCGCGATTGGTCGAACGTGCGGATCTGCGCGGCGACTTCCACATGCATTGCGACTTCAGCGACGGAGAAGCGACCCTCGAAGCGATGATCGCGGCGGCGGCCACGCGCGGCTACGCCTATCACGCGATGAGCGACCATTCGCAGGCCTGCGGTTCGTGGGGGATGACGATCGAGCGCTTGCGCGAGCAGCGCACCCGCATCGCGGCAGTCGGCGATCGCTACGGTATCCGGACCCTACGCGCAAGCGAGGTCGATATCTTGCCGGACGGCTCGCTCGACTATCCACCCGAAGTGCTCGACGAACTCGACCTGGTGATCGGCTCGGTGCATACGGCGCACAATCAAAGCCGCGATCAGATGACGGCGCGCTTGATCCGCGCCTGCGAGAATCCGTACGTCACCCTGATCGGACACCCGACCGGCCGGCGCGTCGGCGGCTTTTCCGGGTACGAGTTCGACTACGACGCGGTCTTCGCGGCGGCGGCCCGCACCGGCACGGCCCTCGAGATCGACGGACAGGCCACTCGGTTGGATCTGCCCTCGCCGCTCGCGCGGCGCGCGAAGGCGGCCGGCGCGACGTTCGCGCTCGATAGCGACGCGCACGCGGTCGACGACCTCGACGATATCGATTTCGCCGTCGGCCAGGCGCGTCGGGCCGGCATCGAACCGGGTGACGTGATCAACGCTCTTCCGCTCGACGAACTGCTCGCGCGCATCGCGCGCAAACGAAAGGGACCCGCATGATCGCCAATATCCTCGCAGAGACCTCCGACGGCGTCATCGTCGGCGCGCGGCACTCGGGAGCGAAAGGCCCCGCGATCGTGTTCGTGCACGGCGTCGGCTCGACGGCGGCGGCGTGGGATCCGCAGCTGCGCGGCTTCGAGGATGCGTATCGTTCCTACGCGATCCAGCTGCGCGGCAACGGCGGTATCGGCTCGAATCCCGAACCGGACAAGATCACGCGCAACGGGTACGCACGCGACGTGCTCGCGATTCTCGACGCTGCGCAGATCGAACGCGCGCACTTCGTCGGCTGCAGTCTGGGTGGCGTGGTCGGCTTCGAACTCTGGGTGACCGCGCCGGAACGGGTGGCATCGTTCACGTTCGTCGGGAGCTTTGCGGCCTATGCGGACGGCGAGGCCTACGCGGAGAGCGTGATCGAGTCGGTGCGCGCCGCGGGCGACATGGAGACGTTTGCGCGCGTGCGCGTCGGTCGGCTCGGCCTGTCGCCCGAACGCGAGGCGGACGCGATCGCCGAGATGGCGGTCAAGACGGTTCCGTCGTACATCGCAGCCACTCGAGCGACCTGGACCGGCGACTACCGTGCGGTGTTACCGACCATCACCGTGCCGACGCTGGTGATCGTCGGCGAGCGGGATACGGTCGCGCCGCGCCCGCTGAGCGAAGAGATCGCGAAGGGCATTCCGGGCGCGCATTTGGAGGTCGTCGCGGATGCGGGCCACGTGACGAACGCGGATGTGCCCGAGACGTTCAATACGATGCTGCGGGACTTTCTCCAGAGCGTTCCGCGCTCGAACTGACCACCCGCTCGGCTCCGGCATAGACGTTCGCGCGCCGGTCGCGCAAGAACCCGATCAGGGTCAGCCCGAACTCGGTCGCAAGGTCGATCGCGAGACTGCTCGGAGCCGAGACCGAGCAGAGCACCGGAATCCGCGCGCACGCGGCCTTCTGCGCGAGTTCGTAGCTCGCGCGCCCGCTCACGAGGGCGATCGTCGCGCTACAGTCTCGCCCCTCCATCAGCGCCCAGCCGATCAACTTGTCGAGCGCGTTGTGCCGGCCGACGTCCTCGCGCACCGCGAGCAGCGAGCCGCTCGCGTCGAAGAGCGCGGCGGCGTGGATGCCGCCGGTCTTTTCGAAGACGCGCTGAGCCGCGCGCATCCGTTCGGGGAGTGCGTAGAGCGTCTCGATGTCGATCCGTAGGTCGCTCTCGATCGGCGCGATCCGTTCGGCCAGCGCCTGGAGTTCGGCGCGGCCGCAGACGCCGCACGCGCTGGTGATGGCGAAGTGGCGTTCGAACGCCGCAGTCTGCGGCATCGTCGTCGCGGTCAGGCCGATGCGCACGGACCCGTCGTCGCAGCCGACGATCTCCGCGATCTCGGCGCGCGAACGGACGATCCCCTCGCCGAGCGCGAAGCCGGCTGCCAATTCGAGGTCGTTGCCCGGGGTTCGCATCGTGATCGCAAGCGTACGCGTCTCGCCTCCGGCGCGCAGGCGCAGCTCGAGCGGCTCTTCGACCGCGACGGCGTCGCGAGCGTCGCGCGCGGCATCGCCGTCGAGCGCGCGGATCGAGACCTCGTTGCTGCGACTCATTCCGGCTGCCGGAACCCGGCGCCGGGATCTTTGGTCGAAGCGATCCCCTCGGCGATCAGGGCCTTGCGGAAGAGATAGCCGGCCGTCATCGTCAACGCGGATGTCAGGAGCGTGCGGAGGCGTTCGTGCTTCTTGGGCACGTGTACGAGGTTGCCGACCAGCGCGAGCGCGAGTGGTGCGGCGACGCGGCTCGCGAACCGGCCGACGCGCGGACCGCCGGTCAGACTGAAATGCACGAGCACCGCGACTTCGCCCGCCGTCGCGACCAGTTCGAACCGTTCGAGCTTCCGCAAGGCTTCGCTATTGCCCGTCAAGCACGAGATCGCGCTTGCGAGGGCGCACGCGCTCGCGACGCTCGAACAGACCGAGGCTGCCGGAACGTGCACTTTGCCGGCGCTCCACAGGGGCACGGCCGTCGCGCTGAGGAGGACGCCCGTGTAGCCCGTAAGATACGCGCCGAGCAACGCCTGGAGCACGGTCAGGCGGCCGTCTTCGAGCACGGTCGTCGCGGCGGCCGTCGCCGAATATGCGAGCAGTCCCCAGACGCCGAGCGACATCGGCGAGCCCGGCTTGAACGTGCGCAACATGTGCAAGAAGCGTTCCGGTCGCCCGAGATGCGAGATCAAGATCGCCGGATTGGCCGCGGCGACCGCGAGCGCGGTGTAGCGCGCGGTCTTGCGGAGCTTGCGTCCGCTCTCGTCCTTCGGATCGGCCAGGGCCGCGATGATGCCGAGTCCGCCGGTCACGCCGCCGAGGAAGAGATAGGCGACGACGCTCGTTCCCCACTGCGGAGCCTTGAGAACCGGGCGGCCGTAATAGTCCGGATTCATCGCGATCGGAAGATCGCCCAACCGGCGACCGCGAGCGCGAGGGCGGTACCGGCGGCGGCCGCGTAGCCGGCCGGTTGGCGGGTGGACGGTAGGACCGGTGCGACCGGGAGGTTGTAGACTTCGGGCCGATCGGTCAGCAAGAAGAAGGCGTTCAGCGGACCGATGCCACCGCCGATATCCTCGGCGCCATAGAGCTGTGCGTCGATACCGCGGGCGATCAACGTCTCGACGCGCGCGTTCGCGCGCTCGCGGAGTTCGAGCAGATCGCCGAACTGAATCGACTCGGTCGGGCAGGCCTTCGCGCAGGCGGGCGTCTCGCCGATCTTCTGGCGATCGTAGCAGAGCGTACACTTGCCGGCGACGCCGCCGTTGTTCTGGATCGCCGTCTGGTTGTTGTCGCGGCGCGCTTCGTTCAGGTTGGCGACCGCATACTTCCGGTCGGCATCGATCGGATCGACGAGATCGATCACGCCGAACGGGCACGAGACCACGCAGTAGCCGCAGCCGTTGCAGACGTCCGGTTGGACGAACACGTTGCCGAACTCGTTCTTGACGATCGCCCCGGTCGGACAGGCCTCGTGACAGCCGGCGTTCGTGCAGTGCTTGCAGACGTCGCTCATCATCAGCCACTTCTCGACGATCGGACTGGCGGCGGCCGGATCGACGGCGACCTGTTCGACGAAGGCGACGTGCCGCCAGGTCGTGCCCGAGAGCTGCGAGGTGTTGTCGTACGATTCGCCGGTGAATGCAAAACCGTCCGAGGGCAGTTCGTTCCACTGCTTGCACGCCACTTCGCAGGCTTTGCAGCCGATGCAGAGGGTGGTATCGGTGAAGAAGCCGGTCTCGCTCATCGCGGACTCCGCGGCCCGAGGCGGATCGCACAGGTGAGCGACTTGGATTCGTGGATCGACACGTTCGGATCCATCACGAGTGGGATCAGTTCGCCCGCGGAGTCTCCGCGCGCGAAGCCGAGCGCACCGTAGTTGTACGGAACCCCGACCGTGTGCACGCGTTTGCCACCGATGCGTAGCGGGCGCATCCGCCCGCTCACGAGCGCCTTGCATTCGAGTTCGCCGAGGGCGGTCGAGACGGTCACGGTATCGCCGCTCGCGATGCCCTGCTCGACCGCGAGCTGGGGGTCGATCTCGCAGAACGCGGCCGGCTGGAGCTCTGCCAGCCAGGGGATGTAGCGCGTCATGATGCCGGACATCTCGGTGATGCGATACGTCGTCAGGACGTGCGGATACTGCGCATCGACCGCCGCCGGGCTCCGATTGTCGGATCGCCGCCAGCCGCGCATGGTCGGATTGCTCTGTTGCGGATAGAGCGCGTTCTCGACGACCGAGGCTGACGGCTCGTAGTGCGTCGGGAACGGGCCGTCGACGAGTTCTCTGCCGGGCGCGAAGAGCGCTCCGAGGCCGTCGGTCTGCATCAGGAAGGCCTGATCGTCATGCCCGGGTTTTGCGCCCGGCACCACGTCGGCGACATCCGCACCGCTCCAGCGGTTCGCCGCCTCGTCCCACCAGACGTACCGCTTGCGTTCGCTCCAGGGGGTGCCGTCGGGCGCGGCCGAGGCGCGGTTGTAGAGCATCCGCCGATTCGCGGGCCAGGCCCAGCCCCAGCCGAGGGCGGCGTCCTCGTCGCCATTGCGGGCGCGGGCGTTATTCGTGTCGGCATCGGGACAGACGCCCGTGTAGATCCACGCGCCGGCCGCCGTGCTCCCGTCGTCGCGCAGATCGGTGAACGAGCGTAGTTGCTCGCCCGTCCGCGTGTCGAAGCCGTTGATCTCTTGGAGGATGCGCAGCGCCGACGGATCACCGTCGCCATACTCCCAGGTCATGTCGAGCAGCGGGCGGTCCTTCGGGTCGCTCGATCCGGCGTAGAGCTCCTTCAGGCGTTTGCCGAGCGTGTACAGGAACCACGCATCGGTGACGCTCTGGCCGATCGGCTCGATCGCCCGGTCGTGCCATTGGAGCAGACGGTTGGTATTGACCATCGTGCCGTCTTTCTCCAGAATCGTCGCCGCCGGGATGAAAAAGCACTCGGTCGCGATCGTCGCCGGATCGGCGCCTTCGCGCTTCCAGAAGGACGCGGTCTCGGTCTCGTACGCATCGACGTTGACCATCCAGTCGAGCCGTTCCAGCCCGGCGTTGATCATGGCGCCGTTCTGCCCGGAGGCGGCCGGGTTCTGACCGATCACGAAGTAGCCTTTGACGACGCCGTCTTTCATCGCGATCTGCGTCGGTAGGGTCGAATGGTCGCCCGTGCATTGCGGGAGATAGTCGAAGCAGTAGTCGTTCTCCGCGGTCGCGGCCTCGCCGTAGAACGCCTTGAGCAGCGAGACGACGTATGCGGGCAGATGCTGCCACCAGCCGGACTTCGCGTTGCTACGCAGATATGCGGCCAGCGTCTGCTCGTCGCGGGTCGTCGACGGCATCCCCAGATAGCCGGGCAACAGGTCGTAGAGCGTCGCGATGTCGGTCGCGCCCTGGATATTGGCGTGACCGCGAAGGGCCATGATCCCGCCGCCGGGCCGGCCGATATTGCCGAGCAGCAGCTGCAAGATCGAGGCCGTACGGATGTACTGCACGCCGACCGTGTGCTGGGTCCATCCGACGGCATACGCGAAGGCGGTGGTGCGCTCGCGCCCGCTATTACGTGCGAGCGTCTCGCAGAGCTGCCCGAACTGCGCCTGCGAGACGCCGCAGATGCGCTCGACCATCTCGGGCGTATAGCGTGAGAAGTGCTTGCGGAGGACGTTGATCACGCATCGCGGGTGCGCGAGCGTTTCATCGCGCGCGACGCTGCCGTCGGCCGCGCGCTCGAAGTCCCAGGTTTCGCGATCGTAGACCTTCGCATTCTCATCGAAGCCCGAGAAAAGACCGGCCAGATCTTCCGTGTCGCGGAAATCGTCGCGTACGAGATACGCTGCGTTCGTGTAGGCGAGCACGTACTCGCGGAAGTAGCGCTCGTTCTGCAAGACCCAGTTGACGATGCCGCCGAGGAACGCGATGTCGCTCCCGCTCCGCAGCGCGATGTAGAGGTCGGCGAGCGCCGAGGTGCGGGTGAAACGCGGATCGACGTGCACGATGGTCGCGCCGCGCTCCTTGGCCTTCATCACGAACCGGAACGCGACCGGATGCGCTTCGGCGAAGTTCGAGCCCTCGATCAGGATGCAATCCGCATTCTGCAAGTCTTGGACGTACGAGGTCGCGCCGCCGCGTCCGAACGAGGTACCCAGACCGGGCACCGTCGAGCTATGTCATATTCGGGCTTGGTTTTCGATGCTGACGACGCCGAGCGAGTGCATCAGCTTGCCGAGCAGGTAGTTCTCCTCGACGCCGAAGGTCGCGCCGCCGAGCGTCGCGATCCCGAGCGTGTGATTGACGCGCTTGCCGGCGACCTCGCGCACGAAGGTCGCGTCGCGGGTCGCTTTCACGCGTTGCGCGATCCGCTCCATCAGCCACGAAACCGGCCGATCTTCCCAGCGATCCGAGTTCGGCGCGCGGTACTTCCCGGTCGTCCAGCGCTCTTGATTGATCGTCAGCCCGAAGATCGCCGAGCCCTTCGGGCAGAGATGGCCGGCAGAGATCGGACTTTCGGGATTGCCCTCGACATCGAGCAGCGTGCCGGCGTCGCTCACGTAGGCAAGCGTCGAACAGCCGACCGCGCAGTACGGGCAGACGCTCACGACCTTCTTCGCATCGACGATACGTGCGGTGATATCGATCGTCTGCTTCAGTGCGTGGTGAACGTGCCCAGATTGCCGCCCGGTTGACCGCTGCTGCAGGCGGTAACGGGGCCGCTGTTCGAGGAGGTCACCGTATAGGTCGCGTGCGCCGCCAAGGCGGGCAGCGCGACCGCGGCGGCCGGCGAACCAAGCGCGATCGGGGTCGGCAGGGGCGAGGGGACGGCCACGGTCGTCGAGGCGGTGATGGTGGAAGCGGTCGGCGACGTGAGCGTATAGGTCGCGCCGCCGTTCAGAACCTGTCCGATGATGAGGTAGGGCGCGTTGTCGGGAACGTTGCTCGCTCCCGGAATCGGATAGAGCATCGACTGGCTCGGAAGGACGATCTGAGGGCAGGCGGAGGCGGTGTTTTGGCACGCGCTTAACGCGAGAGCGAGAGCCGCGACTCCGAGAATTGCGAGCGTGGCGGAGAGCCTGTGCATGTCATGTAGCTTTCTCTCGCGACCCGAGCGCGAGCGTTAGAACGATGATGCCGACGAAAATCCCAGCGCGAAGAGCAGTGTTCGCGTGCGTCGCGAGCATGGCTGCGGCGATCGCACAAGCCAACCCTATCGGCGAGACGATAGAGCCGCCTGTGATGAAGTCGTAGATCTCGCGTAGTGCGTTCATACGGTCGCCCGCGAACGATACGAGAGCGTCAGTGCCGCAGCCACCGCCGCATAGAGCATGATGAGATAGAAGACCGTCGCGTCGCCCGCCCACCATGCCAGGCCGAGCCCTTCGCCGGTCCATAACGTGCCCAGCGAGAGCAACATCAATCCGACGATCGCTTTGATGGCGTTCTCCGGCACGCGCGCGAACGGCGCGCGCAGAGCGAGCGCGGCGAGGACCACGACGACGGCCGCGAGGACCGCGCCGAGGATCGAATAGGCCAGCTGCTGCGGCTGGGTCGCGGCGAACGTCACCACGATCACCGCGACCTCCAGGCCCTCGACGAAGACGCCCTGGAACGACGTCGCGAAACCGACGCGTTTATCGCGTGCGTTCCGTAGCACGGCGACCTCGCGGTCGAAGATCGCCCGTTCGTCGTGCATCGCCTTGCGGCCGGAGGCGCGCCAGATCGCTTTGCGGAGCCACGCCATGCCGAACAGGATCATGAACGGCCCGACGATCAGTTCGAGCCAGGTGATCGCGCCCTGCCGCGCGAGCAACGGCCCGAGGATCGCGACGATGACCGCGAGCGCGGCGAGCGCCCAGGCGGCTCCGGTGAGCGCGGTACGCCAGCCCTGCGTGATGCCGACCGCGAGCACGATCGTGGCCGCTTCGACCATCTCGACGGCCGAGGCGAGGAACGTCGTGCCGCCGAGAACCCAGCCGTTCACTTCTTTCCGACCGCGTGCGCGAGGATGTCGTTGAGCACGTCCGGATCGATCGCGTCGGGATCACGCCAGTTCATCCGCGCGCTGGCGGCGGCGCCGTACGCGACCTTGCTGTTGAGGCCTTTCAGATCGGTCTTCGGATCGAGGACGTCGTACGGTCGCAGGTCGGCGATGGTGCCGAACGCGTCGTAGAGCGGGAGCGCCGTCGCGTCGTAGAGCGAAAGCGGTTTGAGCCCGAGTAGCAGGCCGATCGTCCGCACGAACGAGGCGGTCGAATAGTGTGCATGCTGGATGCCGCCGCGTGCGTAGGGGCTGGCGATATAGAACGTCGAGCGCTGCGCGCTCACGTGATCGGGGCCGTTCTGCGCGTCGTCCTCGAGGATGAAGATCGCGGTCGACTTCCAGTAGCGCGAATGGGAGATGGTCGAGACGAGGCGGCCGACGGCGACGTCGTTCGTCGCGACGTATGCCTGCGGCGTCAGGGAGCCTGCGCGCGTGCCCGACGTGTGGTCGTTCGGCAGATAGACGATCTCGAGCGCGGGCAGCTTGCCGTCGGTGGCGTAACCCGAGAACTCGCGCGCCCACTCCGACTCGCGATCGAGATCGGAATAGGCGAGATCCCAGCCGACGTACGCGGGATCGAAGTGCCCTTGCAGGCTCGGATGATCGGTGACGCCGGGCGTCTTCGCCTTGTCCGGTTCGTTGATATCCTCACCGTAGTCGCGATAGGTGATGCCGGCGCGCTTGGCCGCATCCCAGATGTAGCCGTTATGCGGCACGTCCGGGCCGACGCCGTTCTGATAGTCGTAAAGCTCGCGGCGCCCGCCATAGCCGACCGGCCAAAATCGTTCGACGTAGTCGTCGGCGATCGCCGCATCCGTCCAGTTGTGCCCGTCCGCGCTGATCTGCGCGTTGGCAAAGGCGTTGTCGAAGACACCGAAACGATCGGCCAGCGCATGCTGATTCGGCGTGACGTTGCGGCCGAACCAGACCAGGTTCGGATCGCCGTTCGCATGCGGAATGTCGCCGAGCATCTGATCGTATGACCGGTTCTCCTTGATCACGTAGATGACGTGCTTGATCGGCCCGTAAGGATTGAGGATCGAGGTCGCTCGTGCTTTGATCGGTAGGGCATTCGGGAGGACGTTGACGAGCGAGACTTCGTGGGTCGTCAGGCTTTGCGAGATAGCTCGCACCGATCCGATCGTGATCATCGCGACGTATTGGTCCGTATGCTGGCGATGGAGCGGATCGTAGAGCGGATTGGCGGGCGAACCCTCACCCTTTCCATCGCTCACGTAGATCGTTCCATCGGTCGCGACCGCAGCGCCCGTCGGGAACCATCCGGTCGGAGCGGTCGCGACGATACGGCCGGCGCTGATGGTGGCGACCGTGTTCGCGCCTCCGAGCGTCACGTACAACCGACCGTGGTTGATGAGGAGAGAGTTCGGTAAAGCCCCGTACGCTACGGCGTTCTCGGTCGAGCGGGTCGAGTATTCATGTTCGAGGCGCTCCCCGTAGTACGGATGTAGCGCGATAGTGCCGGCAGGCCCCAGCGTTTTCGTATTGATCTTGGAGATCGTGTCGTCGTCGCCGTTCGCGACGAACAGGGTAGCGCCGTCGAGCGAGAGCGCGAGTGCGGAGGGATGTTTGCCGACCGGCACGCGCGTGACGAAGCTGCCGTTCAAGCGGATGACGCGCACGCTCGAATCGCCGCGGCAGGCGACATAGAGCGTTTGCCCATCGGTCGAGAACGCGAGGTCCGACGGATGACCGCCGACGGGAATCGTCCGAACCGCGCCACTCGCTATCAGCGAGACGGTCGCATCGCCATCGTTGGCGGTCGCGATGGTACCGTCGCTTACGCGAAGGGCGACGGCTGCCGGCCAGGTGTCCTTGCCGGTCGGAGACGTCGCGACCGTCCCGTCGTTGGCGTTGACGGTCAGCACCGCATCGGCGTTGGCGCCGGCGACCAGGACCGTGTCGTCGTCGCGCCAGACCGGTTTGCCGAACGCGCCTTTGAGTTTGATCAGCCGTTCGAGCTTGAGTGAGGGTACGTCGAGGATCCGCAGGGCGGCCGGACCGACCCCGGACTCGACCACGGCGAGCCGCTTCTCATCGGGCGAGAGCGCGATGCCTTGCGGCATGGTCCCGGTCGCGACGACGGCGGCCTGCGGCGCGGGTAGCAACCATCCCGAGGGGAGGATCACTCCGCGTACGGCGGCGAGGGCGGTGGCTCCGATGACGATCGCGGCGAGCGCGACCGTGAGGGCGATGCGACGCTTCATGCGGGCTGTCTTCGCCGCGAGGATAAAGCACCCCGCATCGGCTTCGACAAAAGGCCGGAGGGGGACGGAACGCGTTTCGGGTACGAGTCAGGCATGAATCTTTCGTCCACCACCGTCTACGCCAAGGGCGGCTTTCGCGCATACGAAGACGCGAAGGTCGGCCTGCTGACGCACGGTCTGCAGTACGGCACCGGCTGCTTCGAGGGGATCCGCGGCTACTGGGATCCGCACGAGCGCGAACTCTCGCTGGTGTTGCTGCGCGATCATTACGACCGGCTGGCGCTCTCGGCCAAGATCCTGATGATGGACCTCCCGCACACGACCAGCGAATTGGTGGACATCACGGTCGACCTGGTCGTCCGCAACAAGTTCGAGACGGACATCTACATCCGGCCGTGTCTGTACAAGTCGGCGGAAGACGTCGGCGTGCGTCTGCACGGCGTCCCGTCCGAGCTCGCGATCATCCCGATCCCGTTCACCGCCTACCTCGAGCCGGGCAAAGGGCTGAAGGTCTGCGTGAGTTCGTGGCGCCGGGCAGACGATACGATGGCACCGCCGCGCGCGAAGATCACCGGGTTGTACGTGAACTCGGCGCTTGCAAAGACGGAAGCGGTGATGAACGGATTCGACGAAGCGATCCTGCTCTCGCACGACGGCCACGTGGCCGAAGGCTCGGCGGAGAATCTCTTCTTGGTCCGTCGCGGCGTGCTCTACACGCCCGATCCGTCGCAGAACGTGCTCGAAGGCTGCACGCGGAAGGCGATCATGGATATCGCGGTCGCGGAGTTCGGCCTGAACATCATCGAACGTTCGATCGATCGCGGCGAGCTCTACAGCGCCGACGAGATCTTCTTCACGGGGACGGCCGCCGGGATCGCCTACGCCGCTTCGATCGACCATCGTATCGTCGGCAACGGCGAGATGGGCCCGATCACCAAGCGCCTAGCCGAGTTCTACCATCGGATCGTCACCGCAAAAGAGCCGCGCTACCGCGATTGGATAACGCCGGTCTACAACACCGCGGGGCTAGCGCCGAGAGCTTAGATACCGTGGACCCAGACGGCGACGTCGGGGGATAGCGGCGCGATCGCCGTCGTCGCGTCGCTATTGATGTCGACGCCGGCCGCGGTGCGCCAGTCGGCCAAGCCGACCATCTGCGTGTAGGTGAGCTTCGAGATGCCGCGGATGAAGCGGCGTCCGGAGGAGAGCGACTGCAGATCCGTCGTCATCACCGCGATCACGTAGGGCGCGTTGTCGGCGTAGACGATGCCGACATCGTTGAGGGTGTCGTGCAGCGTGCCGGTCTTGTGCGCGATCGGGAGGCCCGGCGGAAGCGGCTCGGGGATCAGTGTGTTATGTTCCTGGCCGGAGAGGATCGCGAGCATCTGCGTCGAGGACCATTCGTCGATCAGGCTCTGGTGCGCCATCTTGGCGAGCAACCGGGCGAGGTCGTGCGGCGAGCTGCGTAGGTCGTAGCGGATGCCGTAGCCTTCGGTCCGGATGTCGTTGGCCAGGACCGTATGCTGCAGGCCGAGCGCGTACATGCTCGAGTTGATGTTGCGGCGCCCGACCAACCGGATCAGCATATTGGTCGCGGTGTTGTCGCTGATGTCGATCATCTTGTCGAGCAGTTCCGAGACCGGGTACGACTTGCCGGCCCGCGCGTCGCAGAGTTCGCCCGAGCCCCAATCCTTATCGGAGCCGCGCAGCGTTATGCGGCGATTGAGGTCGAAGCGTCCGACCTGCAGCTGGTGGAAGACCTCGACCATCACCGGGATCTTGATCGTCGACGCGGCCGGCATGGATTCGCTCGCGTCGTAGCCGGTCGAATATCCGGACGCGAGATCGATCACGTCCAGCGCGACCATCCCGGGAGCATGACGCGCCATCGCGCGCAAATACGTGGAGAGATGCGAGAGCGGGACCGGGACCTCGGCGCGCGCCGGCGGACTCGCTTGAAGGACGAGTATCCCGACGACGCAGAGCCAAAAGAAGCGACGCATCTAATTGCATCGTCGGCTTGGCGGTCGTGCGGGTTAAGCCTGCCGTCCGAGGGGGCGGTCGGCAAAGGCGCGAATCCGCCGCGCCATGGATACCGTCTCGCGCTGGTTGCTTACCGACACCGATAGCGGAGCCGTCGGGCTCGGCAGTTACACCGACGACCCGAGCTACGAGGTGAATCTCACCGGCTGGTGGCTCGCCAAGGACGGTACCCTCGACGACGGCGACGACCTGCGGGTCATCCGCGCTTCCTATCTCGATCTGGACACCCAAGAGACCGACACGATCGTGCTCTACGGCCGGACGCCGAGCTACCTCGCCGTCGACCTCGAGGCCGACGCGGACGACGACGCGACCATCATCAAGCATCTGGCGCCCGATCTTGCCAAAGCCGATCTCTCGACCGGCCTCAGCGTGGGGATGAATCACTACGATCGGGATCGGGTCCAGCAACTGACCTCGGAAAGCTAGGGAAACTCTGAAAAAGGCCAGCGCGGGAATTGCGTAAATGCATACATCT
>JBEPVY010000020.1:0-25305 GCA_041690835.1 Vulcanimicrobiota bacterium | reverse complement strand
CGACTGTGCCAAGCCGATCTGCGCGACCTGTCGCGACTCCGCCGGGTTCTGCCCGTCGTGCCGCCTGGCCGCCAAGATGGAATCGGCCCAGGCCACGCGCCAGCAGATCGGTGGCCAAGTCCCGCCGCGCCCGCATGCCGAGCCGCACCAGCAACCCTACCAGCAGCAACAGTATCAGGCGCCGCCGTCCGCACCGACCATCCGCCAAACCGCGGTCGAGACGGTCGACTCGGTCGAGTCGCGCGCCCTGGTCGCGCTCGGCTACCCGCTCTTTCCGCTGGCACTGCTCTCGCTCTTCGATAAGAAACAGTCGCCGGGACTGCGCCGCTCGGCCTACCAGGCGATCGGCTTCAACGTCGCGGTCGCGGGGCTGTACTTCGCCCTGAGCGTGATGGGCCAACTGCCGCTGCCGACCATCGCCGGCTCCGCCGACGTGATGGGCGCGCTGTTGATCCCGGTCTACCTGGTCGCAAGCGTCTTCTACGGGATCAAGACCTGGCAGGGCGAGAACGTCCGCGTTCCGATCCTGAGCGACTGGATCGAAGAGCGCCTCCCGGCAAAGTCCTAACCCGAACGTGCGGCGAAAGGCGGGTCTCATGCAGAGACTCGCCTTCTTCTTTCTCGGAGCGCTGGTCGTCACGCTCGGGGCCGCCGCACCTTCGCCGGCGCGACCCGCCGACGGAACCTACGTTTATACGCTGGCCGGCGTTCCCGCGCTGACCACCAGCACGGTTGTCATCCGCACGAACGGCGTAGCGGTCTCGACCATCGAGACCGTTACGGTTGGCGGTGCGCCGGCCATCGCCGAAACCGACTACAACACGGTGACGCTCCTTCCGACGCACTATCGCGTCCACGTGCACAGCAGGACGACGGACGTCTCGTTCGCCGGCACCTCGGCCACTCTCGCGGATCCGCCCGTGACACTCCGTGCGAACGCCGGCGCCGATCCGTTGACGATCGGCGATGGCCTGATCGCGTACCTCGCGATGATGCCGTCGATTCTGGACGCGCATGCCGGCACGCCGATCAGCATCTTCTCCATCAACGGCGGCGTCAAGATGACGACCGTTGCAAGTGCTGTCGCGGATCAGGCCCGTCCGGCCGACGTGCCGGCGGGCGATATCGCAAGCTCCGCGACGGAGACGGCGAGCGGCTTGAAGTTTTCGTTCTGGACCAACCCGCAGACGCACGCCGTCGACGCGATCGATGTCCGCGGCCTGAAGATCCGGCTCGCCTCGCGCACCGATTCGACCGTCTCCGCGACGCCTCAGCCGGCAGATTCCGTTGCGACGCCGTATCCGATGGCGTCGCCGCTCTACACCGATCGTGAGGTCACGTTCGCGTCGACCGCGGCGACGCTCGCGGGAACGCTCTCCATTCCGAACGGAGTCGGAAGAGCGCGGCTTCCGGCGTTCGTCTTCGTTCACGGCAGCGGACCCTCGACGCGCGACGGCGGAACGCCCCAGAACCCCACGTTCCTCGCGCTTGGCAATGCCCTCGCGAACGCCGGCTATGCGGTCTTGCGCTACGACAAGCGCGGCATAGGCAAGAGCTCCGGCGTCGCGACCGAGAGTTGGCGCCCGCTCGCAGACGACGCGCGTGCGGCCGTCGCATTCTTGCGGACGCAACCAAACGTCGATCCGAAGCGGATCTTCCTCGTCGGGCACAGCGAAGGCGGGTTGATCGTGCCGCTGGTCGCTCCGTCGATCCATCCGGCGCTCGCCGGTATCGTCCTCATGGCCGGGCCCGCCATCTCGATGACGGAAGTCCTTGCCGAGCAATCGTCGCGTATGTCGCCGCAGATGTTTAAAGCTATCTCGGCCACGCTCGCCGACTACGTCGGCATCGAGCCCTCGAAGGTCATTGCCAAGGTGAACGTTCCGATCCTCATCTTACAGGGCAGTCGCGACGGACAGATCCTGGCGAAGGATCTGCCGCCCATGCTCGCTGCGGCGCACGCCGCCAAACGCAAGGTCACCGCGATCGTGCTTTCCGGCGATAACCATCTCTTCATGGTGCTCAGACCGGATCAGGTGGAGGACTTCAGCGAGTACGGAGTCGCCGCGCCACTCGATCCGCGCGTCCCGCGCGCGATCCTGCGCTGGGCTCGGCTTATCCCTTAGCCAGATGCGCGCGATAGCGCGCCAGGAAGGCATGCGCTTCGACGTCGTGATCGACGATCGGTTGCGGATACGTATTCGTGCTGAAGAGTGGCAGTTCGATTTGCCCGGCGATGCTGCGCCGCGACGGAGCCGGCAGGTGCGCGAGTTCCTCGACCCAGGCGCCGACGTAGGCGCCGGCCGGATCGAAGTGCCGGCGTTGGCGCTCCGGATTGTAGATGCGCGGGTACTGCGCCATGTCGGCGCCGATGCCGGCGATCCACTGCCAGTTTCCGGTTGCGAGCGCCGGATCGTCTTCGATCAGGTAGCCGTCCCATTCGTCGCGTCCGACCCGCCAGTCCACGCCGAGGTCGAAACATAAGAACGAGGCCGTCACCGCGCGCACGTGCGGGTGCATCCAGCCGGTCGCGTGCAGTTGGCGAATGCCCGCGTCGATCAGCGGGAATCCCGTACGCCCCGCGCGCCATGCATCCAGACCGGCGTGCTTGCGCGCGAACGAGAAGCCGCGCATCTTCTCCTGAAGCGGTGCGTCGTCGGTGAGCGGATGGAACCAGCCGAGCTGGAGAAAGAAGTCGCGCTGCGCGAGCGCGCGTAGGAACAGCCGGAGCGATGCGCGCTCCTCGACCAGCAAGAACGGGTCGCCGATACGCTCCAAGACGGCCCGCGCGACCGTCCGGGCGGCGATCGTGCCGAACGAGAGATGGGCCGAGAGGTGCGAGGTCCGATCGTCGGCCGGAACGTTGGTGGCGACCGCATACTGCAGCGCATCCGTCTCGAGGAATCGCTCGAGTTGCTCGGCCGCAAGCGATGGATCCGCGTCCGCCACGCGATCGCCCGCCCCGAACTCGGCCGGGATCGGGAGATGCTCGCTCTGCAACTCGCTCGCGGCGTAGCGCAACAGCAACGGCAGTTCGAAGGTGTTCGGCTTGGACTCGCGCCAGACGGCCAGGTAGGGCACGAATGCCCGATAGCCGCCGCCGTCCGCGCCACTGGCATCGGCCGTCTCTTCGGGCGAGATCGCGGGTGCGTCGTGCGCGACGATCGCACGCAGGCCGGCTTCCTCGAGATCGGACTGGAGGCGCGCATCCGCGCTTCCGCCGGCGCCGTCGTAGCTCGCGCTCCAGGCGACGCCGATCGCACCGCTCGCGCGCGCGAGGTTCCGCAACGTCGCCCCGGCCGGTCCGCGCCGCACGATCAGCTTGGAACCGTGCTCGCGTAGTCCCGCATCCAGGGCGGCGACCGCCGCACAGTAGAACGCGGCGCGACGCGGCGAGCGCGCGAGACGCGCCTCGCAGGCGCGATCGATCACCAACACCGGCAGCACTTCACCCTCGGCGGCCGCGGCGGCGAGACCGGCGTGATCGTCCAGCCGCAGATCGCGCGTGAACCGGAAGATGAACGTGGGCATGGGCTCGCTACAACTGCTGCACGAAGGCGGTGACATCGAGCAGATCCTGCTGCGACATCTGCGCCGGCACGAGCTTGGGCATCGGCGGGGTCGGGTTGGCGATCGCATCGGCGATGTAGGCCGGCTTGCGCCGCAAATGCTCGCCGCGCAGTGGCGGCCCGATCTGACCACCCCCGCCGGAATCACCGTGGCACGTCGCGCACTGCGCGGCGTAGACGGAACGTCCGCGGCCGACGGATGCGGATTCGAGCGGGGTCGCGGTCGCGGCCGCGCCCGAGGACGGGCGGACGGTCGCGTGCGACCCGCACGCCGAGAGCGAAGCGCCCATGAGGAGAGCGGCAAGACAGACGATCCAACGCAGCATGGCGGCGCCTTCCGCAAAAGGGCATCGCAACCCCACTAGTGTAGAGGGCCATCCGTGGCTGCTCGCAAGATCTTCCTCCGCTTCGCACAGGCCACCGACATCGAACGCCTGACCAAGGAAGGCGTCGTGAGCGGTCCTCAGCCCGCGCGCGAGACCTGGAACCAGCGGATCGTCAAATGGCTCTCCGAGCAACGCGCCGGGCGTCGCCTGGTGCTGGTCGCCGAAGATCAGTCCGGTCTGCTCGGCATGGTGCAGTTGGTGCTGAAGTTTCCGGCCGGCTACGAGGACCCCGAAGCCGCTAACGGCTACGATATCGCGATGATGGAAGGCCTGCGCGTGCGTCCCGGTGCGCCGCCCGAAGTCGGCGGCGAACTGGTCGGCGAAGTCCAGCGCCTCGCGCAGAAGAAAAACGTCAAAACGCTCACCTTCTGCCTGCCGATGAATCAGCCGCGCGCGCTCCGCCAAGCCCGCGTCTGGGGCTTCGAAGAGTTCCGGATCATGGCCGAACCCAACAAGATGCTCGCCTTCTTCCGCAAATCCGTCGAGTGATCCGCCGCATCGCGCTTCTCGGCTCGCTGGCACTCGCGACCACATCGCTCGGCGGATGTTCGATCGTCAACTCGACGATCGCGCGGGCCGTCGTGATCGCACAATGCGACGGCGGGGCGGACGCCGGATACAAGAACGTCATCGCCGCTTGCACGAGCATCCTGAACTCGAAGAGCGCCACCGATGCGATGCGCTTCACCGCCCTCCTCCATCGTGGCCAGGCCCGGGCGGGACTGCACGAGTACGGGCAAGCCGAGCTCGACCTCTCCTTCGCGCTCGCTCTCCAGCCGAGGGACGAGCAGACACTGCACGCGCTCAGTAGCGTGCAGCTCTTGCAGGGAGATCGAAAGGGTGCGCTTGCGAGCGCCTCGCGGGCGATACACGACCACCCGACGGCGGAGAACTTCGCCGCACGCGGCGAGGTCTACGACTACATCAAGGACTACGATCCGGCGATCGCCGACTTCACCCGTGCGATCGCCCTCGATCCCAAGAACGCGGAGCCGTATAACGATCGCTGTTGGTCGCGCGCAAAGTCCGGAAAGCAGCTCGATCTCGCCCTTGCAGATTGCAACGTGGCGCTCCAGATCACGCCCGATTCGCCCGCCATCCTGAACTCGCGCGGCTACGTCTTCTATCGCCTCGGTCAGTATCCGAGCGCGATCGCCGACCTCAACGCCTCGATGGATGGCTATCCGGACTTCGCATCCTCGCTCTACATCCGCGGTCTCGTCGAAAAACGAATCGACGACGGACCCGATGCCGCCAAGGATATAAAAAAAGCGACCGCCCTCGATCCGGCGGTCGCGAAGAGCGTGGTCCCCTAAACGCCTTCGCCGCTGCCGTTGCTGCGGAAGGTGAAAGCGTCGGTATAGCTGCCCGGAACCGGGCGGCCGTTGACGAGTTTGGGCGAGTAGTGGGTCTTCATCGCGGCCCGACAGACGGCGTCGTCGAGCGAGAGGAAGCCGGACGATTTCGTGATCGCGCACTTGGTCGGATTGCCGCGTTCGTCGATCTGGACCTCGAAGACGCTCGTTCCCGAGGCGTTCTGCGCGTAGGCGATCGGCGCGGGCTGGGGCGTGAGCGCGGTCTCGCCGCCGATCGGTGCCGGCGCGCGCACCGTGTAGGCGGGTGCGACCACGATCGACTGGGTCTGACGGTCGAGGCTCGGAGTCTGAACGCCGAGCGCTTGCGAGACGGTCCCGCCGCCCCCGCCGCTGCCGGTATTGCGACGCCAGACCGGCGTCGAACCGAAGTTCGTCACCGGCGCGCTCGCGACCGTCGCGCTCGGCTTGATGCCGACGTCGCGGGTCACCGGCGGCTGGTTCGGGATCACGCTTGCGGAACTCGTCGAGACGCGCGCGACCCGCGCGGAGGCCGACGCGGGTTGGCGCGTCAGGGTGACGATGTTGTGCTCGACGATCATACGCGGCGCCGAGGTCGGCTGCGGCAGCGACGCCGTCGAGCGATGTTCGAGCGTGATGCTCGTGCCGTTATATTTGAGGACCAGCGGATCGGCGAAGGACGGCGCGATCTTCACCAGGCCGGTGACGGCGGCGAAGTTCAGCAGCAGCGAGGCCGCGATGCACGCGCCGGCGACGGTCAGGCCCGTACGCCACAGACGCTTGCGGCCGTTCATCCGTTCGCGGACGCCGGCGGCCAAGTCGGGATCCCAGGTCTCTCCGTCGCGCGCGGCACCGACGCACGCCATCGTACGTTCGATCTCGCGCTCGCCGCCGTTCGCGCGCAGACATGCGGAGCACGTCGCGACGTGCCCTCGGTAGGCCTGGCGTTCGGCGTCGGTCGCTTCGCCGAGCGCGATCGCTCCGGCGAGGACTTCGGCCTGATTACACGCGGTCAAAATGGTTCCTGACTACTCCGTCATGACCGAACGCAACGTCCGCATCGCGCGACATACGCGCTGGCGGACGGCATCCGCAGTGGTGCCCAGTATCGCCGCAGCTTCTTGCGACGAGTATCCGGCGTAGCTCGTCAGCATGATCGCCGACGCCTGGTCGCTCGGAAGCTGTTTCATCGCCGCCTGCAGGTCGACCGACGAGGCGCTCCGTTCGTCGATGCGCCACGCATAGGTCTCGTGTTCGCGATCGAGCGGCAGCATCCGTACGATCTTCTTGCGACGGAGGTGCGAGATCGAGTTGTTCGTGGCCGTCTTGTAGAGCCAGCCCGCGGTCAGCGGGCGCTCCGGATCAGCCTGAAGGGTCCGGAATGCCGCAAGAAAGACGTCTTGCGAGATATCCAGGGCTATGTCGGCGTCCCCAACCATCCGTCGCACGTAGCGCACGAGCTTCGTCTGATACTCTCGGACGAGCGTATCGACGCGAGCTTGGGCGATTGCGGCTCCACCGGCGATGAGGTAGACCTGTTCCATCCTGGGGCCCCCCTTTTCAATCCCAACGCGGTCGGAGACCGTGCCGTGACCGTCCTCGGGATTATTTTCGGAGGGCACGGCCTAGCCGCCTATCTCCGAGAGGGCTCGCATCCGGCTGGCGGGCTCGCCGAGCTTGAGGTGGTGCCGCTCCGGTTTGATCAGCATCGCCCCGCGGAGCAGTTCGGCCAGGCGCTCCTCGCCGGCCCCGGCCCGGACGGGCGAGCGCAGATCGATATGGTGGTCCCCGAACAAGCAGAGCCGTAGCCGGCCGTCGGCGGTCAGCCGGACCCGGTTACAGCGGTCGCAGTAGTCGTGGGAGAGCGGCGAGATCACCCCGATCGTGCCGGCCGCGCCCGGGTAGGCGAAGTACCGGGCCGGACCGTTGCCGGGCGGACCCGGGACGGGCTCGAGCGATCCAAGCGCGCCCAGCCGTTCGAGCAGTTCGTCGGCGGAGATGTAGGTCTCGGTCTGGATGCCGAGGTTCTCGTGGACCGGCATCATCTCGATGAACCTGACCGCGACCGGGCGCGTGCGCGCGAGTTCGGCAAAGGCCTCCAACTCGTCGTCGTTCACGCCGCGCATCGCGACCACGTTGATCTTGAGCGGCGCCAGGCCGCGCGCGATGGCGGCATCGATGCCGGCGAGCACTTTATCCAGGCCGGGCCGGCGCGCGATCTCCTCGAAGCGGTCGGCGCGCAGCGTGTCGAGCGAGATGTTGATCCGGCGCAGGCCCGCGTCGGCGAGCGCGTCGATCTGCTCCTCGAGCAGAAGGGCGTTGGTCGAGAGGGCGATGTCCTCGATACCCGGCGTCTGCGCGATCTCGCGGACCAGCAGATGCAGGTCGCGCCGGAGCAAGGGCTCGCCACCCGTCAGACGGATCGCGCGCACGCCGATCGAGGCGGCAGCCCGAACCACGGTCGCGATCTCTTCATAGCTCAGGATCTCGTCGCGCTTGAGCCAGGGCAGCCCGCCCTCGGGCATGCAGTAGACGCAGCGTAGGTTGCACTTATCCGTCACCGAGACGCGCAGATACGAGATCGGGCGCGAGAACGCGTCGACCGCCGGTCGCGTCAGGTCGATGGTGCGAAGGGTCACGGGTCGGGGCTTCGGGGCCGCGGGCTAATTGTCCGCGAAGACGCTGTCGGCGATCGGGGCGTTGAGCCGGAACGAGGCGAACGTCGACGTGATATCGGCCTTGTAGATGGACTGTTCGACGTGGCCGGTCTGACCCGAGACCAGGTAGTCGTTGCCGACCTTGACGTAGGTCTGGTGCAACTCGGCGTAGCCGCTGCCGTCGTTGTAGTTCCACTTCATCGATTGGATGGTCGCGGTCGCGTCGTCGACGACGACGTCGACGTGGTCGACGCGGCCGTGCTTGCGCGGAGCCAACTTGAAGGTCGTGGTCGTGCCGTCGCTCGCGCCGGTCGTCACGACGTACGTGGACTTCCAGGCCACGGGTGCCGCGATATGCGGATAGATCTTGGAGAACTGCTTGGCGATCCCGGGGAGACCGCTGGTGAAGACGATCTTGTCCTGGTTCGGGTTCTTATGGTAGTAGGTCCCGTCGAGCACCGGGCTCAGGTACGGAAACGACGTCATGTGGACTTCGGCGTGGATCGCGGCGGTGTAGGACTTCAGACCCGGGTTGAGCGCGATCATCCGCGTGAGCAAATCGCTCGAGGCGTTCGCCGGAGCGTGGACGTTCGCGCAGATGGCGAGCGCCAGCACGGCGACAGCGGCGGTGCGGATGATGCGTTTCATATCGATTCCCTTAACGTGCCGCGCCTGCGTACGGTTCCAGCGCCGCCTTGATCTCTTCACGAACTCTAATGTTCTGCTCGCGCCGGTCGCGCGCGAGCAAGGCGTCGACCGCCTTCGGCGAACCGATCCGCCCGAGCGCCCACGCGATGTGCCCGCGCACCATCGGGTGTCGATCCCGCCCGAGCGCTTCGACCAATGCGCTAACGCTCGAACGATCGAGCGCGTTACCCAGCGCGACCGCCGCATTGCGCCGCAACACGGCGGCTCCGCGCCATCCCATCGCAGTCGCCCGATAGGTCCGTTCGAACGTCTCGGGCTTCAACGCGAGCAACGCTACCAGCGCAGGCTGAGCCGACTCTGAGGAGTACGGCGCATTGACCGCCGCGACCGCCGGACGCGCGAGTCGCGTCGGCGGACAGGCTACCTGACAAAGATCGCAACCCCAGATCCAGGTCCCGATCAGCGGCCGCAACGCGCGCGGGATGCCGTCGGTGCGTTGCGTCAGGTCCGAGATGCAACGGGTCGCATCGATCGAGTAGTCGCCACGCAGGGCACCGGTCGGGCATGCGCTCACGCACAAGCTACACGAGCCGCACGATTTGCGCAGCGACGCATCCGGCTCGAGATCGAGCGAGGTGACGATCTCGCCGAGAAAGATGAACGACCCGAGCTCGGGCGAGATCAGATTGGTGTGTTTGCCGACCCAGCCGAGCCCGGCACTCGCCGCGAACGCACGCTCCGCCAGCGGTGCGGTGTCGCAGGCGATGGCGGTGACGTTCGCTCCCGCAGCTTCGTCGAGCGCCGTCGCGACGACGCGCAACATGGCGCGGACGCGATGGTGATAGTCCGGCGACCACGCGTAGTTGGAGACGCGCCCGCGCAACTCGCCGTCCTCCGGCGGGGGTGGTGTCGCATACGGAACGGCGATACAGATCACGCTCTTAGCCGAGGCGAGCACCGCACGCGGATCGGCCGCCTGGCCCGCGTAGGCGTCGTCGAAGCCCCACGTCGCGAGATCGCCGCGCTCGAAGGAGGCCTCCATGCGCTCGCGCGTCGCCGGATCGGTGAACGCGCGCGTTATCCGAACCGCGCCCGCGCCGGCCTCGAGCGCGACGCGCGTAGCCAGAGCCTTGAGATCGCCCGCGTCAGAGGGAGGCGAGCGGTCCATCATCGCCGATCGGAAAGGCTCGGTCGATCGCCGCAAGGTCCTCGGCATCGAGATGGAGTTCCGCCGCGCCCGCATTGTCCTCGACGTGCGCCATCGAGGCGGCCTTGGGGATCGCGAAGAGCGCGGGCGCGCGCGTGAGAAATGCCAGCATGACCTGATGCGTGCTCGTGCCATGCTTGGCGGCTATTCCGGTGAGGGTCGCATCCGAACGCGAGGTCTTGCCGCGCGCGAACGGGGTATAGCCGACGAGTGCGATGCCCTGCTCGGCGCAGTAGGGGAGCAGACGATGCTCGATACCCCGCTCGGCCAGATTATAGAGCACCTGATTCGAGGCGATCGGCTGCGTGCGCAGGTACGACTGCGCTTCGCGCAACTCGTCGAGGTCGAAGTTGCTCACGCCGATGAACCGCGTCTTGCCCTGTACTACCAGCGTCTCGAGCGCGTGCATCGTCTCCTCGAGCGGATGCCGTCCGGCCCAATGCAACAGGAAGAGATCGAGGTGATCCATCTGCAAGCCCCGCAGGGAGCGTTCGCAGGCGGCGATCGTACCCTCGTAGGTCGCGTTGCTCGGCAGCACTTTGGTGGTGACGAACAGGCTCTGGCGGGGAACCCCGGCCAGGAACTCACCGAGGGCGCGCTCGACCGCACCGTTGCCGTACATCTCGGCGGTATCCACGTGCGTCATTCCGAGTTCGATGCCGCGCAACAGCGCCCGCTTGGCCTCGCTGCGCCGTGCGCCGCTCTCGGGAAGGTTCCAACTGCCTTGGCCGATCGTGGCCACCGCCACGCCGGTCGCGCCGAACGATTTCTTGCCTACCATCTGGATGCCTTAGAAGAACGCGAACGCATCGTCGCGGGCCGCGTACTCCAGCAAGCCGCCGCGTAGATGCCGGATGCGGCGGAAACCGGCGTCGCGCAGACGGGCGGCCGCCCAGAGCGACTTCTGGCCGACCCGGCACGCGACCACGTAGGTCCGCGCCGAATCCAGCTCGTGCAGGCGCGCCTCCAACTCCGAGGCCGGCATGTGGATCGCACCATCGAGCAGGCCCAGCACCGCTTCGTGCGGTTCGCGCACGTCCAGCAGGGTCGCTTCGAGTAATGCCTCATCCAGTTGGCTCGCATCGATCTCGTCCGCATCGCGCACGTCCTCGTCCGTATCTTCGGCGACGGCGCGAATCGTCGGCGCGGTCCCGCAGAGCGCGCAGGCGGCATCCCGCTCGAAGCGGATCTCGCGCACGTGCGCGCCGAGCGCGTCGAAGAGCAAGAGGCGGCCGGTCAGCGGTTCGCCGATGCCGAGCACGAGTTTGAGCGCTTCGTTCGCCTGCCAGGTCCCGACGATCCCGGCCAGCACGCCGAGCACGCCGCCCTCCGAGCAGGTCGGCACGCTCCCGGCCGGCGGCGCCGATGGATAGAGACAGCGGTAGCACGGCCCGACGCGCGCATCGAAGACGCTGACCTGACCGTCGAATCGAAAGATCGATCCGTACACATCCGGCTTGCCTTCGAGCCCGCACGCATCGTTGATGAGATAGCGGGTCGAAAACCGGTCAGTGCAATCGAGCACCACGTCGTACGGACGGACCAGATCGCGGACGTTGCTCGCATCGGCACGGAGCGGGAACGGGTCGACGTTCGTCTCCGGATTGATGGCCGCAACCCGGCGCGCGGCGGCTGCGACCTTCTTCTCTCCGATATCGGCGGTCGCGAATATGGTCTGACGCTGCAGGTTCGTGAGGTCGACGACGTCGTCGTCCACGATCCCGATCCGCCCGACCCCGGCGGCCGCGAGGTACTCGAGGGCGGGCGAGCCGAGGCCGCCCGCGCCGACGACCAACACGCGAGCGGCGCGCAAACGCTCTTGCCCCGCGAGCCCGACGTCGGGGATCAGCAGATGGCGGCTATAGCGGCGCAGTTCGCGCGCGCTCAAGCCCGAGGAAAGCGTTCGTTCAGCCATTGCAAAAGCGCTCCGCGCGCGTTATCCCCGGCATAAGTGTGATCGCTCTCGATGATCTCGAAGGTCTTCGGTTCGGGAGCGCGCTCGTAGAGTTCTTCGACGCTCGCGCGGCTCACCATCGCATCGTTCTTGGCCGCCACGATCAGCAAAGGGCGCCCGGCCAGTTTCGGCAAGGCCTCCTCGTAGCGCGCGTCCAGCCCCTCGACCAGATCCGGTAGCGTGACCCCGTCCACGTAGCCGCTCCGGAAGTCCGTCACGCCGACGTTCTTGAGCGCGGCGATCGCGCTCGGGCGCCCGTAGCCGGTCGCGATCGCGATCGCACCGGTCACCTCCGGATCGGCGGCGGCCGTGAAGAGCGCCGTCATCGCGCCCATGCTGTGGCCGACCGTCAGTAGCGGTCCGGGATGGTTCGCGCGCACGTGGGCCACGACCGCCGACATCGCATCGATGCAATCGTCGACGCCGCGCAGCACGCCGCCGCTCGCGCCGAGTTTGTGGCCGGGAAAATCCAGACTCCATACGCCGAAGCCGTGGCCCGCCAAGAAACCGCACATGAAGTCGAGATTGTGTTTGCTCGACGAATAGCCGTGGCCGACGACCAGCGAGACGCCGCGCGGCCGGCGCGCTTCGTAGGCGAGCACGGCGACGTCGTTGTCGTGCGCGCGGATCCGCTCGAGCGTGACGTTCACCCGGGTGCTTCGTCCGTGCAACGGTTCTCGCGCCATTCCGTGGTTCCGTCGACGAAGGCCTCGCGCTTCCAGATCGGTGCGCGTTCCTTGAGCGCGTCGATCGCGAACCGGCACGCGTCGAACGTGGCCGCCCGATGCGCCGCAGCCACCACCACGACGACGGCCGTCTCACCGACGACCAGATCGCCGATACGATGATGGATCGCGATAGCGCACTCTCCGAAGCGTTCGCCGGCCTCGCGCGCGATCTGTTCGAACTCGGCGATCGCCAGCTCGACGTGGGCTTCGTAGGCGAGCCCGCTCACGTCGCGGCCGTCGTCCGAACGCGCGCGTACGATGCCGCTGAAGGTGACCAGTCCGCCGCACTTATCGTCGCAGACCAGGTTCTCGAGCACCGCCGCGTCGAGCGGGTGCTCGGAAACCGCGAAGCGGTTCATCCGCCGCCGACCGGCGGAAGCAATGCCAGTTCGTCGCCGTCGCGGAGCGCGCGAGCGCCCTCGGTCACGCCACCGTTGCACGCGATCCGCGTCGATGCGCGTAGGTCCGCGATCGCGGGTACCCCCGCGACCAGCACGTCCCACGCATCGTCGACGCGCGCGCCGTCCGGCAGGTCGAACTCGCACTGCGAGAAGCCGAGCAGTTCGCGCAACCGCGCGAACGCCACGACGCGGACGGTCACTAGTAGCCGCCGAGGTCGGTGGTGTATCCGCGTTCGGTGAGCCATGTGCGTGCGCCGGCGTGGAGCGCGGCCAGGTCGAGGCGATTGCAGATCAGCTTGTGCAACAGGACGTCCCAGAACTGCTCGTCTTTAGCGTAGATCTCGTCCGGGATCTGGTTCTCGGCGCGCGAGAACTCGCGCAGACGCGCCCAGTCGCCGCTCTCGAGGATCGCCCGCAGATCGGCGTCGTAGTCCGGGTTCGCCGAAGATTGCATCTACGCGCTCTTTCTCGCATCGCCCGAGAGCACGTAGCGCTCGATCGCCTCGGCGACGCCGTCTTCGTCGTTCGTGCCGGTCTGGGTCGCGACCGCGTCGCGCACTTCCGGCAGAGCGTTGGCCATGGCGATGCCGAGCCCGCTCCACTGGAGCATCGGAACGTCGTTGCGCGAGTCACCGATCGCGAGCACGCGCTCGGCCGGAATCGCGTACGTCCGGCAGAGTTCTTCGAGCGCGCGTTCCTTGGTCGCCCGGCGGCTGGTGATCGCAAGCTCTTCGAACGTGCCCCACGACTCGTGTTTGAACAGGAGCGGCATATCGACGAACTTCTTCCGCACCACCTCGACGGCCTCGGAGCCGAGGAACCGGATGAAGGTCGGGGCGCTGGCGAGCACGTCTTCGAAGCGATCGATCTCCGCCCAGCCCGGACCCTTCTGGTCCTCCATATAGACCGGGCTGCCCTTAAGGCGGTAGAACTTCTCGTCGGTATAGACGGCCGCGGCCAGATGCTCGCGCTCGCCGAACTCGAGGAGGGGCACCGCACAGCGCAGCGGGATCGGGATATGACCGAGCACCTTGCCCGAGAGGAAGTCTTTGGTCAGCGCACCGTGTGCGCAGATGATCGGAACGTTCAGCCCGAGCTCGTGGGCGACCCGGCTCGGCGTATCCGCGCCCCGTCCGGTTACCAGCACCACGCGCACGCCGGCCAGCAATGCGGACGCGATCGCGCGATGATTGCGCGTCGAAATCTGCTCGTGAGAATCGAGCAGGGTTCCATCCAAGTCCAGGGCGATCAGGTCAAAATCAGACACCGCCCCTATCTTACCCCGCCCGTCAACCCGCGCACCCCCCCTTAGTCACCCCGCCAACAGAGGAGCCCTTACCCGTGATCCCAAGCGTAAATGTAGCGACCCTTCCTTACGTGTCATCCCGAGCGTAGCGCCAAAGGCGCGTAGTCGACGGACGAGGGACGGCGCCGACAACGAGACGTTTCGAGCCGGGGATTCGTTCTATAGCCAGGAATGATAAGAACCATGAAACGCCTGGCCCTCGCCCTGACCCTCGCCGCGATCCCGTTGGCCGCTCCGGCCCAATCCGGCAATTGCACAAAAGAAGTGCTCCCGGTCCGCGGCACGCTCGTGACGATCGGCTATTGCGTCGAAGACACGCCCGTGAAGGCCCCCGGCAGCGAACTGCTGGTCAAGGTCGCGGCCACCTATTCGGCGCCCGGCGGCTCGTTCGGCGACGCCCGGGTCCTGCACTTCATCGCAGCCGAGGGCCCGTCGCGCGTGATCGAAGACGTGGACCTGACCAAGGTCGGCTCGACCGGCACGCTCCACCTGACCCTCGTCTACAAAGCCGGCGCGGTCTCGATCGAGTCCGCCCTCCTGACCCCCGGTGCCATCACCATCAAATAGCCCGACCTAGCGTGCAACCCCGGGCCGAAGCGGGGTATTCTAGTGGTGAAATGCGGCGACGCTATATTGCCTTCGACTGCGCGAAGATCCCCGACGGTTGTACCGGCGGTCGGGGCTAGGAGAACCATGGCCTGTACGGCTTACAGCCCCGACCTTTCACCCGCCGAACGTGCGCGCTTCCTCTACGATGCGATCCCGCCCGGACTCTTCAAAGTCGAGAATGCGGAAGACCGGATCGCCTGGCGGATCAGCCCCGAGCCGTTCGCGCTCGATCCCAAGACCGTCGAAAAGCTCGAACAGATCGGGCACGACCTGGCCGCCTTCTACAAGGCGCTCAACAGCCTGTACAACCGCAGCGCACGCGGCACCGCGCCCGCCTTCATCGCCGAGTACCTCGATCGGGGCAAGCCCGAGAACATCGTCAAACTCGCGCGACAGAACCGGTTCAAACAGGATCTCCCGGCGATCATCCGTCCCGACCTGATCTTGACCGAGGCCGGCTTCACCGCCGCCGAACTCGATAGCGTTCCGGGCGGCATGGGCTTCGTCGGCGCGATGGCCGAGGCGTACTGCAATCTCGGCATGGAAGCGCTCGGCGGAACCTACGGCATTCCCGAAGGCTTCGCGGCCGCGATGAAGGCCCAGACCGGCAAAGACAAGCCGGTCGTCGCGATCGTCGTCTCCGAAGAATCGGCCGACTACCGCTCCGAACTCGGCTGGCTCGCGGCGACGTTGCGCAAGCGCGAACTGCTCGATGCATGGGTGATCGCACCGCAGGATGTCGTCTTCACCGAAGAAGCGCTGTTCATGCGTCTCGAAGACGGACGCGAAGAGAAGCTCGATCTGATCTATCGCAACTTCGAGATGTTCGACCTATTGAACGTCCCCAAGCAAGAACTGCTGCTCTACGCCGCGCGCCACAATCGCGTCAAGATGTCGCCACCGCCAAAAGCCAATCTCGAAGAGAAACTGGCCTTCGCGCTTTTCCATCATCCGATGCTCGCCAAGCTCTGGATCGCCGAACTCGGCAAGGATGCGTTCGTGCGGATCGGGCAGATCTTCCCCCAGACCTGGGTGATCGACGCGCGCCCGCTGCCGTCGCAGGCCGTGATCTACGGCCTCGAAGCGGGCGGCCTCCCGATCAACGACTGGATGCAGCTGGCCGAACTCGGTAAGAGCGAACGCGACTTCGTGGTGAAGCCGTCCGGCTTCTCGGAACTTGCCTGGGGATCCAAGGGCGTCAAAGTCGCCAATGATCTCACCAAGGACGACTGGATCGCGACCCTCGCCGAAGCGATGCGCGATGCCGAGAAGACGCCGCGCATCCTGCAACGCTTCCACAAAGGCCGCCGGCTGCGTCAGGAATACTTCGATCGGGATAAGGACGAGATCCGCAACTTCGACGGTCGCGTGCGGCTCTGCCCGTACTACTTCGTGGTCGGCGACGACGTCAAACTCGGCGGCATCCTCGCGACCGTGGCTCCGGCCGACAAGCGCCTGATCCACGGCATGAGCGATGCGGTCATGGCGCCGAGCTGGTCGAAGCCGGGCGGCGCGTAGTCAGCGACCGCCAGAGCGCCAGCGGCGTTCGGAACCGGAAGCGCATCAGCGGGCGTTCGAACCAGCGCGTCAGCGCGTAGCCGAGGATCGTCGATCCGAAGAACGAGAGCAGCACGAACCCGTACGGGCCGAACGGCACGACCACTTGCATATGCGTGCTGAGATACGCCATCAAGATGCCGTTCCACAGATACACGTTGTACGAGATGTCCGAGAAGAACGCCAAGATCGGGTTCCCGAGCAGGCGCTGTACGACCGGCGTCGCGCACACGCCGCAGAGCGTGAAGACCGCGAGCACTAACGCGATTTCCAGCCGATGCGCGTTCTCCCAGCCCCAGGCGGCGGGTCCGCCGGTCGTCCGGTCGACCCACTCGAAGACGTAGGCGAGCACCGCAACGCTCGCGACCGCGCCGACCGCGCAGCCCTTTCGGATATCGTCGGCGATCGCGACACCGCGGAGATGCCGTTCGTAGATCCACGCGCAGAACGCGCCGATCGCGAAGAGCGGCAGAAAGCTCAGGAGCTGGTTCGGCCAGATGAACGTCCCGTCCAGATTGTACGCGGCGACGTACCACGAGTACCCGAGCCCTCCTAGCGTCACCACCGTCGTCGTCACGACCGGTGCGCGCAAGAACCCCCAGACGATCAGCGGGAAGATCAGGTAGAACTCGACCTCGACCGCGAGCGACCAGAAGGCGGCATTGAGCGAATCGAACGAGACGACGCTGAAGCCGTGCAAGAAGCTCAGATGCAGCAATACGTCCGTCGCGCGCGAGATGCCCGCGTGCGCGTCGAACGGATAGAACAGCACCACGAACGCCAGCGCCAGATAGTAGGACGGAACGATCTTCCAGAAGCGGCGCGAGACGTACTCGCCGAGCGACTGCTCCCCGCGCCGGCCGGCCGTCCAGGCCGCATACGGCAGCATCAAGCAGAAACCGCTCACGAAAAAGAAGATCTCGACGCCGAGAAAGCCGGGTGCGATGAACGAATGCGCGTCCAGGTGCAGGCCGAACGCGTCGAATCCGAACGCGAAGTGCGTCTTCAGATAGATATGGAAGAACAGGACGAGCAGAATCGCAAAGCCGCGCAATCCGTCGATGACGAGAACGCGATCGGTCGGGGCGACTTGACCGGCGTTAGCGGCTTCGCGCAACCGTGAACGCTTGCGAGGGGACGTCGAGTTCGTCCATCACCATGGTCGTCGGATCGTACCATTCGACGAGCGCGATCGGGGCGGAGTACGAGAGGCTGACGTCGCCGGCGGGAACGCCGGCCGGCCGGACCGGTTTTGCGGCCGCGTCCAGCGTCAGTGGCGTCTCGCGCCCGTAGATCGCGGCGATGCCTTGGAGCTGGGCGCCGGGCCAGGCCGCGACCTGCATCGGAAGCGCGACGAACCCGCTCAGCAACCCGCCATCGACGATGGCGAAATGCTCGCCGGCTGCGAGCGTGAACGTAGAGCCGCCGCCGAGGCCACCGTTGACGGTAGCCGTCGCGCCGGAGAACGTCACGCCATAGTCCAGCGCGGTGCCGGCGACGTCGACGTGCGAGCTGTATGCGGTCGGCGCGCTATCCGTTCCGAGCGAGAGCGTCGCTTTCGCGGTGCCGTCCATGCCTTGGAACGAGCCGGCGCCATCTTCGGCGATCGTGGTCGAACCGTCGGCGTTGTGCGTCACGGTGACGCTCGTCTTCCCGGACTGTTTGCCCTGGACGGTGGCGACGTAGGCGTAGGTTCCGGCGGCTAGTGCGATCACGCGGATGGTCCTTTCGCAATGCGGCGCGCGAGCGCGTCGAGCAGTCGATCGATCTCGTCGATCGTATTGTATCCGTGCGGCGCGACCCGGATCCCGTTCGGTCGCCACGTCGTCACGACGCCCTCGTCGTGCTGGATTCCGCGCCCGAGCGCGACCGGTTCGTGCCCCGGTACGGTGAACGTCACGATTCCCGAAGAGATTCCCTCGCCCCGCTTGCTTAGCACGGTTGCGCCCAAGCGCTGCAAGCCGTCGTAGAGATGGTCGGTCAGTCCGATCACGTGTGCGGCGATCTTCGCCGGACCGGCTTCTTGGAGGACGCCGATGGATTCTGCGAGCGAGAGCGCGCCGATGAAGTTCGGGGTGCCGCCCTCGAAGCGCGAACCGTCATCCACGTAGCCTTGCTCGTAGTTGAGGAAGTCCCACATATCGGCGGTCGAGCGCCAGCCGGGTGCGGCCAGGCGCAAGCGCGCGCGCAGTTCGGGCCGCATCCAGAGAAAGCCGACGCCCTGAAGCGCGAGCAACCATTTCGCGCCGCCCGCATAGGCGGCGTCGAGACCGCACGCGGCGACATCGAGCGGAAATCCACCCAGCGCCTGCATCACGTCGGATACCAGCAAGCTGCCGTTCAGGTGCGCGACCTCTGCCAGACCCGCGAGGTCGTGCATGTAGCCGTCGTGGAAGGCGACCCACGAGACGGCCACCAGGCGCGTCTTGGGCGTGAGCGCGGCGCGCAGGGCGTCGGGCGTGAGTCGCCCGTTGGCCGTCTCGAACAAGCGCACGTCGACGCCCAGTTCGCGCAGCGCCAGCCAGGGCACGGCGTTCGAGGGGAACTCGTCGTCGCAGAGGAGCATCTCGTCGCCGTCCTGCCAATCGAGCCCGGCCGCGATCGCGTTCGCGCCGTCGCCGGTGTTGCGCAAGATCGCGACGTCGGCGCCGCTCGCGCCGATGTAGCGGCCGACCGTCTCGCGGTACTCGGGCATCCGGTTCTCATACGGGAAGACGCCCATCACGCCGCCGTCCGCCTGCGCGCGCACGAACGTCTCGAGCGCGTTCTTGGTGCGCTGCGGCAAGACGCCGACCGCCGCATGATTGAGATATGCGTAGCGTTCGGTCGCCGCGAACTCGGAGCGTGGGAGCGGGGTCGATGCCACCTAGTTGGGGCCGATCATGTCCTTCGTGTGCCACGCGATGTTGTTCGCGCGGTCGCCGACGCGTTCGAGCGCGGCCAGGACGAACAGATAGCGCGTTCCGGCACGGACCATCTCCGCGTCCTCTTGCATCTCTTGCTGGAGCAGCTTGATGCTACGCTTGTAGAGCGCGTCGACTTCGTCGTCGCGTTCGATGGTGATGTCGGCAAGCGCGTTGTCGCGTTCGGTGTAGGCGCGCATCGCGTCGAGCAGCAACGCGTGGGCGGCGCTGGCGATGCGATCGACTTCGACTTTCTGCGGACGGATCGGGACGTCGGCGAGCTTGATCGCGTTCTTGGCGATATCGACGCCGTAGTCGCCGACCCGTTCGAGATCGGTCGCGATCTCGAGCATGGCGGCGATCTCGCGGAGTTCGCCCGCGACCGGCTGCTGACGCCAGATCAGCTCGATGCAGGCGGCCTCGATCTTGCGGCGCAGGTCGTCGATGATGTCGTCGCCCGCGACCACGCGCGCGCCGGCCGAGGAGTCGCGCCGGTCCAGCGCCTCGACCGAGACGCGGATCGAATCGGCCGCGAGCGCGCCAAGACGCACGACGTCCAGTCGCGTTGCTTCAAGCGCCTCGTGATACGCGGTGCGCACTGCCTGATCTTCCCCTTCCGGCCGGTATGGTTCGTAGAACTACGTCTGAGGTAGTATACCGTTAAGGGGGGTTCCCCGCAACGCAGAGAAAGGACCTGCGTTTTTCGCCCGTCCCAGGGAGAGGTTATTCGTGGCAGATATTCGGACCGTCGGCGTCTGTGGAGCCGGCCTGATGGGCAACGGCATCGCGCAGACCTGCGCCGCCGCCGGCTTCAACGTCGTGCTGATGGAGGTCGCCGAGGCGCCCCTCCAGCGCGGCATGGCGTCGATCGGCAAGTCGCTCGACAAGTTCGTCGAGAAGGGCAAGCTCTCGCAGGCCGACCGCGACGCGACGTTCGGGCGGATCGTGGCGACCACCGACGTCAAGGATCTGAAGGGCTGCGACCTGATCGTCGAGGCGATCGTCGAGAACGTCGCGATCAAGCTGAAGCTCTTCAAGGAGCTCGACGAGATGCTCGCGCCGCATGCGATCATCTGCACCAACACCTCGAGCCTGTGCGTGATCGAATTGGCGGCCGGAACCAAGCGACCGGATAAGGTCGCCGGTCTCCATTTCTTCAATCCGGTTCCGCTCATGAAGCTGGTCGAAGTCGTCCGCACGATCGCGACCACTCAGGAGACGGTCGACCGCCTCTACGCCTTCGCGGAGAAGCTCGGCAAGGAACCGATCCTCGCGCAAGACACGCCAGGCTTCGTCGTCAACCGCTTGCTGATCCCGTATCTGCTCTACGCGATCCGCGTCTACGAGGGCGGCCTCGCGAGCAAAGAAGACATCGACAAGGGCATGAAGCTCGGCTGCGGCTACCCGATGGGCCCGCTCGAGTTGCTCGACTTCGTCGGGCTCGACACGACCTATTTCATCGCCGAGATCATGTTCGCCGAGTTCAAGGATCCGATCATGGCGCCGCCGCCGCTGCTCAAGCGGATGGTGCTCGCCGGCCGTCACGGACGCAAGAGTGGAAAGGGCTTCTACGACTATGCTTAGCGGCGAGTTCGATACGATCTCGATCGAAGGCGACGGCACCGTCGCGACCATCACCCTCAACCGACCGACCACGCTGAACGCGCTGAACGCGCAACTGCTCGGCGAACTCTCGATCGCACTCGCCGCGCTCGACGACAATCCCGAGATCCGCGCCATCATCATCACCGGCTCGGGCGCCAAGGCGTTCGCCGCCGGCGCCGACATCGGCGAACTGAACGCGCTCGAGAACGCCGTCGACGGCGCCGACAAGGCGCGGACGGGTCAAGCGGTCACGCTCCAGATCGAGCGGATGCGCACGCCGGTCATCATGGCGGTCAACGGCTTCGCCCTCGGCGGTGGCTGCGAACTCGCGATGGCCGGTGACATCCGGATCGCGAGCGACAATGCCAAGTTCGGCCAGCCGGAGGTCAACCTCGGCCTGATCCCCGGTTACGGCGGCTCGCAGCGCACGACGCGCTTGGTCGGTAAAGGCATGGCGATGTACCTCTGCCTCTCCGGCGAGATCATCGATGCGGCCGAAGCCTTGCGCATCGGCCTCGTACAGAAAGTAGTTCCGCTCGCGGATCTCTTGACCGAAGCGAAGCGGATCGCGGATCTGATCGCCGGCAAGGCACCGCTCGCGATCGCGGCTTGCAAACGCATCATCAACGGCGGCGCGCACCTCGCCACCGCCGACGCGCTCGAGCTCGAAGCGCTCGAGTTCGGCACCCTCGTCAACACGCTCGATTTCAAAGAGGGCACGGGCGCGTTCCTCGAAAAGCGCAAGCCGGAGTGGAAAGCCAAGTAGTCACGTTCCGAGGGTCGAGTCGTTAGCGTCATGATGAGGACTGCGGCGATTTTCCTAACCCTTGTAATCGGAGCGTTAGCGGTCGCGCACGCCGACGATTTCGGGCCTCGACGCGGCGTCCGAGAGGTCCGGGCCGCCATACCAGTTCTCATGGAGAAGTCCGCCCGGTGGTATGGACACACAGCCGTTGCGATCCGCGTGGAAGACGTCGTTGTCGTAGGTGATGCGGCGGTCGCTACGTGGTCGTCGGGAACGTTCGAAGGGCTGACGATTCTCGACTACCGGCTCGCGCGGTGGTGGGTACGGAAGAACCACGAGTTACAACTCTGCGACGACGATCGCGGCGATCTTAAACTCTCGGCAGGTCTGGCAGCGGCGGTCTCCGCGCACATGATGCTTGTCCGGCGTCACTGTGACGACATCGCCGACCTGTTCTGGCCACCGATCTGGGGGAATATTTCCGGCGCGGATGGTTACATTGGATGGCTTGCTCCGCCGGGTTCCATCAACGACGGTCCCCAAAAGGATTCGCAATTCTATAGTCGCGCACCGACCGACGCGGAAATGGCGCAGCCGGGCGCCGACGCGCTGTACTTTTTCAGTAGGAATGTCGGTGGATCCCAGATCCTACGATTCCCCGAACACACGACACTCGATGTCTGGTGCCCATTCGTTCTCGACCCCGATGTACGCTATAGTCTCGCCATAACCGGAGGCGACACCATCGTCGGGCCGATCGACGGAACGATGATGTATAACATCATGTACTTTGATTTGCCCGCCTTCACGGCGAAGCCCGGCGCCGACCTCCAGGGCGAGATCGATTGGCTACGTAAGCCGCGCACGAACTAGGGCGCTAGACTAGACCGTCGCTTCTGCCGCGAACCGGTTCCATTCCTCGCGCAGAGCGTGCTTCTCGGCGTCGCTTGCGAAGGAAGCGTTCACGGTTGCGAGGTTGATGCTCCACAGCTCGTCCCAGCCGAAGCCTTGGGCGAGCAACGTGCGGTACTCGTTGGTCAGATCCGTATCGAACATCGCGGGATCGTCGGAGTTGAGCGTCACCAAGACGCCCGCATCCTTGAGCGCGCGGATCTGGTGCGGTTCGCCCGCCTTCGCGACGCCGACGCGGTAGTTGCTCTGCGGGCAGATCTCGAGCGGGATCTGGGTCGTGCGAAGACGCTCCATCAGTTCCGGATCTTCGAGGCTCATCACGCCGTGGCCGATGCGCTCCGCGCCGAGCGAGTCGAGCGCGCCGATCATGCTGGCCGTGCCGACCGTCTCGCCCGCGTGGGCGACGACGTGCAGACCGGCGGCGCGCGCCGCGCGATACGTCTCGGCGAAGAGTTCGGGCGGAAAGCCGATCTCGGGTCCACCCAGGCCGACGCCGATGAAGACGCCGCGCTTGTGGCCTTCGATCGCGAGGTCGAGCACGCGCGCCTGCGAGGTCGGGATCTCGCGCGAGATATCGGCGATGAAGCGGACGGCCACGCCGTGTTCGCGTTCGACGTCGGTGGCTGCGTCGCGAATGGCGTCCAGAAACGCCGATCGGTCGATCTGCTGCGGGAGCAACGAGCACGAGACGAACGTTTCGGTATACTTGATGTTCTGCGCGGCCTGCTGAGCGCCGAAGCGACGGACCAGCAATCCGTAGTCGTCGGCCGTTCGCAAGAACTTGGTGCAAGCGACGTAGACCTGGATGAAATGGTCGAAGTCGCGGAACTTGAAATGCTCTTCCCACTGCGGCAGGTCCGATGCCGGGATCTCGATGCCGTTGCGTTTGGCGATCTCGAAATAGGTATCCGCGGCCGTCGCACCCTCGAGGTGCACGTGGATCTCGGCCTTCGGCATGCGCGAAATCCGCGCGGTTATAACGTCGTCCTGGTCTGCCATATTCCCGCTAGTCTACCATGCCCGTCAACGCCAGGCTCCGCCCTAAGGCCGAGCGGCCAAGGTCGTCCGGGCGTTCTCCATGTTGACGGCCAGCGCCGGGTTGAAGCCGGTCCAGGTCGCGCGGATCCGGCCATCCGGGTCGATGACGACCATCGTCGGGAAGCCCTGGATCTGGAAGTAGCCGTTCGAGAGGCTCCCGGGATCGAGCGCGACGTCGTGCATGTCGTGGAGCTTCGCGAAGGCGGCGACCGTCTCGCGCGGCTCGCCGACGTCGACCGGTACGACCTCGACGTCCGGATGGGCCTTCGCATAGCCCTCGGCGATCGGCAGCGAGAGCTTGCACGGCCCGCACCAGGACGCCCAGAAATCGAGGAAGACGACGTGTCCGCGATGCGCGGTCAACGCATAGGTGCCGCCGTCGAGGCGAGCGTACGACACGTCCGGCGCCGGATACGCGCTCGCGCGATCCAGCATGCGGGGCGCGACCAACCATTTCCACGCTACGAACAGGATGACGAGGATCGCGAGCCCGTCCCAGACGCGCTGCCACGATCGCCACCAAGGCGGGCGCGCCGCTATCGGCGCGGCTTCTTCAGTCGGCGACGAAGACTGCTGCAATACCCTGTCCGCCGCCGATGCACGCCGATGCGACGCCGTAACCGCCGCCCCTCTGCTGCAGATCGTGCAAGGTCGTAAGCGCGAGACGCGCGCCCGACGCGCCGAGCGGGTGTCCGAGCGAGATCGCGCCGCCGTGCGGGTTCAAGCGGACCCCGGGGCTCGACATCGCGCGCAGACACGCGATCACCTGGGGCGCGAAGGCTTCATTGATCTCCATCACCGCGAGGTCTTTCTCGCTTACACCGGCGCGCTCGAGCGCCTTTGGAATCGCGACCGCGGGTCCGATCCCCATGATATCCGGGTCGACGCCGACCACCGACGAGCCGATCAATCGACCGATCCACGTCAGTCCATCCGCGCGCGCTTGCTTCACCGTCGTCAGGACGAGTGCGGCCGCGCCGTCGGTGATTCCGCTCGCGTTGGCGGGCGTGATCACGCCGCCTTTGCGGAAGCGCGCGGGGAGTTTCGCGAGCTTCTCGAGCGAGAGTCCGGCGCGCGGGCCTTCGTCGGTATCGACCCGCACGGTCGTCCCCTTCGGTCCCGGCACGTCGACGCCGACGATCTCTTCGGCGAAGTAGCCGGAGGCTTGCGACGCGAGAGCGTTGGTCTGGCTCTCGAGCGCGAACGCGTCGCACTCCTCGCGGGAGACGGCGTACTTCTCGGCCAGATTCTCGGCGGTGACCGCCATCGGCAGGTCGTTGTACGAGTCGGTCAGCGCTTCCCAGAGGGTGTCTTCGAACTTCACGTTCGCGCCCAGGTGGAAGCCTTCGCGCGCGCCCCGGACGACGTGCGGCGCCTGGCTCATGTTCTCGGTCCCGCCGGCCAGGGCGTAACGCGCCTGCCCGAGGGCGAGCGTCTGGGCCGCCGAGATCAGCGCCTGGAGGCCCGAGCCGCACAGGCGGTTCAGGGTCAGGGCCGGGGTCCCGACCGGCAGGCCGGCCCGGAGGCCGACGTGACGGGCCAGATAGATCGCATCGGCGCTGGTCTGCATGACGTTGCCGAGGACGATCTCGTCGATCGCCTCCTTGGGGACGCCACTGCGGGCCAGGGCCCCCTCGGCGGCGGCCACGGCCAGGTCGGTGGCGGTCAGCGCGGCGAGGCACCCGCCGAAGTTGCCGAACGGCGTGCGCGCGCCGGCAAGAACGACGACATCGTTATCGTGAATTG
>JBEPVY010000019.1:0-25782 GCA_041690835.1 Vulcanimicrobiota bacterium | reverse complement strand
GACGCATCGTCCACTCGAACGGATCGAGCGCGACCAGATGCGTGCCGAGCACGACCGATGTCATGAAGCACGCGATGAAGCCCATGTCGTGGTAGAGCGGGAGCCACGACGCGATGCGGTCGGCCTCCGTGAAGCCGATCGCGCGAGCGTATGCATCCACCTCGTCGATGATCGCGCGATGCGTCAGCATCACGCCTTTCTTGAGGCTGGTGGTCCCGGAACTATGTTGCAGACAGGCGACGTCGTCCGGGTCGGCTACGTGCGGTTCGAAGGACACGAACGCCTCGAGAAGAGTGTCGCCGGCGATCAGCGCGGGGATCGCAAAACCGGGGATGGTCTCGCGTGCCGCCGCCAGATTCTCCGGATACGTCACGAGTAGACGCGGCTCGATGCGCGAGAACAGCGCGTCGTGATCCGCCCAGTAGAGATCCTGGCGTTGTTTGGGCGATGGAAACGGCATGAACGTCGGAATCGCGCCCGCCAGAATTGCGCCGAGGTAGGCGTAGAAGAGGTGGGGCGTATGCTGCAGGATGATGGCCACCAGATCGCCCGGACGCACGCCCGCCGCCGCGAACGCGACCGCGTACGCAGCGCTCCGTTCGTAGAGCTGCGCGAACGAGATCGTCTCGGTTTCACCTTTGGCCAGAAACGTGCAGAAGGCGTCGCCGGCCCGGTTGCTCGCGTGCGCGGCAAGCCGCGCACCGATCGTGTTCATCGAACTGCGGCTCCGGCGAACGTGAGCCAATATTTCTCTCGTGAACCGGGGTTCATGGCAAAGGTAAAGGTCGTGCAGTCGCTCGCCGCGAGGGGAACCGAGTAACGGATCCAACGGTACGGACGATTCGGTGCCGAAGCGGGGAAGGTCGAGTTCAGCAACGGCGCGCCCGTGCCGCTCGCCGTGACGCGCAGGCGCAGGTCGGGCGTGCCGGGGATGGATGCTGCGGAGAAATTCAGGTGCTGGCCCGACCGTACCGGCACGCATGCGGGCGTATAGGCGAATCCCGAGAGGACGGTAAAGTCGCCCACGTGGCCCAGCGGCGTGTCCACTTCGTTTCCGAACGCGCCACGCCCGGTCGGAGTATTCACGGTGGTGCCGGGCGAGACGGAACCACCTTCGATCTGAAGGACCCCGGCGGGATCGGATGCGTCGCGGTAGGCCTGTAGCAACGGAACGGCCTGACCCCAATTATTGACCGCCAAATCGCGCATCGTCACGACCGTGGTATCGTTCGGCATGCGGATGCAGCCGGCCGGGTCGGCAAGCATGGTCGGCGTGCGGCGCACCGGATAGCGTTCGAGAAATGCGCCGCCGGCCAAGACGTAGCGCGTCGCGGTGGCGTCGGCAGTGACGCAGGTCCGGCCCGGAGCATCTGCGATCATCCCGCGTAGATCGTCGCCACGGTAGGCGATGGCCGCGGTGGTGACGTCGCCATGGTGCTGCACGAAGAGCACGAACTGCACGACCACGAGCACGGCGAACGCGATGCCCGTACGTTCCGGGACCTTCCCGCGTTGCGCGCCGAGGCTTGCGACCAGACCCGCGAGCAGAACGGCCTCTGCGCCGAGCCAATAGATCGCGGGGTCGCCGGAGGCAGAGAAAAGGCCGCCGGCGATCGCGGCAACGGCGAGCGTAGCCGCGCGAAGCAACGCTCGCCCATCGTCGTCGAGCCTCTTGAATGCGCGAAAGCGCACGGCCAATATCAGCAACGGGCCGCCGATGAACAGACAGGCGCCGAAGGCGACCAGCGTTGCCGGGCCGGCGATCGGATCGATTGCCGGCTGCATCAGCAGATGCAAGAGCGACGCGAGTGCCGCGCATCCTAATGGGATCGCGCCCCCGAAGGCGCCGTAGGCGATCGCGAGCGGCGTCAGCGCCGGGTCGGCGAGCGCCAGGGCGATCGCGAGCGCGCAGCGGCCGACCATGGGGAGCGGGCGCAGGCGGGCGATGTCGATTCCGGCGAGCGCCGTCAGCAAGAGCCCGATGCTGAGCGAAGCACCGAGCGGATCGGCGATCGCGGCCACGGCGAGCGGCGAAATCGCGACGATCGCCACCGCGGCTTGGGCGAGCGCACGCCCCGATGCGAGTAGGCCGAGCGCGAAGATGACGACGGCAAAAAAACCGAGGTTCCAATGTTGGACGCACGGCGCCGCGAGCGCGCACTGGTGGAGGATCGCCCCGTTCACAAAGCCGGTCAGGAAATGAGGGTCCGTGGCCGATCCCATCGCGACCCGCAACGTGGGTCCGTCGAGCACGGCAGGCAGGCGGACGCCCTGTATGGCTGCGGCGATCGCGGCGATCGCCGCAGCGATGCCGACGCCGCGCAGCAATGCCAAAGCCTTATTCAAAGTAGATGCTCGCAAGGGTATAGGGCGCGACGGATGCATCGACCCGTATCCGAAGCGTGCCCCGACGAGGACGTAGCGCTTCGGGCACGGGGACCGAGAACGTGGAGAAACCTCGGCCGCCGTCGGCCGTGCGGACGGTGCCATCCGGGAACGTCACCCGAAAGTGATTAGGCGGACCCTCGGCCGGCAAAAAAGTGCCGATCGTGAGTCTCGTCGCCGCATGGTCCTTTCGGACCGGAACGTCGACATGCGGCCCCGCGGCGCAACAGAAAGCTTCGCGATCCGGCGCGGCCGTGGTCAGGCCGCCGAAGGAGCTGCCGGGCGTGATGCCCAGGGGGAGCACGACGTCGCGCGGGGCGCCGACCCCGGTCCACTTGAAATGCGATGGATCGAACCGGCCGTCGTGCGGCGCGCACGCGGTGAGGAGCATGAGCGCGGCAATGGCGCGGTGAAGCCGTGTCATCGATGTTCGCCTATACGCGGCTGGTCGAGGGATTGCTCGTCGCACATCTCTTGCTCGCGATTGCCTATCTGCTTGGTTCGAACGCGATCGCATTTGAGCGCCGCGAGCCCGCATCGCCTGCCGATGCGATGATCCGCCTGGTGTGCACCTGCGCGCTCGGGTTCGCGTTTCTCGGATTTGGCGCCTTCCTCATCGCGCTGGTCGGCCTGTTCAATCCGGCCTGCGCGATCGTCCTCGTTCTGGCGATCTTCGCGGCGGGGTGCGTGCTCACGCGCCGGTCGCCGTTCGAGCGCTCGTACTGGAACGAGCGCTGGCGCGACGTGTTCGTCGCGTGCGACGTTCCTCACGTCGTCGTCTACTTCGCGATGCTCCTGGTGGCGTTTCCGGCGGTGAATCTCGCGAATGCCGGATCCGACGCGATCGCCTTCCACTGGGCCTACGCGGTCGACTTCGTGCAGGCCGGCAGGCTCGTCGTCGACCCATTTCTGCGCGAGCCGTTCTACGCGCAGAACGACCTGATGTTGATCGCGTTGCCGATGCTCTTCCGGTTGGATGCGCTGCTGCAGTTCGTCCCGTGGACGCTCGGCCTATTGACCGCGCTTGGCGTGTGTGCCGGCGTGCGCGACGCGCTCGGCCGGGGAGTGTGGCCGGCCACCATCGGCGTGCTGCTCGCGCTCGGTGCGACGTATGCGCCCTTCTATCTGCGTTGGATGGATTCGGGGTTCTTAGATGTCGCGCTCGGCCTGTTCGCGTTGACGTCGGTCCTGGCGTTGCGGCGGGCGATGCGCGAGGGCGCGACCGATTGGCGTTGGGTGATGGTAGCCGCCGTGCTGGCGGCATTCCTGATCGGCTCGAAGACGTCGCTCTTGCCGTTCGTGTTCGTCTTCGGGGTGGCGTTCGCGATCGCGGCGCGGCGGCTCGCATGCACGCGCGCCCAGGTGCTCACCGTGGTGGCGGCCCTGGTGATTCTGGCGTCGCCGTGGTACGTGCGTAACCTGGTGCTGGCCGGCGATCCGATCGCGCCCTGGCTGAATCTCAAGTTCCATGGGAGCGACGGGCTGGTGACCGCGACGGAATGGCAGCAGATCGTCGACGACCTCAATACCGACAAGCAGCCGGGTTGGCTGCTGACGGTCCCGCTCCACGCGTTCCTGACCCCGGATACGAAACCGTTCCGCGAGTTCGCGATCAACGCATTGATACTGCTCCTGTTCGTGCCGAGCCTGGTCTTGTTCGTGCTCGCGATCGTGCTGCACCGCAAGGTGCCTCCCGAAATCGCCTACCCGATCATCCTGCTGACGGTCATGATCGCCTATTGGTTGCTCTCCTCCACGATCGTGCGCTATGCGATCCTGTTCTATCCGACGTTCGCGCTCTGTCTGGGCTTGACGATCGCATCGCTCCGCGTTCGGATGGCGCGTTTCGGCCCCGCTTTTGCGGTGCTCTTCGCGCTCGCATTCGTCATATCGCCGACGGCCGAGGCGGCGAACTTCTATTCGACGTTCTTCATCAACGGCGTTCAGAACTCGCCCCAATACTATACGGCGGACGCTCCGTTCCTGAGCCGCTTCGTCGACGGCTATATCGAAGAACAGTTCGTGACGCGCGCGCTCCACCGGTTATCGACACCCGGGCGGCTCTACCTTTACGCCAATCCGATCGGGTATTTCTATCGCCGAGCGGGTGTCGAGAGCATCGGGGATTGGATCGGCCCCGCGGGAACGTATCGCCTACTACGCGCGGTCGACGCCCACCAGACGATCGCGTTCCTGGATGCGCTCGACGTCAACTCGGTCGTGCTCGATCCGAAACGCGTCCCGGCCGGACTCGAGGTGCCGATCGGGCGCGATCTCGTAGCCGGCGGATATTGCGCGATTCCGATTCCGGACAGCCGCATGTCGTTCTACGTGCGCACGGCGCACGATTGCGCAGACGCCCGTCGTATCGCCACGCGATGAAGGTCGGCATCACCGGTGCCTCAGGGTTCGTCGGGGGCGCGATCGCGCGCGCGTTCGCGGCCGAAGGTTGGATCGTCGCGCCGATCGGCCGGCGGGAGTCGCGTCGCTACGACCTGGGAGATCCGGTCGATCCGCGCACGGTCGCCGATCTTGACGCGGTCGTGCATGCAGCCTACGCGCCGGGCGCCGATAACGTCGCGGCGGCGGCCCGCTTGAGCCATGCCGCCCGTGCGGCAGGCGTCCCGAGGCTTGCCTTCGTCTCATCGTTTGCCGCCGGGCCGGATGCCGCGTCGGCATACGGCCGCGAGAAGTATCAAGCCGAACGCCATTTCGACGGATCCGCCGACGTCGTGGTACGCCCGGGGTTGGTCGCAGGCAACGGCGGGCTCTACGCGGCGATGCGCCGGGCGATCGTCCGATTCGGTCTGGCGCCGGTCTTCGACGGCGGCGATCAGCCGGTGTATCTCGTGGAGGCCGAAGAGTTGGCGCGCGCGGTCGTCGCCTTGGTGGTCCGCGACTCGCGCGGCACCTATGCGTGTGCGTCCTCCGAGCCGATCGCCTTTTCGCGGCTCTGTGCGGCGATCGGAGCCGCGGCCGGCAAGCGCGTCCGACTCGTGCGGGTTCCCGTCGCGCTTGCGCTTTGGGTCGCTCGCGCGTTCGAGCGCATCGGTCTGCGCCCACCGGTCTCATCCGAGAGCGTCCGCGGAATCGCGAACTTGCGCGCCGCGGACGTCCCTACGTATCCCGAGATAGGCTTCGCCTTTTCGCCGCCCGGCGAAGCCGTTCGCCGTGCCGAGGGCGCCTTCGCATGAACCTCTTGCGCCCGACGCCCGACCAGATGCGACGATTCGCCCTTCGCGAGACGGACGTCCGTCATGCGCGCTCGTTCGAGCCGATCGTGGCCGGGCCGGTGGTGGCACTCGTGCTTCTGGCGCTGGCCGGCATCGCCGGAGTGGTCGCCGCGCCCTTCGTCCTGCTGGCGCGCCTGTTCGGCGCGAGGCGGTAACCGGTGGAGCTGGACGCGGTCGTCGTCGGTTCCGGCCCGAGCGGCGCTCAGGCGGCAAAGGAGCTGGTAGAAGCCGGCCTGCAGGTCGCCATGCTCGACGTGGGCTTCGACGAGCCGGCCCTCGCGGCATCGATTCCGGCCGTTCCGTTCTCCGAGTTACGGCGGACCGATCCGGATCAGCGTAGATACTTTCTGGGCGAGAACGGTGATGCGGATGCCGACGTCAACGATCGGATCGGCGCGCACTTCACGCCGCCTCGTGCCTTCATCAAACGCGGCGTCGCGGAATATATTCCGCTTGCATCGGATTCATTTTTCCCGGAGACGAGTCTCGCGCTCGGCGGCCTCGGCGCCGGATGGGGCTCCGGATCGCAGACCTTCGAACCGTTCGAGTTGGAGCGCGCCGGCTTGCCCGTAGTGGAGATGCGCGAACTCTACGATGTGGTCGCACGCGACATCGGGGTGAGCGGCTCCCGCGAGGACGATACGTCGGAAACCAGCATTCCGACCGTAGTGCAGCCACCGAGTGCGATCGACACCAATGCCCGGACGATCATGGCGGCCTACGCGCGCAAACGCGAGGCGCTCCGGTGCGCCGGCTTCGCACTCGGTCGCGCGCCGCTCGCCATGCTGACCGAGCCGTTGCGCAAAGGCACGTCGTTCGAGCGCGGTTCCAATCCGTACAACGACATGGACTTCTACACGGAGTCGGAGCGCTCGATCTATCGACCCAAATACACGATCGAAGAACTGCGTACGCGGCCGAACTTCCGCTATATCGAGCGCGCACTGGTCGAACGTTTCGAGGACCGGGCGGATGGCGTGCGCGTATCGTTCCGCGACGTCCGCGACGGGAGCGAACGGTCGTTGACGGCCGCGCGCCTGATCTTGGCGGCCAACCCGCTCAACACCGCCCGCATCGCCCTGCGTTCGGCAAACGCGATCGGCGTCAAACAGCCGCTGCTCTGCAATCCCTATCACTACATCCCGACGATGAACGTAGCGATGTTGGGGCGCGCCGTTGGCGACCGTCGGCACAGTCTGGCGCAATTGGTCGGCTCATACACGCCGGACCACCGCGGAGGCGAGCACGTCTTCGCGGCGTTCTTCTCGTATCACTCGCTGCTGAATTTCCGACTGGTGCGCGAGATGCCGTTGCCGCCGGCGGTCGGCTTGCTGGTCTCGCGCGTGCTCATGAACGCGCTTACGATCGTGGGGGTGCACCATCCCGAGCGCGCGACGAGCGACAAATGGGTGCGCCTGGGAGCGAGCGGACTCGAAGCCGGCTACGCGCTGGATGCGTGCGAACGCGTCGATATCGCCGCCGATCTGCGCGGGTTCGCGAAGGTGCTGCGCGCGCTCGGCTGCATTCCGCTCTCGACCATCGCAACGCCGCCGGGATCGAGCATCCACTACGCCGGAACGATACCGACCGCTTCGGGAAGCGGCGACCCGGCACTGACCTGCGCTAGCGACGGGCGACTGAACGGCAGCCAAAACGTCTACGTCGCCGACTCCTCGAGCTGGCGCTACCTACCGGCGAAGGGTCCGACGCTCACCATGATGGCCAATGCGCGCCGGGTCGCGCGCGCCGCTGTCAGAAGCTTCGAGCACTAAGCCAGGCGCGAGCGGAGTTTGCGCGCCGGCGTGCCCGCATAGACGCCGTACGCATCGGTATCTTTCGTGACGACGCTGTTCGCGCCGACGACCGTGCCTTTACGCAGGGTGACCCCGGGCAGGATCACCGCGCCCGCCGCGATCCAGACGTCGTCTTCGATCACGATCGGGATCGGCTCGGGCGGCCGGGCGAAGACCGGCGGTTCGGCGCCGTCGATCGGATGCTTCCCGCTGGAGATCGTGACGTTCGATCCGATCAGCACGTAGTCGCCCATCGTGATGCCGCCGATCGCATTGATATAGGTGCCGGTATTGCAACCGAAGTTCCGGCCGACGCTGAGCCGATCGGCCTGGACGATCGTCACGCCGTGCTGGACGAACGCGAATCCGCCGAGGCGCTTGAACAGCAACTTGTAGACGAGCGACCGCGCAGCGAAGCCGATGACCCCGGGAAGACCGCCGACCAGCCAGAACGCGATCGCTTCGAACTGCGAGAAGAGCAGGTCACCGAGACGCGCACCGGCGAGCTTGTCGCCGAGAAAGCTCACTCGGACCGCTTGCTCTTCGCGCGGATGTTGACGAGCAGTTCGTGGCGCGTCCCGCGCGAGAATTGGACGTCGCACATCAGTGCGTTGAGGAGCAGTTGGAACCCCATCAGGAACGTCAGCACGACCAACATGACCGTTCCGGTCGCGCGCCCGATGTGGGTGACGTAGCTCTGGATCCATTCGTACGCGCCGAAGATCAGACTGAAGAGGACCAGGAACGAGCCGACGACCGCGTAGAGCGAGCCCAAGTTCACGTCGAAGACGAGATACTGCAACAACAGGCGGCGCATCGTGAGCTTGAAGAGGCGTGGCGGGAAGTCGAGGATGACCCGTCCGATCGAAAGCGAGCTCGGTGCCGAGGTGTAGATCGTCGGCATCTCCAGCTCGACCAGCGGCAATCGACGCAGGCCCAGTTCGCATAGCACCGACATCTCGAAGAAGTACGAGTCCGAGAAGTTCTGCCAGGGCAGCATCGCGAGCAACGGCGCCTTGAACGCAAGGTACCCGTTCGTCGGGTCGATCGTATTCCAATAGCCCGAGGCGAACTTCGCCATCAGCGAAAGGACCGCATTGCCGAACAGGCGAGCCTTGGGCATCGCCTCGAGGACTTGGGCCTGGAAGAAGCGGTTCCCCTTGATCGCGACGAGCGACGGATCCTCGGCGAACAGCCCGACCATGAGCGGGATGAACGACGGATCCATCTGGCCGTCCGCGTCGATCTTGACGATGATTTCCGCCCCAGCCTCGATCGCATAGCCGATGCCGGTCTTCATGGCCGCGCCCACCCCTCCGTTCGTCGCGCGCTCGATCAGGCGCACCGCAGGGTTCCCCGCGTAGGCCTCGCGGGCGATGGCGCCAGAGCCTTCCGGGCATGCATCATCGACGACGACAACGACGTCCGCATACCGCAATGCGTCGGCTACCACGGCGACGATGGTCGCAGCCGCTCGATAGGTGGGGATGACGCAGTAGGTGCGGCCGGGATCGACGATCATCATGGGTGGCTACGACGCCACGGCAGATGTATCCTCACGGACCTGGGTGCCGGGCTCCTTATTACGGCTTTGCAGGAGACGAAGGTAAATCGCCAGACCGGTGAAACGAGATGGATTGCCTGTCCGAAGGGTTGAGAGTTTGGAAGTTGCGAACGGTCTGCGGTCGATCTTAGCGAGCGCCAAGGTCTATGAGCTGTTCAAGGTGGTGATCGGCTCGGATAAAGGAACTCGCACATTCGTTGACCGGTTCGTCCGGCCCCGGCAGGGCGACCGCGTCCTCGACATCGGCTGCGGCCCGGCCGGCGTTTTGCGCTATCTCGGCGACGTCGAATATGTCGGCTTCGACGCCAGCCAACGCTATATCGCAGAGGCCACGCGTACCTATGGCCCCCGCGGGCGGTTCGTTTGCGAACGGCTGACCGCGGATACAGCCGCAACGTGCGACGGCTTCGATATCGTCCTGGCCCAGGGGGTACTGCATCACCTGAACGATGACGAAGCGATAGCCTTATTCGCGCTAGCGCGCGCGGCGCTCAAGCCGGACGGACGACTCGTCACGATCGACGGATGCTTCTGCGGGTCGCAGTCCGTCGTAGCGAAGTACCTTCTGTCGCACGACCGCGGTCAGAACGTTCGGTCGGAGCCGGAATATCTCGCATTGGCGCGCGAAGTTTTCCGCGACGTGCGCGCAACCATTGAAACGGGTCTCTTGCGTATACCGTATACGCACATCATCATGGAGGCTCGCCAGGGTTCCTAGCCTCGCCACCGAGAAGGTAGCGCCGGGCGTCGCGTGCCGCCGATTGGATCGGAGTCGTACTGATGTTGTCAACAAAACTGATAGGAAGCACTGCTCGTAGGGCTCTAAAGCCAGAGGTCTTCCTAGTAGCCGTCGTCGCCCTTGGCTTTTTATGGGCGATGACGAGCTATAAGATCAACAATTGGTATTGGCAGCGTGGCGATGCTGCCGTGCTTTACCAAGTCACCGACAGCATAGCGAAGACAGGAAGACCGATCAGCCAGGTATTCTCTACGACGACCGCATTCGTCTTCGACAGCGGCTTGGTCACGTTGCCCATCGATCAATTCCCCGCCCATACGCTCGTCTCTCCGCCGAGTTTGAACAACAACCCCCTGGGGGGTCACGCATACCTCATTCTCTATCCGGTCGCGATACTCGCAAGAATTATCCCCGCGCGACCGCTCTTGCTCGCCTTAACCGCCCTCTGCTTCGTCGGCGTGGTCTTATTGGGATATATCGAGGTCCGGAGGAGACGCGTCCCAATCGTGACCGCAGTGCTCTTCTGCGCGCTCGTGGTCTCTCATCCGAGTTGGTGGAACGGTCTGCTGTTCGGCCAGGTCTATCCCGACCGCTTTTTCATTTTGACTGGGCTCGCGCTGATGTTTCTCGCGACTCGAGAGCGGGCGAATCGACCCGCTCTGATCGCCATGGCCGTGTTGTGCGCGCTCGTCGACGAGCGCGGCGCCCTAATTGCAGGGCTCTTTTTGGTTGCGTATGCGGCGCTCTACTGGAAGGCGGCGCGTCCGGAGCGGCTCTTCCGGCTCGGAGTCGGCGTGGCCCTCGTCCTCTATAGCGTGTTTCTCTTGAAGGTCGTTCTGATAAACCCCATCTATGCGAACCAGGCACCGTCGCTCGGCGCGATCTTTGCTCTGTTTCAACGACCAGCGTTCGTTCAGATGACGATCCTGATGTTCCTCGTCAGCGCGCCATTACTCATCTTGTCGATATTCGAATGGCGAGCCGCGCTGATCGCGTTTCTATTGATGCTCCCGAACGTCGTTACGAATATCGGTGGAGCGGAGAAGATCGGATGGTCGACCCACTACTCATCGTTCTATTTTCCAGCGCTCGTTTGGGCGGCTGCGCTGGGTTGCGCGGCGCTCTACCGTCACGCGCAACGAGTGCCTTGGCTGAAGGTCGTCGCCGGCGTGCTTGTCGCTCTGCTGGCATTGTCATCCAACATGATCGATCCCAATGCGTTCGCAAAACCGAGCATCGCATTTGGGAACATCGGTACCGCGGGGTTCGCGCGCCTGAAGGACTACGTTCCAACGTTCGTCGGAAGCGCGGGCGCCGCACGATTCCGCGACGGCGAAGCAGTGGCCGAAGCCGTACCCGACAGTTCCGCGGTCGTCACGACCGTCGAACAAGGGATGCCCTTGCTCTACGATAAGCCCGCCAAACTCTTGTTCTTCCCGCTTGGATTGGAAACCGCCGATCTCGCCGTTGTGGCTACCTATCAAGCACCCAATAAGCCGCGGGTCTTCTATGGTGCCATTACGTTCCTCGGAGCCGCTCAACAAGTGAAGCTGAACGATGAGGTGATGACGCGCATGAAAAAAGATGGATACGACTTTGCCCACGCGATCATCTCGCCGGCACTTGGGCTTGCCATCGTGAAACGTACTCGCTCGTGATCGTACCATTCAATCAGCCTTCGCTCGCCGGACGCGAGCAAGAGTACATCGCCGACGCGATCCTTCGCGGGCACATTTCCGGCGACGGATACTATACGAAGCTCGCGAGCGCACGCCTTGAAGAACTGGTCGGCTCCCAGAAGGCACTCCTGACGACGTCGTGCTCCCATGCTCTCGAAATGGCGGCCATGCTGCTCGACTTCGCTCCCGGCGATGAGGTCATCACACCGACGTTCACGTTTGCGTCGGTCGGGAATGCGATCGTGACCCGCGGGGCGACCCCGATCTTCGTGGATTCCCGCCCGGACACGCTCAACGTCGATGAAGACCTGCTCGAAGCCGCCATCACGCCGCGGACCAAGGCGATCGTCGTGATGCACTATGCCGGCATCGCGTGCGACATGGACCGCATTTCGGCGATCGCCTTGCGCCACGGCATTCCGGTGGTCGAAGACAACGCGCACGGTCTGTTCGGGACCTACCGCGGTCGCCCGTTGGGCTCGTTCGGGGTTTTCGCGACTCAGAGCTTTCACGAGACCAAGAACGTGATCTGCGGCGAAGGGGGCGCGCTACTCGTCAACGACCCGGCCTTCGTCGAGCGTGCGGAGATCATCCGCGAGAAGGGCACGAATCGAAGCCGCTTTTTTCGCGGGCTTGTCGATAAATACACCTGGGTGGAACCGGGCTCGTCGTATCTCCCGAGCGATCTGCTCGCCGCATTTCTGTGGGCTCAGCTCGAGCGTGGCGAAGATATCCAGCGTCGTCGCGCCGAGGTGTGGCATGCATACGACGAACGACTGGCAGACTGGGCGACGAGGACGGGAGTTTCTCGACCGGCGGTCCCTCCCGAATGCGGTCAGGCCTATCATCTGTATTACATGTTGCTTCCGAGCACCGAGGACCGAGACGCGCTCATCGCGCATCTGCGCGCCCGTGGTATCGGAGCGGTTTTTCACTACGTTCCGCTCCATACGTCGGAGTTCGGTGCGTCGCTCGGGTACCGACCCGGGCAGTTTCCGATCGCCGAATCCGCAAGCGAGCGCCTGATCCGCCTGCCGCTCTTCAATTCGATGACCGACGATCAACGCGATCGCGTGATCGAGGCGGTCGCCGCGTTCGAACCGGGCGCGCGGTCCGGTACCCCGTGACGGAACGCGTTTTCGATGCCCACGTCCACGTAGATCGAGGCCTGGATGGATACGACCTGAGCGTCGAAGGCAAGAATCTCATCTTCAACGATGTCGAGAGTTATCGCGCCTCGGGCGCGCGCTACAAGACCGCCGCCGATTGCGTGTCGCTCATCCTGGATTTCGGTGCGGAGGAAAGCTTCGTTCGAGGCGAGGTCGCAGCCGGTCGCGTTGCCGCAGTGAAGATCCACTCACGCATCCAGAAGATCGGCCCGATGGAATGGCCTCGAGTCGCGCGCGCCCTTGCCGTCATACCGCCTGAGATCCCGGCGATCGTCGACGGTTTCTACTTCGGGTGCGACCTGGCCCATCAGCCATCGCTGGCCGCCGTGATCGACCTGCTCGCCGCCTTCCCCCAGCGGCGCTTCATCGTCGCCCATTCCGGTGGCTATCGGATACTGGAGTATTTCTTCCACCTGCGCGAGTTCACGAATGTCTACTATGAGCTGGCCCTCTCGCTGCAATACCTGGAAGACTCGTCGGCGTTTGCGGACCTGCGAAAGCTCATCCGGCATACGGACAAGGCGAAGATCCTTTTCGGGTCCGATTACCCGTTCGGATCGCCTGCCAGGCAGCGCGCCATCCTTGGAGAAATCTGTACGGACCTTGGCATCTCGAGCGACGATTCCGATCGGATACTCTATCGGAATGCTGCCGAACTCTTCGGGAAGGACCGTCCGGCGTGAGCCTCTCCAGTAAGCCTCCGGAAATGATCGGGGCCCCCGCGATATCAAAAAACGTGGCCGACGTCCTGGAGGCCATGTCCATCAAGTTCAATACGATGGTCTATAGCCTCAAGCGGGAGGGCGTTCGTGTGCGCGTCCTGAGCTTGGGTGAAGCGTTCTTCGATCTGCCGGAAGTCGACGTCCGGGATCTGCCTCATCCGGAGATCTACCACTACTCGGACTCGCGGGGATTACCGGAACTACGCGACGCGATCGCGGCCTACTACCGAGCGCAGTACGACGTTCCCGTCGACGGCCGCTCCGAACTGCTACTGACGGCAGGTTCCAAAGCCGCTATCTACATGGCGCTTCTCGCGGTCCTCGACATCGGCGACGAGGTTCTGGTCCCCGAGCCCGCGTGGGTCAGCTATACCGAACAGATCCGCCTCTGCCGCGGTATCCCGGTCGGGATTCCATATACCGTTGCCGTTATGGATTGGGAGCGGTTCGTAACGCCCAAAACGAAGGCGTTGATCATCAACAACCCTCACAACCCGACCGGCTACCGCTACTCTTCCGATGAACTCCGATTTCTCGCGGATCTTGCGCGTCGTCGCGGGATCTGGTTGCTCTCGGATGAAGCCTATAGCGATTTTACGCCCGACGCTACGTACCACTCCGTCGGAACGTACGACCCCGAGAAGGCCAACGTCATCCTCTTCAATTCGATTTCAAAGAACTATGGCATTTCGGGATGGCGGCTCGGCTACGTCATCGCGAACGCCGAGCTCGTCTCCCAGATATTGAAGGTCAATCAGCATCTCATCACCTGCCCGGCGACCATCCTCGAATACTACATCCTCAAGCACTTCCATCACATCCTGAAGATCACCAAGCCGCAGATCGCGGAGCTTCTTCGGCGCCGTGCGGCGATCGCCGAGTACATGGATGAGATCGGACTCGAATATCTTCCCGGCGATAGCACGTTCTATTTCTTCGTATCCATTTCGCCGAGCCGCCTGGGCTCCGAAGAGTTCTGCACGAGATTGCTGAGCGAGAACCACATCTGCGTCGTGCCGGGGATCGGTTACGGCGAATCGTGCGACGGCTTCGTCCGCGTCTCCGTCGGCACGGAAACGCCCGAAGACATACGGACCGCCCTTAGCGAGCTGAAAGCTCTGATCGACGAGACGGCGCGGTAGTGCCGCAGAAGACCCTGCACGTTCTCGGCGCCGGCGCCTGGCAAGTGCCGACCATCGTTCTCGCCAAACGCCTCGGTTACCGGGTGTTCGTGACCGACATGTATGAAGATCCGCCGGGCTATGCGTATGCCGACGACCACGAAGTGGTGAACATACGCGACCGCGAGGCGACTCTTGCGGCAGCCCGGAGCCGGAACATCGACGGCATTCTCTGCGATACCACCGACGTCGGCGTGCCGACCGCGGCCTACGTCGCAGAGCGACTGGGGTTGCCAGGAATCGGCTACGATACGGCCATGAGATTCACCGACAAGTACCTCATGCGCGAGGCGACTCGCAATTGCGACGTGATGAGTCCGCGTTACGTCCTGCTCACGGATCCGGTCGGGATCGAGAGCGGAGCGGGCATCGGTTTTCCGGCGATCGTGAAACCCGCCGACAGTCAGTCCAGCCGCGGTGTCAAAAAAGTAAACGACGAAGAAGAGCTGGTGGCGGCCGTGCGGGTGGCGTTCGACAATTCGGCCGGCGGCCGCGTTCTCGTCGAGCAGTTCATCGCCGGCACGGAAGTTACCGTCGAGGCCATGTGCAAAGACGGCGTCGTGACGGTCCTCGGCATCTCCGATAAGGAGCACTATGCGGATAACCCCCAAGTCGCGTCGAGCCTGACGTACCCGCCCGCGATGGGCGACGATGTGGTGCGTAGGATCGTCTCGTCCAATGCAAGCGTCATCGCGGCTCTGGGGCTACGAACGGGCGTTACGCACGCTGAGTATATCGTCACGAGCGACGGCCGTATCTTCCTCGTCGAGATCGCCGCTCGGGGCGGCGGTAGCCGGGTGTACACGCACATCGCCCCGTATCTCTCCGGCGTGCCGATTCCCGAGCTGTACATCCGCTACGTCATGGGCGAAACTGAGGGTTGGCCGGCATCTGTACGCGCATCGAGGGCTGCCCGACTGGAGTTCTTCACGTTTCCGCTCGGCACGGTCCGTTCCATCGAGGGCGTTGCGGAGGCGATGCTCGTTCCCGGAGTCGCGGACCTTGCCGTCGAGCTTTCCGCCGGGCAATATTATGGAGGCGCCGACAACGACCGCGCGCGCCCCGGATATGTGGTGGCGTTCGGCGAAACGCGCGAAGAGGTCCGAGCCGTCGCCGAAAAGGCTCGTTCGCTAGTCCGCGTCGAGATGGAACGTATCGCCCGATGAAGTTATCGATCGTCGCAACGATGTACCGATCCTCGAACTCGATCGAAGAGTTCGCGCGTAGGGCGCTCGCCGCCGCCGATGCGCTCTTCGAAGAGGTCGAACTCGTCCTGGTCAACGACGGCTCGCCCGACGACAGTGTGTCGAAAGCGCTCGCCCTGCGCCAGGTCGAGCCGAGAATCGTGGTCGTCGATCTCTCGCGCAACTTCGGTCACCACAAGGCGATCATGACGGGCCTCGCGCACACCCGAGGCGATCTCGTATTCCTCATCGACAGCGACCTCGAAGAAGAACCGGAGCTTCTAGGCGCGTTTTACGCACGCTTCGAAGCCGGCGACTGCGACGTGGTTTATGGAGTCCAGGCTAGCCGGAAAGGCGGGCTTTTCGAACGCCTGTCGGGGTACGCGTTCTTTTGGGCCGCAAACGGCCTCGGGGATCAGCGCTTGCCGGCGAACTCGATCACCGCGCGTCTTATGACCCGCGAATACGTGCGTTCGCTGGTGCGCCATCGCCATCGGGAGTTCACGCTCGGCCACCTGTTCGTGATGACGGGTTATCGCCAGGTCGAACTGATCGTCAAGAAACTCTCGATCTCACCGACGACGTATTCGATCGGCCGGCGGTTCGACATGGCGATACGGTATCTCACGACGAACTCCACGAAACTGCTCTATTGGATCCTGTGCGTCGGACTCGTCGTGTCGCTGGTGGCAGGCCTGGCGATCATGTATCTGCTGGCCGAATATATCTTTGCCGGCATCCACGTGGACGGCTGGACGTCGGTGATCATCTCCGTCTGGTTTTTCGGTGGCCTTACGACACTTCTACTGGGGATCCTCGGGATGTATATCGCGAACATCCTCTCTGAAAGCAAGCGAGGGCCCTACACGGTGATTCGCGCGGTCCATCGGGATAGACTTCCGTAGCATTTGGGCCTAGCGCTGGCGGTAGGCCCCCCATAGCTGCGACGGACGCCCACCGTTCCGATATAGCGCGTACTCGCGCGAGACCAGCTCGTAGATATGACGGCGGTCTTCGTGCTTCGAACAGTCGTAGTTGGCAAAATAGGTGGACTCCAGGACACGCCAGAGGAAGCAGCTCTGCCGAAAAATCACGATCGGCTCGAAGTAGCGGCTCAGCATCGAGGCGATTTCGGAACTGCGAATTCCCTCGAAGGATATCGAAGAAAAATCGCATTCCGGTAGCGTCGCATCGATCGCGTTGGTATGCGCGTTTCGGCGAAATCGTTCGGGTAGCGCCGTGAAAGCCTCGTTGGCCGCTTCGCGGACCTCGGGCCAAAGGCGGCTTCCGTTTCGACCGATCTGCTCGCCGATAACCCAGAACTCGCCGCCGGTGTCCAACAGGCGGGACGAGGTTCGCAACAGGGACTCGAGTTCCACTACGTGATGGAGACCGGATACGCTCATGATCACGTCGTAAGGGTGATCGAATCGTTCCGGTGAGATCGTATTGACATCGCCTACGATCCCGAAGACGGTTGCGAACGGCGCGAGCGCGGCCGCCGCCCTTCCCATCAAGTGTTCGTTTATGTCGACGAGCGTGATCTCGACGGGAACGCCGGCATCCCGGAGCAACTCCCGCTCTATCCCGGCAGCGCCCGCGCAGTACGAGAGAATACGAACGGGACGATCGAGGTGGAGCCCTTTGAGGCGCTCGAAGAAAGCCGGAGGCTTTCCGATAAGATTCTGAAGGATGCGGTGCGCGTAGTCATACGCGTTTCCCGTTTCCCAGGAGACGCCTTTGGCCAAGATCTCGATCGCGCCGGCGTCAGGGTGATGCATGGCCTCCATTTGGAGGGTCCCTTTGGGCGATCCAAACGAAGCCGCGGCGCGGTCGGCTCCGCGCTCCTTGTGGAATCCACCATCGTACGCCGTGGTGAAGTGTGCGGTATCGTTCGCTATTCGGCGCGAGTGGTGCGAACGGGCTGCGAGTAGACCGGTCCGGTCCGCGCGCGCCACGACCCACTGAAGAATCGCCACCTCGTCATCGGCATGAATCGTGATCCGGCCGCACTTCCCATGTAGATCGGAAAGATCGACCGAGATGGCGGCGCGAACCGACGTGCGCGCGATTTCAAGCGAGACCTCGCCCGTATCGAAGGTGATGGTGATCGAACCGAAGGCAGGCTCGCACGTCAGGATCGTGTCGAACCCGATCTCGAGCGGCGGTGTTGCGGCCACTTCCGTAGGCGCTAGCGATAGGGCTAGGAAAAAGACGCCATTGCGCTCGAACGGTATCCAGAGGGGCCGGTCGCGCGTCGTTTCAAAAGTCGGCGAGTCCTCCGAGAAATAGAACTCGCTAGCGGCAGCCTCCGTCAATCCAGCGCCCGCGACAAGGGTTCGTGCGAGTCGCTCCTCCTTGCGACGACCAGAAGCGATCCGCCGACGGGAAAGGAAAGCCCGGCTTCGATCAGGCGCCCTTCGCCTCTCGCGATCGCATAGAGCAGCGAATTTCCGAGACGCGAATGCTGGAACTCCCCCATATCCGCTTCGGGAGCCGGCTTCGCGCGGCTCAGTCGACTCGCGAACATGAGCGGTAGCAGCAGCGTTACGAAAGAAGTCATGCGTACGACGGTGAAGCCGGCTCGCCGAAGTTTCTCAAGCATATCGCTCGCTACGTATCGCCGGACGTGGTGCGCGAGCGTGTCTTCGTTCGACCACAACCACGGGTGCTGAGGCACTGTGATGATCGCGACGCCGCCCGGCCGAAGCGTGCGGCACATATTTGCGAGAATGTCCTCGTCTTCATCGACGTGTTCAAGGACATCGAACGCAGCCACGACGTCGAACGAACCGTCGAATGGTAGGTTCCGTCCGTCTGCCTGGAAGAGTGTCGCCTCGGGCAGCCGCTCGCGGGCATATTTGAGCCCCTCTGAGTAGATCTCTGTTCCGAATAGTTTTGCGGTCGGAAACCGGTCTTGAATGGCGGCAGTGACGACGCCGGTCCCGCAGCCTAATTCCAGTAGCGAGGAGAACCCCGAGGCATATAGCTCCAGCATCGATACGATCAATCGATTTCTGCTCTGGAACCACCAGTGCCAATCTTCAACGCTCCGGAGCTTCCCGAATGCGTCTTCGCTGAAGTGGTCGTTTACGCGAGCCAAATCCGGTGCGTAAGCCGCAAACCCGTCGATCATCTCCGGTACGAAGTCGCATTGCGGGCAACGGTCGAAAAATGCTGGTGCCGTAAATCGGCATCTTGGACAGGCATTCATGCGGACGTCACGTGCTTTCCATCTCTATGTTTTTGGAGTGCTTAAACGAGAATCCCGGGCGCAGGTGATGACTTGCCGACCCACCTCATGGGCGATACCATCAATTCATTCCAGAAATGGCTGTAGGCACCTCGCATCGCGTTCGCTCCACCCTCCGGCGCGAGGTCATACGCTTCGCTAGTTCGTGACATGGGTTGCGAGTGCTGAGGCGCCCATCAAGAGGACGCCCAGATCGCGGCCGTCGGTGCCTTGTCCCGATTCGAGCATGTTCAGCGTCCGCGAACTGGTCAGCGTCACCTCAACCCGTTCGCCTGCCGCCAGTGGAACGTCTACGCGCAGCGCGTGCGTGCTTCCCGGGGATGCGCTTACCCGCGTACAGACCTCGCCGACCCGCAGCTCGACGATCGTCTCGCCATCGTGCATCTGGGGCACGTACACCTGCGCTTGGATCCCGGCGCACGCCCGCGAAGCGCGACAGGTCAGTTGCATGACGGGTGCGCAGAGTCGATCGGGATAGTAGCCGAGCACCCCGCCGACGACTTCGAGTCCGTCGAGCGTCGGCGACCAACCGCGCGGATCTCCGGCCACATGCTCCGCGTTCGCGATACGCGCCCGAGCGGCGATCGCGCGGTCGACCCACCATCGGACGTACTGATCGTGATCCAGCTCCGTTCCGTCGGGCCGAAGATATCGGGCGGACGGATGGTACCAACGAAGTCCCAGCTCTTGCGCCACGCGCGGATGGATCGGTATCTCCGATCCTCGCACCGCCACCGAGTATTCGTCGAACGGAGATGCACTGATACTCGGAAGGTCGGCCGCCGCGACGAGCCGGTTCGCCAGCGAAACGAGCGTGGGTACGATCGGATGCGCAGGACTAAAGAACCGCTTCTCCGCGCGGATATCGCCGATAAGATCGTCCACCGGGACGTCGGCTTGCCCGCTCCGCTCGCGCGCACGCGTCTCGTTGAGCCGTTCCAGGCGTGCGAGATCGACCCGGAAGTCGTCGTATTCTTCCAAGTAGTAGCGCACGCATCGATCCGCGCTCCAGCCGCTATTGACGGCCCGTTGCAGAATGCGATTCCCTTGGAATGCCGCTCTGAAGATCCCGCCGCCATCGGCATACGGGTTGAGCGTACCGAACGGCCACTGAAGGTTGCTGTCGATCGATGGAAACGTGACGCGTCTGCAGTGCGATCCGAGCGCGTTCGCCGAAGGAAAGCCGTCGGCGTCGAGTTGCTCGAAGAGCACCGTCGCCGCATCCAGTTCCTCCGGGGACGGATGTGGGCCGAGGTCGTGGTCGGCGTCGAAACCCGCAACGCGACGAACGGTCATCCCCGCCGCCTCAAGCGCAGGCTGCGTCATATAGGAGATCGCCATCGCTTGGCAGTTCCCATAAAAGATGACCGTGGGCCGCACGCTCATCCTTTCTTCTTGAAGTACTTCACGAGGATCTCGCGCGCGATCGGGGCGGCGATGCTGGCGCCGTAGCCGCCCGATCGGTCCACGAACACCGCCATTGCGAGTTTCGGATGCGCGGTTGGCGCCCAGGCGATGAACCAGGTCGTATTCGCGCCGCTTCCGTTGCCGGTCTCGGCGGTGCCCGTCTTGCCGGAGAACTTCAGACCGTCGATCGCGAGCCCGTATGCGGTTCCACCAGGATCGGTGACCTTGGCCATGCCTGCGCGCACCGATGCAAGCGCCTCTTCCGTCGCCGGGATCTGGCGGATGACCTGGTGTTCGTAGGTCTTGATCGTCTTGCCGTTCGGGTCGCGGATGGCGTCGACCACGTGCGGACGATAGAGCGTCCCGCCATTGATCACGGCCGCTGCGACGTTGGCCATCTGCAACGGCGTCGCTTGCATCGCGCCCTGACCGATGCCGAGGAAGCACACGTCGCTCGGCTCCATCGGTACGCCGAAGACCTTCATCGACCATGCGTTGGTCGGCCAGTTTCCGGAGTTCTCGCCGGGCAGATCGATGCCGCTCTTCTTGTTCAAGCCGAAGAGCAGCGCCCACTTGCGCAACCGCTCGTGCCCGAGCCGCCACGCCATCTGATAGAAAAAGCCGTCCGACGACGCCGCCAGCGCCGGCACGAAGGTCGTGTCGCCGAGGCCGCCCGAGGCGATGTCGCGCGCGTAGTACCCGCCGCAGTTCCAACCGCCGCTGTCGTAGACGACTTCGTTCGGGCGCACCAAGCCTTCGGAGATCACGGCCGTGCCGGTCACCATCTTGAAGGTCGAGCCGGTCGGCGTCGCGGCCGCGATCGCGTTATCGAAGAGCGGGTTGCTCGGATCGAGCAGATAGTGCGCGATGTTTTTATTGTTGCCGGCCGCGAAGTCGTTCGGGTTGAAGGTCGGATACGACGAGAGCGCCATCACGCCGCCGGTCCACGGATCGAGCACGACCACCGCGCCGGAGATCTGCCGCCCAAGCGCGTGGCTGAGCGCCTTCAGGTGCTCGGCGAGCGTCGCATCCACGATGCCCTGCAAGCGCGAGTCGATCGCCGTCACCAGCGAGTCGCCGGGGACCGCGGGCTTGGCCGGGAGCTTCGCATCCGCGATCACTTGACCGGCCGCGTCGACCACGATGCGCTGTCCGCCCGGTGCGCCGCGCAGATACTGATCGTACTGCGATTCGAGGCCGTCCTTGCCGATCACATCGTTCGGTGAATAGCCTTTGGACTGGAGATGTTTGTACTCATCTTCGGTGATCTGGCCGACGTAGCCGAACAGGTGCGCGCCGCCGGTCTGTAAGGGGTAGTCGCGGATCGGTTGCGGTTCGAGATCGACGCCGGGAAGATCGTTCAGCAGTTCGGAGAGACGCGCGACCGTCGGTACGGTCAGGTCGCTTGCGAGGATCACCGGGCCGTAGGGCTCGTAGGTGGTGACCTCGTCGAAGTTCTTGTAGTTGATGCCGCGGTGGTGGAGCAGGCGGTCCCAGAGCTTGTCGGCCGGTACGCCGATCGTCGCGGCGAGCGTCGCCAACTCGGCCTTGGAGTCGACCACCTCGGAGGGGATCAGCCCGACCACGAACGACGGGCGGTTGCGCACGAGCACCTTCCCGCTACGATCGAAGATGATACCGCGGGGCGCCGCGACCGGGATCAGCCGGACCTGATTGGCCTGCGCTTCGGCTCGATACTCGGCGCCGTGGATCAACTGCACTTGCACGAGCCGCACGATCAGCACGATCAGGATCGCCGCCAGGCCCGCGATGAAGACCCCGACCCGCCACGGCGAGTCCCACGCGGAGAAGCGCGAACGTCCGACGATCATCGTGTGACGTAGTTCTCGCGCCAACGCGCGAGTAGCATGGCGAGCACGATCAAAGCGGCATCCAGTAGGCTCTGCCAGAGCGTCTGATGGAAATGCGTGCTCCCGAGGCCCGGCGGATAGCCTTCGAATCCGAGCATGATCCAGAAGATCGCGTTACGCACCAAGGTCGCCAGCGCCGCGACGATCGCCGCGAGCGGCAACGAATCGGCGAAGAAGTTCCCGGAGACGAAGCCCAGGCCGGCCGCGACGAGCGTCGTCGAGACGGTCCACGCGCCGCCGGTCCCGCCCGCTCCGCCCGAAAGCAGATCTTCGCACAGGCCCGCCGCTAAACCGAAGATCGCGGCGCGGCGCGCGTCGACGCGGATCGCATACCACACGACGGCCACCAGGATCGCGCTCGGCACCGCATCGCGAAACGCGAGCGCGTGCGCGATCGAGAGCTGAAAGACGATCGCGACCAGCAGGATCAGTCCGGCGTGCCACCAGGCCGGGCCGACGTAGGGCGTGTCGGGAGTGGCGCTACTTCGCGACGACGACAACACGATCGATCGCTCCGAGGTCGACTGCGGGCTTGAGCACCGCCGTCTGGTAGAGCGCGGCGTCGCCGCGTTCGATCGAGGTGACCGTGCCGATCACCGCGCCGGAATGGAACGAGCGGGCTTCGCCGGTCACGATGATATCGCCGACCTTGAGCGGCGCGTCCTGCGAGACGTACTCCATCCGCACGCTCGTGAGATTGCCGCGCGCGATGCCCCACCAGCGCCCGCGCCGCACGACCGCGGGCAGGCGCGAGGTGTAGTCGGTGATCAGCAACACGTGGCTCGAGAGCGGTCCGACATCGGAGACGATGCCGACCACCCCGCCGGCGGAGAGCACGCCGTCGTCTTTCTTGACGCCGGCCTGCGAGCCGCGGTCGATCGTGATCGAACGCGATTCGTTCTCGGGCGGGAAGCCGATCGCACGTGCCGCGATCGCGTTCGGATAGGTGGTAACGGCCGGCTGGAGCGCGGCGTCTTGTTTGTAGGCTTCGATCAGTTCGTGCAGGCGCGCGTTCTCGGTGGCGAGCGCCGCATTGCGCGCGGCCAGGTCGTGGTTGTCGCCGGAGAGGTGCGGCAGGCTGATCAGGGTCGAAGCGCCGCCGCCGATTCCGCCGGAGATCGCGCTTGCGGTGTTCTGGACGGTCGCGAGGACCGCCGACCCGACGGTCGTGAGCGGGCTGGTGGTGCCGCTACGAGCGGCCGAGATCTGCAGCAGCGCGATGAGCGCCGCCACGATAATCACCCCGATTACCGCGAAGAGTTTGTGCTCGTCACGATATACCACTTCGTCAGCCGCGGTTCGCCACGTCGACCGCCAACTCCTAGCCGCAATGCGCTAACCGTTTGACAGCTAACGAGCTTAGGTCTATACTCGTTAGGTGATCAAAAGCTTCAAGGACGCAGATGCCGAGGAGCTTTTCCGGGCTCACCGCGCGTCTCGCCGGTTGGCGGCTTACGCCAAGATCGCCCTTCGCAAGCTGGATCAACTCGACGTGGTAGACCGCATCGACGAGCTTTTCGTCCCACCCGGAAATATGCTCAAGAAGATCCGTGGAGATCTCTGGCAGATCCGCGTCGACGGCAAGCACCGCATCCGGTTCCGGTGGGATGGAACCGACGCGTACGATATCGAGATTGGCGACTTCCACTAGGCCACAGAAAGAGAACATGACGAGCAAGATTTCGCCGACGCATCCGGGAGAAGTACTCCTCGAGGACTTCCTCAAGCCGCTGAACATGAGCGCAAACGCGCTGGCGATGGAGCTTCGCGTTCCCGTCTCGCGGATCGCCGAAATCACCAAGGCTCAGCGGGCGGTGACCGCCGAAACGGCGCTTCGGCTGGCGCGATACTTCGGGACGACGCCGGAGTTCTGGATCCGTCTGCAGGGCAAGTATGATCTCGCGCTCGCTTCCGATACGAAGGCCGCGATTATCGATCGTGCGATTCGCCCTCGCGAGGGAGCTACCGCTTAGCCGCCGGAGGGACGAAACCCGACCTGCGGAGCGAGCGGACGAAGCCGCCGAGCGGGAAGCCCATCACGGTGTAAAAGTCGCCGTCGATCCCGGCGACCAGGGCCGACGCGCGGCCCTGGATTCCGTAGGCGCCGGCCTTGTCCATCGGCTCGCCGCTGGCTACGTACTCGGCGATCTCAACGGGCGTCAGTGCGTGAAAGCGGACGCGGGTGGTCTCGACGGCTTCGAGCGGGGGTTCGATTCCCGGTAGCGCGACCGCATAGGCGGTGTGGACGAGGTGCTCGCGTCCGGCCAGCGTTTCGAGCATCCGGGTCGCCTCGGCCGCATCGGCCGGTTTGCCGAGCGCCGCACCGTCCAGGTCGACGACCGTGTCGGCGGCGACGATCGCGGCGCCGTCGACGCGCGCGATACTCGCCAGCTTTTCCCGGGCGTGCGACTGCGCGAGTTCGCGCGGATTCAAGTGCGGCATCGGGGGCTCGGCATAGCCGCTCGGCGCGACGGTCACCTCGAAGCCGAGCGAGCGCAGCAGTTCCAGCCGCCGCGGCGAGGCGCTCGCAAGGACGATGCGTTCGAGAACGGTCACTGGTACGTCGTGCCGCCGACCTTGACGTAGCCGCTCGGATGGCGGCCGCGCGGGTCGCGATGCGTCCAATGGATCACGCCGCCTTGGCCGTAGTATTCATACTCGCCGCGGAGCACGACGTCGTCTCCGCGACGGATCGGCACGACGCCGGTGAAATCGGTGTTCGCTTCGACCCGGACGGTCACGCCGCACGGTTGTAGCTCTACGAGAAAACCGGTGTGCGGACTCTGGACGCCCGGGTGCGTTCCGAGCAGGCGCGTGACGGTGCCGGCGGCGTCGACTTCGATCCCGGAGAGATGTTGGGCGTACGCTTTGCAGACGACCGCGTTGTCGATCGGCGCGCCCGACCCGGCGGCGTTCGGCGCGCACCCGGCAAACGCGATCAGCGCGAGCGCGGCCAGACTACGCTTGCGAAGCATTACCGTAGAGTCCGTGAGCTTGGATGTAGCGCCAGACGGCGTCCGGCACCAAGTAGCGCACGCTCCGCCCTTGCGCGAGCAGGGTGCGCAGCAACGTCGCGGATTCGGGAAGCTCGGGCAGATTGAGCGTGCTGATCTTTTCGCGCAGATTGGTCGGCACGGCCGCGATCACGCGTTGGAGCGCGTCGGCGCGCACCCCCGCGCGCGGCGCGATCACGAACTTCTCGAGGTGCTCGAGCACGTCGTCGAAGCGCTGCCATTCGTTGTTCACCACCGAGTCGGCGCCGATCAGGAACGTCAGGCTTGCGCCCGGATATTTCGCGCGGATGCGCGGCAGCAGATCCGCGGTGAAGCCGCTCGCGTCGGGCGCCAGATCGCTTTCGTCCAATGCGAAGCCGGGGTTCTCGGCGATCGCGCCCAGGATCATCGCACAGCGATGGGCCGGACCGACCTGCGCCTGGCCGCGATAATGCTGGTTGTTGGTCGGCACGAAGAGCACTTTGTCGAGCCCTTCGAGCAGGCGCGCAGACTCGGCGACGAACAAGTGGGCGTTGTGGATCGGATCGAAGGTCCCGCCGAAGACGCCGATCTTCACGAGTAGCTGAACTCGAACTCGCCGATGCGCAC
>JBEPVY010000018.1:0-26031 GCA_041690835.1 Vulcanimicrobiota bacterium | reverse complement strand
TGCGGAACCGCTCCGCGTGCAGGATGGCTTCGAGGTCGCGGACGGCTTCTTCCGACCGCTGTTGTTCGTTGATCACGATGTAGTCGAAGCTCCGGATGTACTGGACTTCGTTGTGCGCGATCTCGAGGCGCCGGGCGATCTCGTCGTTCGTCTCGGTACGCCGAGCCAGCAGCCGTTCGCGCAGGTGCGAGAACTTGTCCGGCAGCAGAAAGATCAGCACCGCGTCGTTGAAGGCCTGCTTGATGGCCAACGCGCCGTTGACTTCCGGCTTCATCATGAGATCGTAGCCTTCGACCAGCGTCCGCTCGACGTAGTCGCGAGGCGTTCCATAGAGGTGCGTGTTGTATTCACGCCACTCGAGGAAGCCCGTCTCTTCGCGTCGCCGTTCGAACTCTTCCCGGCTGACGAAGAAATAGTGCTCGCCTTCCTTCTCGCCCGGACGCGGATCGCGCGTCGTAGCCGAGACGGAATAACGCAAACGCGGCATACGCGCGCGCAGCGCGTCTACCAGCGTGTCTTTTCCGGCTCCCGATGGGCCGGACACGACAAAGAGTAAACCCGGTCCGTGAACCACCGATGCTCCTGATTTGGGTGAATCGCCTCCGTTCCGGCCCGAAGGGTCCTAAACCTGGCAAATCACCGAATGCATCGCGGCCGTGACCCCTTTGTCGGGCGCCGCGCCCTTGGGCCGGGTGTAGCTGGCCGTGGTCGCGGTCCCGCTCGAGACCGTGAACCCGATCATCAGGACCGAGGCCGGCGTGGCCTTGGGAAGCTCGTAGATCATCAGGCCGCCCAAGCCCGGGCAGCCCGGGAAGGGCAGACTGGAGACGAGTCTTGCCCCCGGATGGCCGAGGACGGTATCGATGGTGAGTTGGGAGGCGTAGGCCTTCAGGTCGCCATCGAAGGGCTTTTTAGCGGTCGAATAGGCTTGACCGTCGGGTGGCTGGACCGCCGGGGCGGAGCAGGCGGCCAGCAGGGACCAGGACGCGATGAAGGCCGCGCGAACGGCGGTGCGGATGCTCATACGAGCCCTTCTTCCATGCTGACCGACTGGCTCCTGATTCGCCGGGCCGCCGCCGAACTGCAGGCGCGTTTTACGGGAGCGCGCGCCCGGGACGTCGGGCGGCTCCCGGACGGCCGGACCGCGATCGCCCTCTGGGCCCGCGGAACGGAGGAATTGCTCTGCATCGACGCCTTCGGCTCACCACCACTTGTGACGGTGGAATCGGGCGAACTGCCGATCGCCGTCGAGCCCGGGTTCGTGCGGGCGCTCGGGGCGGCGCTCCGCGGAACGAGCTTCCTCGGCGCCAAGGCCAAGCGTGGGGACCGGCTCCTCCGCCTGGAGTTCGGCTCGCGCTCGCGCTTCGGCGTGACCGATGGCTATGCGCTCATCGTCGAACTGGTGCCGCGATTCGGGAATATCGTGCTCTGTAAGGGCGACACCATCGTGGCGGCCTTGCGCGAGTTCTCGCTCGCCGAGAACGGCACGCGCTCGATCCTCGCGGGGCAAGGCTACCAAGCGCCGCCCACCCGCGAAGGTCCGCCGCGGACGCTCGCCGCGGTGCCGGACGATATCGACCTGAGCGCCGATCTCTACGTCTATCGTCGCGACGGCATGCTCAAACAGGCGTATTTCGTTCCGCTTCCCGGCTACGAAGACGCCGAACTCACCCGTGAGCCGTCGCTCCTCGCATGCTTCGCCGAAGCTCGCCTTGGCGCGACCGCCGCTCAGGCACAGAAAGGCGATCAACGCCGTGGCGCCTTGCTCAAGAAGCTTCGCGAGCGCGAACGCAAGGCCGCCGGCGAGTTGGAAGGCATCGCGCGCAAGCGCGAGCGTGCCGCCGATCGCGATGGATTGCGCGCACAGGGTGATGCGATCTTCGCCACGCTTTACGACCTCGCGACCGATGCGGAACGCGACGAAGCGAAGGAGCGCGCGACCGAACTCTTCGCGCAATACCGTAAACTCGGATCGTCGCTCCCGCATCTGGACGAACGCGAACGCGTCTTGCGCGAACAGCTCGACGCGGTCCAGACACTGCAATGGGAGACGGAACGGGCGAGCGAGGCGGATCTCGGCGACGTCCTCGAAGCCGCCCGGGCGCTCGATACGCGGCCGCAGCGCAAGGCCGGGGCGCCGGAGAAACGCCGCAAGCGCGTACCGCTCGAATATCGTCTGCCGAGCGGCTCGCGCATCGTCGTCGGCCGCACACCGATCGAGAATGCCGACGTCACGTTTCGGATCGGGCGTCCCGACGATCTCTGGTTCCACGTGCAGAGCCAGCCGAGCGCGCACGTGATCCTCCAACGCGACGACCGCGAGGAGTTCGACGACGCCGACATCGAGGCCGCCGCCGCCCTCGCGGCCTTCCACTCAAAAGCGAAGACGAGCCCCAAGGTGACGGTGGATTACACGCGCCGCAAATACGTACGCAAGCGCCCAGCCGCCGCTCCGGGACTCGTCTTCTACACGAATCCGAAAAGTATCTCGGTTACGCCTTCGCCCCTAGCGTAGTCGGGACCCAGCGCGATTCGCACGCCTTCCAGTCGAGGTTGGTGAAGAACGCTTCGATGTACTTGCCGCGGTCGGACGGTTTGTAGTCCTTGATGAACGCGTGCTCCCAGACGTCGAGCACGACGATCGGGGCGAAGCCGGCCAGGTTGCCGTTCTCGTGTTCGGCGACCCAATGATTGGTGATCTGGCCGTTCGTCAGATCCTGATATGCGATCGCCCAGCCGACGCCGCGCATCGCGCCGACAGCCGCAAAATCTTTCTTCCAGGCATCGAAGCCGTCGTAGGCCTCACCGAGCGCATTGTAGAGGGCGCCGGTGCCGATCGCCGCCGGCGACGACGTCATGTTGTCGAAATAGTATTCGTGCAGACGCATCCCGTTGTACTCGAAGCCGAGGCGACGGACGAGTTCGGCGTAGGCCGGATCGGAGCCGACGTTCTTCCCGGCCGCGCGCAACTCGCCGAGACGCTCGTTCAACAGGTTGCTGTTCTTAACGTAGCCCTGGTAGAGCCCGAAGTGCATCTGGAGCGTCTCGTCCGAGATGCCTTGCAGGCCGGAGAGGCTCCATTCTTTCGCGGTATAGATCTTCATAGTCTGAATTACATACCCAATCCGGGAGTAGTCGCGCATACTTAGGTCTAGGCAAAAGGAAACACTTGGTCGCGAGCCTAGGGGCCGAATAGCTGTAACTGCAGGAGCCCCCTTTTACCGTCCGGTTGCGAAATCGATCACGATCTTGCCGATGTGGGCGCTCGACTCCAGGCGGCGATGCGCGTCCCCGGCGCGCTCCGGCGCGAACGTCGAGTCGACCATCGGCCGGATCGGGTCGCGTGCCGGCAACAGCGGCCAGACCCGCGCCAGCAGTTCATCCGCGATCGCGGCCTTCTGCTCGTCGGTGCGCGGTCGCAGGCTGGAACCGAGGAGGGTCGCGCGACGCTGTAAGAGCTTTCCGAGATGGAGTTCGGTGATCGCTCCTCGCATGGTGCCGATCACGGCGATGCGTCCGTCCAGCGCGAGCGCATCGATGTCGCGCTGGATATAGTCGCCCCCGACCGGATCCAGAATGACATCGACTCCTCGGTCGCCGGTGGCGTGCCGAACGGCAGCGACGAAGTCCACCTCGCGATACGCGAACGCCCGCTCGGCGCCGAGCCGTTCGCACGCAGCCACCTTCTCGCTACTTCCGGCCGTTGCGAAGACGCGCGCCCCGAAGGCCTTCGCCAACATGATCGCGGTCGTACCGATGCCGCTCGTTCCGCCGTGCACGAGGAAGGACTCGCCGGCCGCAAGACGCGCACGCCGAAAGACGTTGTCGTAGACGGTGAACATGTTCTCGGGAAGGGTGGCCGCCTCGATGTCGCTCCAACCCTGCGGTATCGGGAGCACTTGCCCGGCGGCGACGGCGACGAACTCGGCGTAGCCGCCGCCGTTGCAGAGCGCGCAAACGCGATCTCCCACGCGCCGGTTCGCGACCGCCTGACCGACCGCTGCGATCGTGCCGGCGACCTCGAGCCCGAGGATGGACGAGGCGCCGGGCGGAGCCGGATACGTGCCGGCGCGTTGCATCGCATCGGCGCGCGAGACGCCGGCGGCACGAACGGCGATCAGCACCTCGTGCGGTCCGGGTACCGGCCTCGGCACGTCAGCGGCGACCGAGAGAACCTCCGGGCCGCCGGGGTGGCCGACCATAACGGCTCGCATCATGTCTCGATCAACATCGCGTCACCGAAGCTGAAGAACCGGTATTCGCGCTCGACGGCCTCTCGATACGCTTCGAGGATGCGCGGCCGCCCGGCCAGCGCGCTGACGAGCACGAGTAGCGTGCTCTGCGGCAGATGGAAGTTCGTGATCATCGCATCGACCGCCCGGAATTCGAACCCCGGCGAGATGAAGATATCCGTTTCGTCGCTCCCCGCAACGAGGCGTCCGTGGCTGCGGATGTTCCCTTCGAGCGTGCGCGCGACGGTCGTGCCGACCGCGATCACCCGACGCCCTTCTTCTTTCGCCCGCTCGATCGCCGCTACGGTTTCGGCCGGTAATAGATAGGATTCCGCGTGCATGACGTGTTCGTCGACCCGCTCGCCCTGCATCGGGCGAAACGTCCCAAGCCCGACATCCAGGACCAAGCGCGTCGTCTCGACGCCCCGCGCCGCCAATCGCTCGAACAGCTCCGGTGTGAAATGCAACGAGGCGGTCGGCGCGGCGACGCTTCCCGGGGTGCGCGCGAAGACGGTCTGATACCGGTCTTGCGCATCCTGGGTCTCGTTGTGGATGTAGGGCGGCAACGGAAGTCGACCCGCACGCTCCAGCAGCGCCTCGAACGGTTCGCGCAGTTCGAACGCGAGCTCGCGCACGCCGTCATCGTCGTGCACGGCGGTCACCGTGGCGATCGCGTGCTCGCCGAACGCGACGGTCGCGCCTTCGCGGAGCTTCTTGCCCGGGCGCACGAGCGCGAGCCAATGCGTCGAACTCGGATCGTAGCGCGCGCGATCGGACGGGCGTAGCAACAGAACTTCGGCTTTGCCGCCGTTCGCGCGCGTTCCGAAGAGGCGAGCGGCGATCACGCGCGTCTCGTTCAGGACCAACAGGTCGCCGGGGTGGAGGATCTCGGGGAGCTCGCGGAACGTCCGGTGTTCGAGGCCGGCGTTGCCGAGGACCATCAGCCGACTCCCGTCGCGTTCGTCGGCCGGACGCTGTGCGATCAGGCGCCCGGGGAGGTCGAAACGATAGGCGGCGGTCAGCCGCTCGTCGTCAGTCGCGCTCGTTCCATCTCCAGAAAGTTCTGTAGGCGTTTGCTATCCTCTTCGTTGACGTCGACGAACTGTACGCCGATCTGGAAGTCTTTCTCGAACGGCTTGATCCAGCGGACTTCGCCGCGCAAGCGCAAGAACGGATTGCGCTTCATCGTGAACGTATACTTGCTGTTCTGGGGCAGATACTGGTCCACGATCACGCGCATGCCGGTCGGCGAGAGATCGGCGATGGCGCCCCGGAACAGCATGGCGGAGAGCGCGTCCTCCACGATGATGTCGATGTACTTGCGCAGGCGCAGCTCGAAGCGCTTGTCGCCTGGGTCCACGGTATCAGTCATTCGATCGTTGCGTACCCGGAAAATAGAAGTTCAGGATGTCGTCTGCGGTCTTGCCCGCGGCCGCCATGCCGCGCGCGCCCCATTGGCAGAGGCCGACGCCGTGCCCCAATCCACCGCCTTCGATGACGAACGAGCTCGGCCCCGTGCCGGCCGTAATTCCTCGGATCAAGAGCGAACGGACGACCCGGGTTCCGAGGGCCGACCGGAAACTGGTTCCGCGAGTGGTCGCGGTGCCGGTGTCGCCGGTCAGGAGCAACGCCCGCGCGCGGCCGCTCGGGTCGGTCGAAGCGACCGTAAGGTCGGTTGGCGTACCGATCGTTCCGGATCCGGGGAACGCGCGAACGACGGCATCGCCCGGAATGTCGCGCGACCAGGCGTAGTCGGGCGACTTCGTGCACCACGGGCAGACGACGCCTTGCAGGTACGGCAGGTCGGCACCGCCCGCCCATGCATCGGCCGACGATTCGGTATGGCCGCCGCAGGACGACGAATAGAACAACTGTGCGAACGCGTCGCCGTACCGGAGTACGATACCGGAGGTGGCGTCGACGGCGGCGTTCGCGGCCGGTGACTCGGCTGCCATCCCGCCGTAGACCTGGTCGGCCTCGGAGGTGACCACATCGTAGTCGCGCTTCGGGTTGCTGCGTTGCAAGACGTACGTGCGTGCGGCGATCGCCTGCGCCTGAAGTGCGGCGGCCGGCCAGGACGGCGACATCTCGCGCGCGACCACGCTGTAGAGATAGCCTTCCAGTGGGACGGTCGAGAGCACCGTGCCGTCACCGCGATGGACGAACGTGCCGCGATAGCGGCGACCATCGTAGAGAAAGGTCTGGGCGTCGATCGCGCTCGCGGGGCCGCTCCCGAGCAGCACCCGCAGTGCGGCTCCGGGCGACGCGATCGCGGGGTCGTACTGCTCGTCGCTCTGCCATCGTACGGCAAGCGCCGCCGTCCCCGCCAGGAATGCGATGCGGTTCATAGCAGCCGTTGTTGCGCGCCCTGCGGCGGGAGTTTGCCGAGGTGACGGTAGGCGATCGGGGTCGCCTTTCGGCCGGCTGCCGTGCGCACGACGAAGCCGGACTTGAGCAAGAACGGTTCGACCACGTCTTCGAGCGTCTCGGTATCTTCGTTCAAGGTGGCGCCGATCGCGGCGATCCCGACCGGGCCGCCGTTGTAGTTGTCGATGATCGCGGTCAGGAACGCACGATCCAAACGGTCGAGTCCGCATTCGTCGACGCCTTCGCGCGCGAGGGCTTCTTCGGCGACTTCGCTCGTGATGTGACCTTCGGCGCGGACTTCGGCGAAATCGCGAACGCGCCGGAGCAGACGATTGGCGATACGCGGAGTGCCACGGCTGCGCGAGGCGATCGCATGCGCGCCGGGCGCGTCGATCGGGACTTCCAACACGCTCGCCGAGCGCGTCACGATCCGCTCCAGATCCGGAACGTCGTAGTAGTCGAGGTGGTGGAGAATGCCGAAGCGCTCGCGGAGCGGCGCAGAGAGCATTCCGGCGCGGGTCGTCGCACCGACCAGCGTGAAGCGCTTGAGCGGAAGCTTGATCGTCTTGGCGTAGGCGCCCCGATCCACCACGAAGTCTATCTGGAAATCTTCCATCGCCGGATACAAGAACTCTTCGACGACCCGGCCGAGCCGGTGGATCTCGTCGATGAAGAGCACGTCGCCCTCTTCGAGCGCCGTCAGCACGCCGACCACGTCCTTCGGCTTCTCCAGCGTCGGCCCGCTGGTCGGGCGCATGGCCGCGCCCATCTCGCGGGCGATCAGCGCGGCCAGCGTGGTCTTGCCCAGACCGGGCGGCCCGTAGAAGAGGACGTGTTCGAGCGGCTCGCCACGACGCTTGGCGGCATCGATCGAGATGCGCAGGTTGTCGACCACGATGCGTTGGCCGACGTACTCCTCGAACGTGCGCGGGCGCAGGGATGCACCCAGGACGTCGTCTTCGAGAGTGTCGGTCGGATCGAGCAGGCGCGAGTCGCCGATCGCGGCGTTCTCGTCGGCATCGTCGGGACCGATCAGGCGTTTACGCGCGGAGTCCGTCATCGGCTATACCGGCTTCGCTTTGGCGCGATAGATCTCCGCGAGCAGGGTCTCGGCATCCCGGATGTGCGGCGCGACTTCGAGCGTCTTGCGGATCATCGTCTCGGCCTCCGCGCGCTTGTACTCCAACTGGAGCAATACGGCCAGGGCTTCGTCGGCGAAGTCCGGCATCGGCGCCGCGGCCTGCGGTTCGGCTTCACGGATCAGCAAGAAACGCGCGACCTTGCCCTGCAGCTTGGCGACGATATCGCGCGCCTTCTGTTGCCCGATGCCCGGCAGCGTCTTCAAAAAGGCGTGGTCGCCGCGATCGATCGCCGAGGCGATCCTGCTCATCGGTTGGGAGAACGCCCGAGCAGCCGAACGCGGCCCGATCGACGCGACCGACAGGAGCGCTTCGAAAAACGCGCGCTCGACGGCGTTGGTGAACCCATAGTACGAAAAGCGCCCGGCGTTGCCGTCCATATTGAGGACCGAGTAGACCTCGAGCGAGACCGGGTCGCCGGTCGCCGCGGTGATCTTCTCTGCGACGCAGGGCGGCAGCGTGACCTCGTAGCCCAGTCCGGCGACATCCAGGACGACGCTCTCGGGACCACGCTCGATCAGGCTCCCGGCGATACGCGAGAACATTACGAGACGAGCCGCGCATCGCGCGTACCGATGTTCAAGTATGCGAGGGCGAGCGCGAGCGCATCCGAGACGTCGTTCGGTTCGGGTGCGTGGCGCAGTCCGAGCAGGCGCGTGACCATCGCGTTGACCTGATCCTTGCGTGCGCTGCCCGAGCCGGTGAGGGCCCGCTTGACGTGCGAGTGCCCGAGCGTGTAGACCGGAAGTCCGGACTGCGCGCCCGCCAGGCACAGGACGCCGCGCGCGTGTCCCATCAGGATCGCGGTGACGGGATTCTTGTACGTGGTGTAGAGCTCTTCGATGACGATCGCATCCGGTCGGGTCGCCGCGATCACTTCGCAGGTCGCGGCGTGCAGTTCGCGTAGCCGTTCTTCCAGGCGCAGGCGGACGTTCGGAGCGATCACGCCGGCCTCGATCAAGGTCGATCGCCCGGAGCGCTCTTCGATCGCGCCATACCCGGTGACGCGCAGGGCCGGATCGATCCCGAGAATTCTCACGGTGAGGTACCGTTGACGACCAGCGTCACGGATGCGTTCGGCGTCACCGTCGTACCGGCTTCGGGGAGAGTCCGGACCACGTTGCCATTCGCGCCCTCGATGGTCGTATATTGGAAGTCCTTGATATGATAGCCGTTCGATTCGAGGACGGCGCGCGCTTGGTCGAGCGTCATGTTCTGCACGTCCGGCACCTCACCGGGGACCGAGAGCGTGAGGGTGACGTTGCCCGTCGCCGGCGAGCCGGCCGCGGGCTCTTGTCCGACGACCGTGCCGTTCCCGTCGCGCTGCACGTTGTAGGCGACCGTCCAGGTCAGACCGGCGCTCTTGAGCGCGGCGAGCGCATCCGCGTACGACTTCCCGCGCAGGTCGGGCATGCTGTTGCCGGCTACCGGTGCGACGGCGGCCGCGCCACCCGTGCTGACGACCACGTGAACCGTCACGTTGCCGGCCGGATCGACCTGCGAGCCCGCGGGCACATCCTGCGAGACGATCTGTCCGGCGGCGTATTGATCCGATGCCGCACGTTGGGTCGCGTCGAGCGCGAAGTGATCCTTGGTCGCGAGCGACTGTGCTTCGTCCGGCGTCTTGCCGACCAGACTCGGCATGATCACCGGCGCCGGGCCGTCGGACACGGTCAGGACGATCTGCGAACCCTGGCGGACGGAGGCGCCCGGCTTGGGCGACTGCGCGATGACCGTCTGCTTGATCGCACTGTCGTGCCGGCGGACGACCTTGACCTTGAACTTGTTGTAGAGCAAGACGTTGGTCGCATCTGCGATCGTGAACTTGGTCACGTCCTGCAGCCCGACCAACGGGAGCCCGTTGCTCACGATCAGGTGAACGGTCGAGTTCGCATCGACCGGCGTTCCGGGCGTCGGATTCTGTTCGATCACCTGATTGGCCGCGACCGTATCGCTTGCGGTCTTGGTCTCGTCGACGACCAGGCCGGCGTTCTCGAGGGCTTTGCGCGCGTCCACATCGCTCATGTCGCGATAGTTGCCGACGATGATCGCGCCGCCCGGCCGAAACGCGAAGTTCCGCCCGAACAGCGCGTACCCGATCCCGATCGCAAGCAGCAGTGCGAGCACCAAGGTGACGACGATCGCGGTCGTCGAGCGCGCCTTACGTTCTTCGTCTTCGCCGATCGACGTGAACGGCCGGTCCGGCATAGGCGAGCGGCGCGGTGGCGGCTGCACGGATTGGAATGCGACCGTGGGCGCGTCGTTAGCGATGCCGAAGTGCGCGACGCTTGGCCGCTCGCGTGCTTCGCGCAACGCGGATGCGACCTCGGCGGCGGATTGGAAACGGTTCTCGGGCTTCTTCTGCAAGAGCCGGTTGACGATCGACGCGAGCGCCGGACTCGTCCCGAGCGCGCCCGTGTCGATGGTCGGCACCGGATCGCCGATGTGTTTGAGCGCGACCGTCACGGGCGACTCGCCGGTGAACGGGAGCACCCCGGTCAACATCTGATAGAGCACGACACCGACCGAATACAGGTCGGAGCTCTCGTGCAGATCGTGTCCTTGCGCCTGCTCGGGCGAGATGTAATAGACGCTGCCCATCACCAGTCCCGGCTTGGTCAACGCCATGGTCTGCGTCGAGACCGCGCGCGCGATCCCGAAGTCCGAGAGTTTGCAGACGTCATCCTTGGTTACGAGGATGTTGGCCGGTTTGATGTCGCGGTGGAGCAGGCCCTGACGATGCGCGTAGGCGAGACCGCTACAGATCTGCGCGGCGTAGTCGATCGCGACCGGCTCCGGGAGTTTGCCGTCGCCCGCGATGATCTCGGCAAGGGAGGGTCCGTCGACCAGCTCCATGACGATGTAGTAGACGTCGCCCTCGCGACCGACGTCGTAGGTGTTGACGATGTTCGGATGCGAGAGCTTGGCGGCGGACTCCGCCTCTTGATAGAAGCGTCGTACGAACTCTTCGTCGGCGGCGTACTGCTCGCGCAGCACCTTGACGGCCACGCGCCGGCGCAGCAGCGTATCGGTTCCGCAGAAGACCGTCGCCATGCCGCCCTCACCGAGCTTGCGGTCCAGGCGGTAGCGGTTGTTGAAGATCCGTTCTTCGATCATTGCGGTACCGCTTGCAGGGCGGAAGCGAGCACCTGGCGCGCGATCGGGAGTGCGTAGGTCGCGCCGTAGCCGACGTTCTCCACCACGATCGCGAGCGCAACGCGCGGATGATCCGCCGGCGCGAAGCAGACGAACCAGCTATGCGACCGTCCGAGCGGATTGGTCGCCGTTCCCGTTTTGCCCGCCACGGTCACGCCCGGCAAGCGAGCCGCGGTTCCGGTTCCATACTGCACCACTGCGACCATCATCTTCTTCACATTTGCCGCAGTATCCGCCGATATCGGGGTGGCAAGCGGACCGCCGGCGTAGACCGAGGAGACCGCCCCCGACCGGACGAGCTGCCGGACCAGGAACGGGCGCGGCTCGTTCCCGTCGTTCGCGATGGTCGCACCGACCAGCGCCATCTGCATCGGCGTCATCAGCAAGGCGCCTTGGCCGAAGCCCATCTGCGCGAGTTCGCCGTCGACGATGGTCGCTTTGGCGGGTATCCGATCGCGCGTCGCGGGGATCTGGAAGTCGATCGAGGCGCCCATCCCCCAGCGGTCGAGATAGGTGTAGAACGTGTCGACTCCCATCTTGAGGGCGATCTGGGCGAAGTCGACGTTGCTCGATAGGGCGAAGGCGCGCGTCAGATCTGCCGTGCCGGTCGTCTCGTCTTCGTCGTTGTGCAACCGGAAGTCGCCGACCTGAAGATATCCGGGATCGACGAACGTGTCGGTCATCTGCACGGCCCCGGAGTCGAGGGCCGCAGCGGCGGTGAAGATCTTGAAGGTCGAACCGGGCGGGTAGAGTCCGTCGATCGACCGATCCAGCAACGGGCTGCTCTTGTCGGTGTTCAAGCCGGCGAAGATCGCGTCGATCCGGTTCGGATCGTACGACGGGACCGAGGCGATCGCGAGCACCGCGCCCGTCCGCGGGTCGAGCACCACGCCTGCGGCGCGCGACTGCTGCGAGAGTCCGGCGTAGAGCGCGCGTTGGATCGCGGGCACGATCGTCGTGACGACGTCGGCGCCGCTCGCCTCGTTCGTCTTCCCGCCGAAGGCGGCCGCGATGCTCTGCACCTGCGCGACTGGATCGCCGCTCGTCTCGGGCGGCGTCAGCGCCCGATCGTAGGCATCCTCGAGGCCGCTCGTTCCGTAGCGCGCGGTCGCGTAGCCGACCGTGTGCGCGAGCGCCGCGCCCAACGGGTAGACCCGTTTCCCGCCGATGGTCGCCGCGAGCACGGTCCCATCGGTGGCAAGGATCTTGCCGCGGCGAGCATCGAGCAGCCCGTGGCGCGGATTGCTCGCGCGCGCGGCGATCGCCGGAGCAGCCACGATCTGTACGTACGCCTGTCGCAATGCGAGGACGAGAAAGAGCACGACGAAGAGAGCTGAGAGGCGCGCTATCGCGCGATTGGTCAACGCGCGCCCTCGCGTAGCACGGTATAGCCGCCTTGGGTCCGCACCGCCATATGCGGTCTCTCCGCATCGGCGTCGAGAAGCAGGTTGATCGCCTGGCGGGCCACCTCATCGGCCACATCGGCGGTCGCCATCACGGCTTGGACGCCGGCTTCGTCGAGCAGCGTGGGAGCGACGTACGCCGCGTCTGGGAGGGTCTCGAAATGGTGCGTCTCGTAGGCGCCGTTGCGCCACGGCCCGCGCTTGCCGAAGACCTGGGCGTGGTAGTCCCACGCGCAGAGCTGCTTCTCTTTCCAGACGAAATCGTTCTTGACGCAGAGACGCCGGCATGCAGCGCACTGGACGATGGCGGCCGGATCGTGCGCGAGACCGTCGAGGACTTCGTCGGGTACGTCTTCCGCGTTGATGATCGATTCGTCGTTGAAACGTTCCGGGATCTCGGAATGCCATTGCACGCGCGCGAGCAGTTCGATATCCCGCAACGGCGCCACGAACGAGCGCTCGTCTTCGGGTGGGAACGTCTTGTCGACCCAATCCATCAGCGACGCGAGCGCGACCCCGACGTTCTGCGAGGAGTCGCCGATCACGACCCCCGTCGGCGTCCAGGCGAGCGGCACCAGCCGCACCGTGATGCTACCGCCGGCGTCGCGGAACGAGTTCACGAAGGCGAGGGTGCTGGCGTTGCCCCCGAGCGCGAAGGCGGCTGCCTCGTCGCCGGAACGTTTTTTGCGGCGGGACGCGAGTTGATCGATCACCCCGGGTAGGTTCCGCGCAGGGGCGTCGCGGTCATGCGTTAGAGCGCCTTATGCATCTTTCGGGTGTCGAAGAGCATCCGGACGGACGTACCGTCCTTCGTCTCGAGCGAGACGTCGCTTGCGATGCTTCGGACGATGCGTAGACCGAAGCCCCGGCCCGGGCGCCGGGCCCGCTCGATAAACCTTCCGCAATCGCGGACCTCGGCCGAGAGTAACCCGTCCCCGGCGGCCCGTGCGTAGAGGGTCACCTCCCGAGCTTCCTCCGTAGCGTCCTCGTAGGCGTGCTCGATCGCGTTTGCTAAGGCCTCTCCGACCGCGGTGACGATATCGAGGATCGCGTCCTCCTCCCATTCGAGCGCGGTCAAGAAGGCTCGTAACGCATGACGCATCGCGGCTGCGGAGGTCGGGACGGCACGCCGGGTGATGCGTAGTTCGGGAGGCTCGCTCATCGTCGTCCCTCGGAGAGGTGGGTGAGCGCGTCTGAGCGCTCGTTGAAGACGGGCAGAATGTCGCTCAGGCCTGCGTACTGGACGATCCGGGCGAGCTGCGGCGTACCGACCAAGATCGCTACCGGTACCCCGCGGATCCCCATCTCGCGGGTGAAGACGAGCAGCGTCGAAAGAATCGTCGAGTCCGCATACGTGACGTCGGCGAAGTCCAGCAAGACCGCGCCCACGTCGCCGTCGGCGCGAAGGGCGAAGCGCGCCTCATCGCGCCTGGCGATGTCGAGCTCACCATGAAGGGCGATGACGCGTAGGTCGCTCATGAGGCCTTCCTTCGGATGATCCGTAGCGACGGCTGGGCCGATTCGATCGCCCCTTGGGGGGAAGCCGAGCGCGCTGCGAATTCGGCGTTCGCGCGATCCGCCGAGACACGCATGCCGGTCGACGGTGCGACGCTGAACCCGACGGTCAAGATGGCGACATCGTCGCCGGCAGTACGCCCGGCGAACACGGCGCGGTGGATCGCGGCGGCAGGCTCGGTCGCTCGATCCGTATCGATACTGCCGATCGCCGCCAAAAGCGTCCGTTCGCCTTCGATGACGTCGCGCGAGTGTTCCACCGCACCGTCCGTGTAGAGGACGAGGATCGCCCCGGGAACGCTCTGGACTCGACGCGTGCGAAACGCGCCGGACGGTACGACGCCGAGCGGAACGCCCCCGATCTCCAACATGCGTGGAGCGCGCCCGGGTTCGATCAGGATCGGTGGCGGATGCCCGGCACTGGCGTAGACGAACTCGTAGGTCTGCGCGTCTGCGTAGCCGACGACGCCGGTGACCATCGGAGCCGAGTTGCGTAGCAGCTCGGCGTTGACGCGCGTCAGAATATCCGCCGGGTCCGTGTCGACCAATGCCGACGACATGAGCGCTTGGCGCGCGCGGTTCATCCCGACGGCGGCTTCGATCCCGTGACCCGCGACGTCGCCGATCACGAAGAGCACGCGATCGCCCGGAAGCTCCAGCGCGTCGTACCAGTCGCCGCCGACCTTGTTCTCTTCCTCTGCAGGGACGTACATCGCACTGAAACGCAGCGATGGGTGCGTCGGTAGCGGACGCTGCGCAAATCCATCCTGCAGCGTATCGGCGATGTGCTTCTCCGTCTCGTAGGCGATGCGCAACCGCATGGCTTCCCGTCGCTGCTCCTCCGAAAGGGCGCGCGACGCTTCGAGGGCGCGGGCGGCCCGGTTCTGAGACGTTCCGAAGAGGATCGTCCCGGCTGCGACGAGCAGGATGAGACCGCCGAAAAGCAATCCGGTCCGCTCGATCGCCGCGTACAGATCCGCGTCGGCGGCCACGTACCGACGGTCGAGCGCGGTGTCGAGATTAGCCATCGCTGCGCGGAAGCCGTCGACCATCGTCTTTGCGCGCGCCTGAAGCACTCCGCCATCCGCCGGGCGCTTGCCCTCGGCCGTCCCCGCGGCGAGCGCGAGCCAGGCGCGGTTGAGCGCGCTCGCCCGATCCACCAGCGCCGGCCCTTCGGGAATGCCGAGTTCGGCGATCCGCTTGCGAAGGTTGGAGGCATCGGCGGGAACCATCGGTAGGGCTGCGTAGTAGGGCTCCAGATACTCACGATTGCCGCTCGCGACGAAACCGCGTATGCCGGTCTCTTCATCGAGTTGACCGCGAAGCATGCCGAACGCGGACGAGCGGGCGCTGCGAATCGTTTCGGACACATGGAGCAACGATACGACCCGGGTCCTCAGGTAGAGCCCGGCCGAAAGAGCGGATGCGATGAGAACGACGAGCGTCAGTGCCGTCACTATGAGGGAACCCGACGGTCCGTCGCGGGCGCTACTGCCTACCTTCACGTTCGAACCGTTCCTTGCGGCGGTGAAGATACGCCTCCGTGATCCGAGCGAAACGTCAACTGCGATTGGTATTCCTGAAGCGAGCGCGGCGGCCCCGGAGTCGATTCGAGGGCCGAGGCGAGCGCGCGAGCCGTGTCCAGGCTCGTGAGGCAGGCTATTCCGGCCTCGACGGCCCCGCGGCGCATGCGGTAGTTGTCCGAGATCTCGCGGCGGCCTTTGGCGTCGTTGACGACCAGATCGATGCTCCGCTCGCGGATCGCGTCGAGTACGTGCGGCGAACCGTCCGCGATCCCGTTGATGAAGGTGCTCGGCACGCCGGCGGCTGCCAGTGCGGCGTGAGTGAGCGGCGTCGCGACCAACTCGAAGCCGAGGGCACGATAGCGTCGCAAGACGGGGATCGCTTCTGGTCGTTCTTCTTCCGAGATCGAGACGAGAATGCGCCCGCCTTCGCTCGGCAACCGCACCCCGGATCCGACGAAGCCCTTGCGTAGAGCGCCCGCGAAGGTCGCATCGATGCCGAGGACTTCGCCGGTCGACTTCATCTCGGGTCCGAGGATCGTCTCGACGCCGCGCATCTTGGAGAACGAGAAGACCGGGACTTTGACGACCGTGAACGGCGCGCGCGGGCGGAGCCCCGTTCCGTATTCCATCTGCACGAGCTTCTCGCCGAGAGCGATCCGGGTCGCGGCCGCGACGATGTTGATGCCGGTGGCCTTCTGGATGATCGGCACCGTCCGCGAAGCGCGCGGATTGGCCTCGATGATATAGAGCGCGCCATCGTGGACGACGAACTGGATGTTGATCAGTCCGCGGATCTTCAGCTCGCGCGCGATCGCGGTCGTGACCTCGACGATGCGGACTTCCATCGCGTGATCGATCGACTGCGTCGGATAGACGCTGATCGAATCGCCGGAGTGGATGCCGGCCCGCTCGATGTGCTCGAAGATGCCCGGGATCAAGATGTCCTCGCCGTCGAACACCGCATCGACTTCGACCTCGAGGCCACGCAGATACTTGTCGACCAGCAGCGGAGCGTCGGGTTGGATCGGTGGCGCCGCCTCGGCGTACGACGCCAACTGGACTTCGTTGTAGACGACCTCCATGCCGCGTCCGCCGAGTACGAACGACGGCCGGACCAGCACGGGGAAGCCGAGTTCGCGCGCGATCTGGCGGGCCTCGCGGAAGCTGCGTGCCGCCTTGCCCTCGGGCCGGGCGACTCCCAGGCGCTGCAGCGCGGCGTCGAACTGTTCGCGATCCTCGGCCATATCGAGCGAGGCGCGATCGCTCCCGACGATCGCGACGCCGCGCTTCTGCAACTCGGCCGCAAGATTGATCGCGGTCTGACCGCCGAAGGCCAGCATCACGCCGAGTGCGTTGGTAGACCGATACGCGGCCTCGACTTCGTCGGCACCGGGCGGTTCGAAGATCAGCGCATCGGAGACATCGAAGTCGGTCGACACCGTCTCCGGATTGTTGTTGATGACGACAGCCGAGCGGCCGGCCTCGCGCAGCGCCCAGGCCGCGTGCACGCACGAGTAGTCGAACTCGATACCCTGACCGATGCGGATCGGACCGCTGCCGACCACGATCACCGCCTGTTTCGGCGTCGGGCGCATCTCGTCGCTCTCGCCACGGGACAGGTAGTAGTAGGGCGACTTCGCGGGGAACTCGGCCGCAGCGGTATCTACCATACGAAATGCCGGTACCGGTTGGACCGGAGTCTCGAAGCCCGTCAGGCTCTCGATCGCGGCTTTGGAGTAGCCGCGCTCGTAGGCATCTGCGATGCGGTCGGCTCCGGCGCGGAGGGCGTCTTCAAGTTCGACCAGGTCGGCGAGCTCGTCCAGCCACCAGCGGTCGATGCCCGAGGTCGATGCGATGCCGTCGATCGCCGTGCGGCCGCGACGACGGAGCAACTCGCAGACCGCGGCCAGCCGTTCGTGCGTCGGCTTCACGACGACGCCCTCGAGTTCGGCGTCGCTCCATTCTTCGTAGGCGCCGCCGGTCAACGTCTCACGTTTGAGATCGAGGCCGCGCAGAGCCTTCATCAACGAAGCCGCAAACGTCCGTCCGATGCCCATCGCTTCGCCGGTCGACTTCATCTGCGTTCCGAGCGTCGTATCCGCGAGCGGGAACTTGTCGAACGGCCAGCGCGGGATCTTCACCACCACGTAGTCCAGCGTGGGTTCGTAGGCGGCCATCGTGACGCCGGTCACCGGATTCGGGATCGTGTCGAGGGTTTGCCCGAGCGCGATCCGGGTCGAGATCTTCGCGATCGGATAGCCGGTCGCTTTGGATGCGAGCGCGGACGAACGCGAGACGCGCGGGTTGACCTCGATGATCGCGTATTCGCTCGAGGTCGGGTGAAGCGCGAACTGGATGTTGCATCCGCCCTGGACCTCAAGAGCGCGGATCACGTTCAGCGACGACGTTCGGAGCATCTGATATTCGCGGTCGGAGAGGGTCTGCGAGGGCGCGACCACGATCGAGTCGCCGGTATGTACGCCGACCGGATCGATGTTCTCCATGTTGCAGACGATGATGCAGTTGTTGGCCCCGTCGCGCAACACTTCGTATTCGACCTCTTTCCAGCCGAGGAGCGAGGTCTCCAGGAGGGCCTGGCCGATCAGCGATGCGTTCAGGCCCGCATCGAGGGTCTCACGCAACTGCTCTTCGTCGTAGACGATGCCGCCGCCGGTCCCGCCGAGCGTGTACGCCGGCCGGACCACCAGCGGATAGCCGACCCGGTCTGCAAACGCGAGGCCCTGGGCTAGTTCGGTGACGACGACGCTGTCCGCCACCGGCTCGCCGATCTCGAGCATCTTGGCCTTGAAGAGTTCCCGGTCTTCGGCCAGCTTGATCGTCTCCACCGGCGTTCCGAGCAGTTCGACGCCGTGCTTCTTCAGCACGCCGGCGTCGTCGAGTTCGACCGCAAGGTTGAGCCCGGTCTGGCCACCGAGCGTCGGCAAGAGTGCGTCCGGCCGCTCCCGAGCGATGATCTGCTCGAGCGAAGCGACGGTCAGGGGTTCGAGATAGACCGCATCGGCGACTTCGGGGTCGGTCATGATGGTCGCCGGATTGGAGTTGACGAGAACGACCCGGTGGCCTTCCTCGCGCAACGCACGACACGCCTGAACGCCCGCGTAATCGAACTCCGCGGCCTGTCCGATCACGATCGGCCCGGAACCGATAACGAGAATGTTGCGTCCCATGCTGGGAGCCTTGGGTTAGGCCCGAAAGCGGCGCGTCCCTACTTGGGTCACGAGGTCGCGACAAAAGCCACAGCCGCGAGCGGGAAGCCCGGCCGGCGGTTCCTCCGCCATTACGGTTGAAGCCGGATCAACCGCCATACGCCGTCGTCGCGCTCGAAGACGAGCCGATCGTGCAAGCGGTTCTTACGACCCTGCCAAAACTCGATCCGCGCCGTAGCGATCAGGTAGCCTCCCCAGGAGTGCGGACGCTCGACTTCATCATCTGCAAAGCGCTCGTCGAAATGTGCCACCCGCTCGTCGAGATCCTCGCGTCGTACGATCGGTTCGCTCTGCTCGGAGGCCCAAGCGGCGAGCCGATGGCCGCGTGGGCGCGAGAGGAAATACGCGTCGCTCTCGTCCTCGGAGAGTCGCTCGACGACCCCTTCGACGCGCACTTGGCGCTGGAGCGCGGGCCAGAAGAACGTGGCCGCCGCATGTGGGTTGCTCTCGAGTTCGCGGCCCTTACGGCTGAAATACGACGTGTAGAATGCCAGGCCGCGCGCGTCTAAGCCTCGTAGCAACACGATGCGCGCGGACGGTAGGCCACGATCGTCGGCCGTCGCCAAGCACATCGCATTCGGCTCCGCCACGCCGCCCGCGCGGGCTTCGTCGATCCAGGCTCGCAGGGTCGCGATCGGATCGCTTCCGACGTCGGCGACGTCGAGAGAACCGCGCTCGTACGAGGTACGACTCGACGATAGATCCACGACTACGGAAACCTCCCGAGAGCGAATGCACCGGCCGTAGCACCGAGGATCAGCATGCCGCCGACGACGGCGAAATCGAACGACGCGTCGACGTTCCGACGCTCGAACGCGGTCACCTGGCCAAGGCGGGCGAGAGCCTCGCGCAGTGCGCCGGCCGAGCCCGCGCGTCCGTAGGCGCCGCCGGCCGCCTGCGCGTAGGATCGGAGCGCATCTTCGTCGATGGTCGCCTGTTCGCCGGTCCCCGGAATCGTGCCGCCGCTAGCGGTACCGATCCCGATGGTGAAGAGGCGGATGCCGCGCGCGCCGAGCAACTGCGCTTCGGCAAGCGGGTCCAAGCCCCGATTGTTGACGCCATCCGTGATCAGCACGACGACGCGATGCCCCTTGGACGGGAGCATGCGTAGCGCCATCGCGAGCGCATCGCCGATCGCGGTCGCATCGTTCGGCGGAGGGAGGTCTTCGAGCGCCGCGGCAAGTTCGGCACGATCCGATTCTAGCGGAGCGATTTGGCTCGCCGTCCCCGAGAATGCGACGACGCCGATACGCGTGCCGGGCGGGCTGCTTGCGATGAACGCACGCGCGGCCGATTGCGCCGCGGCGAACCGGGTCGGTGCGATGTCGGTCGAAGCCATCGAGCCGGACGTATCGATACAGAGAATCACGCTCCCGTCACGCACCGGAACCGGAAGCTCGAGATGCGGCCCGGCAAAGGCGGTCGCCAGGGCGAAAACGCCGAGCCCGATGCACGCCGCGAGGGCGCGTTCGAGCCACTTCGGAGGCGCGGCGATCGCGTGGAGAAAGGCGACGTTCGAGTACGCGTGGCCGGCTTGCCGGCGCGAGCGCGCAAGCCAGCTTAACCCTGCCAGCAGGCCGGCCGCGATCGCGCCGGCGATCAACAGACGGAGCGGATGATCGAAGCTCATGCCGCGGGCGCCGGAATGCCGAATGCGTGCAACAACGAGACGCGGCCGCTCCGTTCCTCGAGCGATCCTACGCGCCAACCGGCCGATTCGAAGCGCTCGCGTAGCGCGAGTTCGCGGGCGCGAACGGCTTCGCCGTAGCGCCGGCGCGCTCGCGCATCGACGAAGACCGTTCGGCGTTCGCCCGTCTCGACGTCCTCGACGCGCGCGAAGCCGCGAAGCGGAAGGCCGTCGTGCCAGGGGTCGCGCGCGAGCAAGACCGTGCAATCGCAGCGCTCGCCGAGGTCGGCGAGGCGCGCATCCGCGTCGGCGCGCAGATCGAAGGCGTCGGTGACCAGCAGCAAGGCGCTTCCGCGCGGTAGCGCCGCGCGCGCGGCCGCACAGGCACGCATCAGATCGAAGGCCGCCGTACCCCTCGACTGCGCGCACGCATACGCAGCCGCCGGTCCGCGCAACGCGGGAGCGAGCACGGCTTCCGGGAAGACCCGAATGCACCGATCGTCGGCCCGGGCCGCTCCGAACCAGGCCGCGAGCGCCTCGTCGGCAGCCGTCGCCAGTTCGCGGACGCGTCCGACCCGCATGGACGGCGAGTCGTCGACGATCGCCGCCAACGTCAGAGCCACGTCTTCGAGAACGACGCGCGTCTGCAATCCGCCGGAACGCGCCGTTGCGGCCCAATCGATCCGTCGCGGGTCGTCGCCGGGCACGTACTCGCGAACCTCGACGAACTCATAGCCGTCGCCCCGATACTTGGTCGGCGAGCCGCCGCCGCGCGCGCGCGGGCGTCGTTTCCCCGCAAGCAGTGCCGCGCGCAGCGGCTCGCCGGTCATGGCGCGGGAACCGCCGCGATGCAGGCGCGCACCAGTCCGTCCGGATCGAGGCCCTCGGCCTGAACGCGGTACGAGAAGGCGATGCGATGACGGAGGACCGGCAGCGCTACCGAGCGCACGTCGTCGGGTAGCACGAAGGTACGCCCTTCGAGATATGCCTTGGCGCGCGCCAATCGCAGGACGGCCAGACTCGCACGCGGACTCGCGCCGCGTTCGATATAACCGCCTGCATCCGGCAACGGCTTTCGGGTGCCCGCCACCAGATCGACGATGTACTCCTTGAGACGGTCGTCGACGTGCACCGCGCGCGCGCCGGTACGCCAGGCGCGCAGGTCGTCCAGTCCGGCGATACCGCTCGGTGGCTGCACGTCCTCGCCGCCGAAGCGGTCGAGAATGGCGCGTTCCTCTTCTCGCGTCGGATAGCCGAGCACGATCTTCATCAGAAAACGATCCATCTGTGCGAGCGGCAACGCATACGTCCCGTCCGCATCGAGCGGATTCATCGTCGCGAGCACGACGAACGGATCCGGCAGCGCGTGCGTCTGCGGACCGATCGTCACCTGACGCTCCTGCATCGCTTCGAGCAGCGCCGACTGCACCTTGGCAGGTGCGCGATTGATCTCGTCCGCCAGCAGGACGTTTGCGAAGACCGGTCCGAGCACGGTCGAGAACGCGGTCTCGCTCTGGTCGAAGATGCGCGTGCCGACGACGTCGCTCGGCAACAGGTCCGGCGTGAACTGGATCCGCTTGAACTCGCCGTCGAGCGCCGCGGCCAGAGCGCGGCAGGCGAGCGTCTTGGCAAGACCGGGCGGTCCTTCGAGCAGGACGTGTCCGTCGGCGATGGCGGCCAGGACGAGCGCTTCAAGCGTCTCGTGCTGGCCGACGATGGTGCGACCGAGAGCTGCGAGCAGATCGCGCGGCGTCGCGTTCACGCGCGGTACCCGTCGAGCGCGCGTAGGGCATCTTCGATCGCGGCGGGTCGATCGTCGTCGCCGGTGAACGCGGCGCGTTCGAGCGCACGCAGGACCGCACGTAGGACCGGGTCGTGAGCGGCCGGACGACGTACGACGTCGGCCAGCGTCTCGCCGTCGCCCGCGCCGATCGAATGCCAGAGCGCCGAACGCGCGGCAAGGGCGCTCTCGCGGGATGGATCGTGGGTGAGATATCGGCGCGCCTCGACCATGGCATCGACCGGCGCCGCCTGCGAGAGCGCGACCGGTTCGGGCTCGACCACCTCCGCATCGGCGATCGGCACGGGCGCTTTACGCAATCCGAGAGCCAAGAGCGCGAGCGCGACGATCAACAACGCGCCGATACTGAAGCCGCCGATGCGTATGAGGCCCCTCAAACGGTGCTCGTCCGTAGCGGAGTCGGGGATCAGCAAGCCCGCAGGGCCCGAGACCTGCAACGTGAGGGGATCGGAGAGAAACCGCTTCGGCTTCCCGTCCCGGGCATCGATCGCATCGAGGTAGGCGGGCGGAATCGCGATCGTTCCGCCGCGATGCGCGACCACCGCGATCGATTCGCGGTACTCGGTAGCGTCGCCGCGAACGGTCGTATGCTTCTCGTCGCCCAGGATCTCGAGCGTTCCGAGTTGCGGAAGCACGACGCCCTCCAGATCGTCGATCCGGCCCCGGATGTGGACGTCGATGATCAGATGGAACGGTTGCTCCTGCGCCGGCGAGCGGGTGTCGCTGGTAAACGTGAAGCTCGTCACGTCGAGCCGAGGCAACGCCTGTGCGCCTGCGACCGAGCCCATCGCGAGGATCAGCGTCGCGAGCCCGAACGCATGTCTAGCGCGCATCGGCCAACCACCGCGCGAACAGGTCGCTCGCATCGGCCGGGCCGGGCGAAGCTTCGGGATGGAACTGGACCGCGGCGATCGGCAGCCGCCGGTGCCGGAATCCCTCATTGGTGCCGTCGTTGAGATTGGTCATGGTCGCCTCGAGATCGTCCGGCAGACTCGCGCCGTCGACGGCATAACCGTGATTGTGCGCGGTGATCATGACTTCGTTGCGCGCGAGGTCCTTGACCGGCTGGTTCCCGCCGCGGTGACCGTACGGCAGCTTGTAGGTACGCGCGCCGCACGCAAGCGCGAGCAACTGATGGCCGAGGCAGACGCCGTAAAGCGGGACCCGATCCAGCAGTCCGCGCAGGGTCGCGATGGTAGCAGGGAGGTCGGTCGGATCGCCCGGACCCGGCGAGATGAAGACCGCCTGGGGATCGGTCGCCAGGATCGTCGTATCGTCGGCGTCGTACGGCAGAACGGTCACGCGCGCGCCGAGCGCCGTCAGGTCGCGGAGGATGGCGCGTTTGACGCCGCAGTCGAGCAAGGTCACGCGCGTTCCGTCGATCGGGCCCTCGGCGTAGCGATCGCGGGTCGCGACGCTCGGGACCAACATCGCCGTCGTCGCCGTTCGCGCGTACGCGCCGAGCTCGCGTTCGGCCCGCTCCATCGCGTCGCTGCCGACGGCCAGCGCCGCAAGAATCGTCCCGTGTTCGCGCAACGCGATCGTGATCGCGCGCGTATCCGCCGCTTCCATCGCCGGAATGCGCTGTTCGCGCAGCCAGGAAGCGAGGTCCGTCGTGCTCTGATGGTGGGACGGATGCCGCGCGACGCTCTTGAAGATCGCACCGGAGACGCACGCGCGCGGATATTGCGCGGCGGTTCCCGAGATCCCGTAGTTGCCGATCATGGGATAGGTGAACGTGAGCAACTGTCCCGCATAGGACGGATCGGTGAGCGCCTCTTCGTAGCCGGTCATGCCCGTATAGAAAACGGCCTCGCCGAGCGCGAGGCCTTCGAACTCCAGACCCCGGCCGTCGAAGCGCGAACCGTCTGCCAAGAAGAGTGCTGCGGGTGTGGTCATGCCGAGACCGGACCTTCGGCGCGATAGCGCAAGGTCCCGGCGACGATGGTCGCAATGACGCTGCGCGGGAGACGCATCCCGTCGAACGGCGTGCTCTTCCCTTTGGAGACGAAGTCCGCCGCGCGCACCGTCCACGGCCGATCGGCGAAGATCGTCACGTCGGCCGGTGCGCCGATGCCGAGCGATCCTCCGGGAAGCCCGAGAACTCTCGCCGGATTGGTCGAGAGCAACGCTACGAAGCGGCCGACCGGAAGGTCCGGGATGGCCAGCGCATACGCACCGGCCGCGACTTCCAGACCGCTGAAACCGAACGCGGCGCGCTCGAACGGCAGCGCTTTCTCGGCGGCCGTGTGGGGTGCGTGGTCGGTGGCGAATGCATCGATCTCGCCCCTCCGGACGGCATCGCGCAACGCGCGCGCATCCGCCTCGGTGCGTAACGGCGGATTCACCCTGGCGGCCCCGCCGATCTCGGCGACGAGCGCGCTCGTGAAGAACAGATGATGTGGCGTCACTTCGCAGGTGACATCGATGCCGGCGCGTTTGGCTTCGGCAACGGCACCGGCCGAGACCGCCGTCGAGACGTGCGCGATGTGCCAAGGGGTGCCGGTCTCGCGCGCCAGCGCAAGATCCCGGACGACCATCGGATCCTCCTCTTCGGCATGCGCGATCAGCCGGCGACCCGTCGAGCGCGCCCGCACGGCGATCGCGCGCATGACGGCATCGTCGCCGACCGGACTCCCGTCGTCGCTGAAGGCCACGGCACCGGCCTTCGCCAGAGCGTCGTAGTCGAGCACCTCCGTCCCGCGCCGGCCGCGTGTCATCGCCGCGATGGCATAGATGCGGCATGCGAGCCCCGGCGCGCTCGCGCGTTCGCGGAGAGCCGCCAGGATGTCGGTGTTGTCCAGCGCGGGCTCGGTGTTCGGCATGCACGCGATCGCGGTGAAGCCGCCGCGAACGGCCGCCGCGGAGCCACTTGCAAACGTCTCCTTCTCGGGAAACCCGGGATCGCGCAGGTGGGCGTGGATGTCGATGAAACCGGGAGCGACGATCGAACCCGTCGCCTCGACGAGTTCCTCATCGTCCGTCGGAGCGAGGTGCGCCCCGATCTCGGCGACTACGCCTTCCCGCACGCGTACGTCGAACAGTCCGTCGATGCCGCTCGCGGGATCGATCAATCGGCCGCCACGGATCAGCATCAGGAGTGGCCGTTGACCAGAAAGTCGAGGACCGCCATGCGCACGCCGACGCCGTGCATCACTTGCTTGGCGTACCGCCAGCCGGCGTACTCGAGAACGACGTCATCCAGCTCGACGCCGCGATTGTACGGCCCCGGGTGCATCACGATCGTCTCGGGCCGCAGCCGCTTCAAGCGCTTCGCATCCAAGCGGTAGCGCGCGACGTACTCTGCATCGCCGAGCGGCATGTCGGCAAAACGCTCGCGCTGGATCCGCAGGAGGACGATCGCGTCGACGGACGCCAGGATCGCGTCGAGATCGCGCTCGATGGAAATGCCCGGCGCGCCATACGAATCCGGCAAGAACGCTTCGGGTCCGACCAGAACGACGTGCGCGCCGAGCCGACGGAGGCCCCGGATGGTCGAGTGCGCGACGCGGCTGTGCAACACGTCGCCGACGATCGCGATCGAGCGCCCGGAGATGTCGCCGAACTCCTCTTGCAAGGTATGGATATCCAAGAGCGCCTGGGTCGGATGCGCGTGACCGCCGTCCCCCGCATTGACGACGTGTCCGTCGAACGCCTTGGCGACCTTGCCCGGGAAGCCGGCCTCCGGATGGCGCACCACCAGCACGCCGATGCCCATGGCGGCAAGCGTGATCGCGGTGTCCTCGACGGTCTCACCTTTGGTCGCGAGACTCGAGTCCTTCGGTGCCAGGTTGACGACGTGTGCGCCCAGGCGCAGCTCCGCGAGATTGAAGGATGTGAACGTACGCGTCGACGGTTCGAAGAACATGTTGACGCAGGCGAGGCCGTCGAGCGTCTTGGCGGGAGCGCCGGTCTCGAACGCACGGGTCCGGTCGAAGATCGATGCCAGATCGGCGGCTGAGAGGTCGTCGAGATCGACGAGGCTACGGCGCGTCCGCACGGATCGTGACCTCGTCGCTCGGCGACGCTTCGGATGCG